>JARIBV010000017.1 GCA_029257335.1 Faecousia sp.
TTCAATTTACAAGGTACACAGTGCTTTCCGCGATTCGCTCGCATCAAGCTTTTCTATTTTAGCACAACCTTTTCGGTTTGTCAAGTACTTTTTTCAAGTTTTTTCAAACTTTTTGAAGCACTTTGCCGATTCGGTTTTGCCGCCGCCCTCTCAAGCGCCTGAAGATTATATCAGACTTTGAAGTGTTTGTCAAGAACTTTTTTAACTTATTTTTTAAGAAGTTTTTAAGTTCTTGCCGCTCACGCGAGCAACGGGTCGTATTATACCACACCCACAGGAAATGTCAACCCTTTTTTTACTTTTTTTCGACTTTTTTCCAGACTCTTTCCGGTTCCTTCCACCCCCTCCGGTCTAACATAGCAAATAGGTCACGGCATATGCCGTGACCCAAAGAATGCATCTATAAAATATATGGAATTGCAAATTAAGCCTTGCCAGCGCAGCCCAGAACGTCAACCAGCTTGTGACGGACCAGCTCCTTGATGTTGGCGCGTGCGGGCTTCAGATACTCACGAGGATCGAACTTGTCGGGATGCTCGTTGAAGAACTTCCGAATGGTACCGGTCATAGCCAGACGCAGGTCGGAGTCAATGTTGATCTTGCAGACAGACAGCTCAGCAGCATGGCGCAGCTGCTCCTCAGGCACGCCGATGGCGCCGGGCATCTTGCCGCCGTTCTCGTTGACCATCTTCACATACTCCTGAGGAACGGAAGAAGAGCCATGCAGAACGATGGGGAAGTTGGGCAGCTTCTTGGAAACCTCCTCCAGAATGTCGAAACGCAGCTGGGGGTTGGTGCCGGGCTTAAACTTATAAGCGCCGTGGGAGGTGCCGATGGCGATGGCCAGAGAGTCACAGCCGGTCTTGGCTACAAACTCCTCGACCTCCTCAGGACGGGTGTAGTGGGAATCCTCAGCGGAAACATTGACCTCGTCCTCAACGCCGGCCAGAGCGCCCAGCTCAGCCTCGACAACAACGCCGTGGTCATGAGCGTACTCAACCACCTTGCGGGTGATCTCGATGTTCTCAGCAAAGGGCTTGGAGGAAGCGTCGATCATAACGGAGGTGAAGCCGCCGTCGATGCAGGACTTGCAGGTCTCAAAGCTATCGCCATGGTCCAGGTGCAGGGCCACGGGAATCTCGGGGCACTCAATAACAGCAGCCTCAACCAGCTTTACCAGATAGGTGTGGTTTGCGTAAGCGCGGGCGCCCTTGGACACCTGCAGAATTACGGGAGCCTTCTCCTCGCGGCAGGCCTCAGTGATGGCCTGTACGATCTCCATGTTGTTGACGTTGAAAGCGCCGATGGCGTAGCCGCCGTCGTAAGCCTTCTTAAACATTTCAGTAGTAGTTACCAGAGGCATTATAAACACTCCTTTTATACTCGGCGGTTTCCCGCCGGATTTGTCTCTCTCATTATAGCACAATTCTGTACGATTTCAATTATTTTATTTGCTATTTTCCGTCTTTTGTGATATAATTTGGGTGTTTGCAAAAATATGTAGTCACATATGTGCAAAATATCCAAAACATAATTTGCTTTATGGAGGTCATATAGTATGTCTAACAAAGCTTTGGTCGGCTCTGTGATCATCGGTCAGTCCGGTGGCCCTTCCGCCGTCATCAATGCCAGTGCCTACGGCGTCATTAAGACTGCCCTGGAGAACGAAAATATCACTAAAGTCTATGGTGCTTTCCACGGTATTAAGGGTGTTCTCAACGATCAGCTCATGATCATGGACGATGAAGATCCCAAGGAGCTGGAGCATCTGCTGTCCACTCCCTCTTCCGCTCTGGGCTCCTGCCGCTACAAGATCGCTGACCCCGATGTGGACGACACCGACTACAAGCGCATTCTGGAGATCTTCAAGAAGTACAATGTCCGTTACTTCTTCTACAACGGCGGCAACGACTCCATGGATACCTGCAACAAGATTTCCAAGTACATGGCCAAGAACGGCTATGAGTGCCGTGTCATGGGCGTGCCCAAGACCATTGACAACGACCTGTATGGCACCGATCACTGCCCCGGCTTCTCTTCCGCTGCCAAGTACATCGCTACCTCTGTAATGGAAGTCTCCCGTGACTGCCATGTTTACGATGTGGGCATGATCACCATTATCGAGTGCATGGGCCGTCACGCAGGCTGGCTGACCGCCGCCGCTGCTCTGGCCGGTGTCAAGGGCGAAGGCCCCGACCTCATCTACCTCCCCGAGGTGGACTTCAACATGGATCAGTTCCTGGCCGATGTGAAGCGAATCTACAACGAGAAGAAGAACTGCATCGTGGCTGTTTCCGAGGGTGTCCACTATGCGGACGGCACCTTCGTTTCCGAGGCTAAGACCTCCGGCACCGACGGCTTCGGTCATGCCCAGCTGGGCGGCCTGGCTGCTCGTCTGGCCGAGGTGGTCAAGGCTGCTACCGGTGCTAAGGTTCGCGGCATTGAGCTGAGCCTGCTGCAGCGTTGCGCCGCTCACTGTGCTTCCGGCAACGACATTGCCGAGTCCTTCCTGTCCGGCAAGACCGCCGTGGAAGCTGCCGTCAACGGCGAGACCGACAAGATGGTCGGCTTTGTCTGCACCCGTGACGAGAACGGCTACAAGTGCGAGCCCAAGCTGTTCGAGCTGAGCGATGTTGCCAACACCGAGAAGAAGGTCCCCCTGGAGTGGATCAACAAGGAAGGCAACTATGTGACCCAGGACTTCATCGACTACTGCCTGCCCCTGATTCAGGGCGAAACCGGAATGGTCAAGGAAGACGGTCTGCCCCGCTTCTGCAACCTGAAGCGTGTATTTGCCAAGTAAGGTCCTATCAAAAAAGCCTGCCGCAAACCTTATGGGGTTTGCGGCAGTTTTTATTATTCCTCTTTTTTCTTTTTTCTGGGCCAGAAGTACAGGATTCCCGTGGCCCCAGCCGCCACCGCTATCGGAAGCACCAGATGCAGAAGATTTACAGGGTCTTTCTCCCGCTTGTCCTGAAGGGGCGCCGCATTTTCCCCAAAATACGCTACAGCCGTATACCGCTCCGGCTCTTTCATATCTGCATTATCGGGATCCGAAAGACAAATCCAGAATTCTCTGTGCCCATAATGGTAGCCCAAATACCCCCAGACTCTCCCTTCGTCGTCGGTATAGTATTCCCGGCAAAGCTCCGTCAAGTCCCAATCCGCAAATACCGCCTCTGTCTCGGCAGGAATTCCCCCGGGATGGGTCCAGCCCAGAAAGGAATCTCCCTGGGAAATCACCACACTCAATTCCTCAGGGGCAGCTTCCTGAATTTCTCCCGGGTGATCCGCCCGGAATTCCATGTCATCATAGCGGTTCATCAGTTGCGATAAGGTTACATAATGTTCATCCATGGTGTATCCCCACCGGGTCCCTGTTTTGTCCTCATAGATGTAATAAATCCGTATCAAGGTGCCGTTGGGTATGGTATCCACCACTTTCCCGCCGGGGCTGTTATAGAGCTCTGCCTTGCCGTCCGGGCTGTTCACATAATAGCACTGCTGCTCCAGGGCAAAATCACCCTTGTGCTTTTCATAAAATGCATCCTCTGACGGCTCCCAAATAATATCCGCCTGAGCCGTTGTGGTGCCCACAAGACAAAGAACCAATAGAAGCATTGCCAGTTTTTTCATGGTTTTACCCCCTTAATCAATCAAAAGCTGCAAAACTTGTCCAACGGTGTACGAAAAAAGATTCACGCTCACAGAAAAGAGAAACGGCCTTTTCAGCTGATTTTTCAGAGTGCGATACAGAAGCCATTCCGTTCCAATGGCCCAAAGCTCCGGCCCAACCACCCAGCCTGTGAGCCCGTGAACCAGCACCACCAGCGGATTGGTCACCGTATTTACCAGCACCAGCAGATACAGGTCTCGTCCTCTGAGTCCCCAGAACAATCCAAAGGCGCCTTCTGTCAACACCGTCAAGCCCAAAGAGATTCCATAGTTCAGTCACGCCACCTCCCCGCTCCCCGCAGGAGCAGCGCCCCGGAGCCAGCCGAAAGCAGCGCCGTCTGCCATGAAGGCAGCGAAACGCCCCAGATACTGGGCAGGAACCCCAGGAAAAGCCCCAGCGTCATTAGTCCGAAGACCGTACCGGGATAGGCTCCCACTCCATCTTTCAGAGTAATGGGCATGGACATCTGATACAGCAGCACCGCCAAAAGTCCCAATATCGGAGAGTTCGGGAACAAAAACAGAACCGAGGCCACCAGAAGCGACACGCCCCCGGCCATTTTACCTCCCAGCCGATCCGCCGCCAGACCGCCCAAAGCCTTGCCCCAGGCCGTAAAAATCACCGCAGCCAGAGCAAAGACACCGGCTTTCCAAGGACTTTTAACCGTCATGGCCACAAAGGAGCGAAGCAGCACCACCAGAAATAAAATTGGAAGGTTTCCCCTTCGTTCTGCTGCGGGAGAAGGAAGCCTTCTTTCCGCTGTCAGCAGAGGCAGCACACACAAAAGAAGCAGTACTGCACCAAAAATCCCCCAGACCCGCTGCCCCCGAGCCAAGCCGCCCAGAAACAGTCCCAAGGCGCCCGGCGCCACAAAGGCTCCCAGAGGCCCATACCCGCGGGTGGTGCACAAAATTACCCTGCCGCCACCCACATGATACATGGCATTGCCAAAGCCAGCCAGAATGACCCCCATCCACGGAGCAGGAGATCCCAGACCCAGAATCACCAGAACCGCACCATATATGCAGAGCCGTCCGCCCCACTTGGCCCGGTCCGCCAAAGCTCCCAGGGGAAGCTGCATAGCAAAGGCACAGAAATTATACGCCACCGCCAGCCAGATCCAGTCTTTTTCCCAGACAAAGCATAGTATCTTCCAGGCACACAGAAAATCCACTAAAAAATGGCCGATTCCATAAAAAAGCAGCTGCATATTTCCCCTCCTCCCTTTACTAAGACAGACGGATTTTATGGTCCATTGTTGCATTGACAGAACCATTATTTTGCGCAACGACCTGCTGCAACAAAAAAACAGGGCCCTCGAAACAGACCATGGAACCATCCAGTCCGTTTCAGAGAGACCCTGTCATTTTACAGCAGGCCGTCTTCTATTTTTCATCACTGCGGAGCATCCGATAGCCCACGCCCAATTCATTTACAATGTAGCTGATTTCACCAGGCCTGACTCCCAGTTTTTTTCGAATATTGGCCATGTTCACCTGAAGCTTTTTCCGGCTCCCCAGGTCATTATAACCCCAAATGGCCTTAATAATGGCAGCGTATGTCATCACTTTGCCCGGGTGAGCGGAAAGAAAGGCCAGAATATTATATTCGATCTGTGTAAATTTGATTTCGATGCCATGGCAGAACACACGGCGTGCATCATAGTCGATCACAAGTCCCTGAGACTCATAGCGGTTCCCCCCTGCCCCACGGTGCGCACTATAGTGGAAGTTCCGCATGGCGGACCGCACCCTGGCCAGAAGCTCCGCCGAACCGAAGGGCTTTGTTACATAGTCGTTGGCTCCCAGATCCAGCGCCTGCACCTTGTCCGCTTCATTGGTGCGGGCCGACAGGACAATGACCGGCACCATAGAATCCCGACGAATCTCCCGCAAAAATTCCATTCCATCCCCATCGGGAAGACCCAGATCCAGAATCACCAGGTCCGGGCAATGGGAGGCAAACAGCATGGTTCCCTCTGCGCAGGTTCTGGCTCCGATGACCTGATAGCCATTGGCCTCCAAGAGAGCCGCAACAAAATTATGGATGTTTTCCTCATCTTCTATGAGTAGCAGTTTATACTTATTGTTATTCATCCTCTTCCTCCGGCATATCCAGGGTAAAGCGGAACAATGCGCCTCCGCCTTTGCTATTTTTGGCCTGAATCGTGCCGCCGTGGGCCTTCACAATGGTGGCGCACAGAGACAGCCCGATTCCGCAGTTACTTTTGCTGCTGTCCAGGATTGCAGCGTCCGGGGTATACCGGCCGGAAAAAATGCTTTTAATCATGTCCTCATCAATTCCTTTGCCATTGTCCTGAATCTCAAAGACCGCCCGATTCCCCATAGCAATCACCCGCAGGGACAGCTTTGTCATCCCCTGTGCATGCTGCACTGCATTTTCCAGCAGGTTAATCAGGACCTGCTGAATCAGCATGGCATCCATGGGGATAATCAGAACCTCCTCCGGAATATCCAGCGTCACCTTTACAGCAGGGTATCGGGTGGAAAAGGTCATCAGTACGGAGTCTACCAGTTCATCCAGCGCCGTCTCCTCCTTGATGATCTTCACATCTCCGCTGCCGATTCTGGTGATGGACAGCAGATTCTCCACCATGCGGTTCAGCCACTGGGCATCCATCTGAATTCCCCGAAGCATGGTCTCTCGCTGTTCCCGGGTAAAGGCATCATAGTTTTCAAGAAGCGCAGAGCTGGAACCGCAGATTGTGGTCAGCGGCGTTCTCAGGTCGTGGGACACCGCCCGAAGCAGGTTGGCCCGCATCCGCTCCTTTTCCCCATTGGACCGAGCGGCCTCCTGCTGCTTCAGCTTTGCAGTGAGGCCACAGGTCACCAGGGAGACGATCACCATAATCACCGTAGAAATCAGATTTTCGGGAATCATAAAATTCAGATGAAAGTAAGGGAAGGTAAAGGCAAAATTCACCGCCAGCACTCCAAAAAGCGCAGAGGAAACCCCATACACATACCCATGCGTAAGCACAGATGTCAAAAATGTTCCCAATACAAAAACCACGGGAATCAGTGCATCCGTCTGATATTGGTTTTGCAAAAACAGGCTGAGCAAAAAGCTGCCCACCACAGACCCGATGGTGATGCCCCAATCCCTGACAATTTCCCACTTTCGATTCATATGCAAATCCCTTCCCAGTGCTTTTCCCTATCATACACCATAGCAGGCTAAGATGGGGAAAAGAATTCTCTTAACCATTGCCCGATGGAATAAAGGGGCGGATGGACATGGCCACATTATAAATGGGCATGGTCTGGAGCCACACCCGGCCCGGGCCGGTCAGCACGGTGTTGAACAGACCTTCCCCGCCAAAAAATATATTTTTGGCACCGGAAACCTGCCGAATGTCCATCTGGACCCCTGGGGTAAACCCGGCCACGTTGCCGGTGTCCACCACGATCTGCTGCCCGGGGCGCAGCTCATATTCCACCAGCTCTCCATCGATTTCCACGAAGGCGGTTCCCTGACCGGAAAGGCGCTGCATAATAAAGCCTTCACCGCCGAAGAATCCCGCCCCCAGTTTCTTGCTGAAGTGGGTAGAAAGCTGCACTCCCGCTTCCGACGCCAAAAATGCGCTTTTCTGCAATATCATTTCCTGGCCATAGCCAATGGTGACAGCCTTGATCTGCCCGGGGAAGCTGGAGCCAAACGCAATCATTCCCGCTCCCTTGGCCGTGTAGATATTCTGGAACATACTTTCACCGGAGAAGGCTCTGGAAAACATCTTTCCCAGTCCGCCGCCTTTGGTCTCCATCTGCATGTTGGGGCTCATCCAAGCCATAGAGCCTTTTTCCGTAATCATCTGTTCCCCGTTTTCCAGCTGGCATACCACCACGGGAAACGAACCGCCTTTTATTTCATAATGCATCTGTATTCCTCCTGAACTTTAAAATTTGTCTGCCATGGCACCGTCTCGGCTGCAACGGCAGAAGCGTTATAACCGGGGGAAATCTGTGTATATTATACTACTGCCCTGCTATCCTATCAACCCCATTTCCGGCGGGTCTTTTGAAACCTCCGGCATCCATATGGATGCTTCTCTTTTCTATTGGTGCGGTTTTGAAGCACCCCCCGCAAGGCCGCCCTCCTGTGCCGGCAGCCCGATCCGGAGCACTGTTTTTTCCAACCTTATCCCATAAATACATATTTCTCTTTCTTTGTCAAATAATATGACCGGTAACCAATGGGGCACTGCCCCAGATAAAGGAGAGGAACTATGAAAGCAACCGGTATTGTGCGCCGCATTGATGATCTGGGGCGTGTTGTAATTCCCAAGGAGATTCGCAGGACCCTGCGCATCCGGGAAGGAGACCCCCTGGAGATCTATACAGAAAAAGACGGCGGTGTGATTTTCAGAAAATATTCTCCCATGGGAGATTTGCAGGAGTTCGCCTCTCAGGTCTGTGAGTCCATGGGCAAGGCCACCGGACAGATCGCCGCCGTAGCAGACCGAGACTCGATTATCGCCCTTTCCGGAGCGCCCCGTCGGGAGCTGATGGACCGGCGAAATTCCACTCAGCTGGAAAGCCTCATGGACAGCCGAAAAACCTATCGCTACCACTCCGGTGATCCCAAGATCCGGGCTGCTGAGGGAATCGACCGGTATTATGTTTGTACCGCCACCCCGATTTTATCCCAAGGCGACCTTATGGGCTGTGTCATGTTCCTGATGGAGGACGCCGGCCCCATCCCCCAGGAGGGAGACCAGAAGCTGGTGCAGACCATAGCCAACTTTCTGGGGACCCAGATGGAAAGCTAAGCGTTCTTCGCGCTTTGGAAGGTGTGCAAAAAAGCCTGCTGCAACATCGCAGCAGGCTTTTGCCTTCGTATGATTGATTTTTACTTCTTTACTTCTCTGTTTACTTCCTTGACGGATTCCACCAGGCCGGTGGCCATGCCTGCCAGGCCCTGGATCTCGCTGGGAATGATGATCTTGGTTGCCCTGCCGTCTGCCACCTTCTGCATGGCTTCCAGTGCCTTCAGCTTGATGACCTGATCGTTGGGGGCGGTGTTGTTCAGCATAGCCAGAGAATCGGCCAGTGCCTTCTGCACAGTCAAAATAGCCTGTGCTTCGCCGTCTGCGCGGAGGATGGCGGCCTGCTTTTCAGCCTCTGCACGGAGGATGGCAGACTGCTTTTCTGCATCGGCCTTCAAAATTGCAGATTCCTTTTCACCTTCTGCAATCAGAACCGCAGACTTCTTGGTGCCTTCTGCCTGCAAGATGGCCTGCCGACGGTCACGCTCCGCTTTCATCTGCTTTTCCATGGAGTTCTGAATATCCTGAGGAGGCAGGATGTTCTTCACTTCCACACGGTTGACCTTGATGCCCCAGGGGTCCGTGGCCTCGTCCAGGATGGAGCGCATCTTGGTGTTGATCACATCACGGGATGTAAGGGTCTGGTCCAGCTCCAAATCGCCAATGATATTACGCAGGGTGGTGGCGGTCAGGTTTTCCATTGCCATCATGGGCTGCTCCACACCGTAAGCATAGAGCTTGGGATCGGTGATCTGGAAATAAACCACGGTGTCGATCTGCATGGTAACATTGTCCTTGGTAATCACAGGCTGAGGGGGATAGTCCAGGACCTGTTCTTTCAGGCTGACCCGTTTGGCCACACGGTCAATAAAGGGAACCTTGATGTGGGGGCCCACCTCCCAGACCTGCTGAAACGCACCCAAGCGCTCCACAACATAAGCCTGAGACTGCTGTACCACCCGAACATTACGAGCAATGACGATCAGAACAACTAAGACGACTGCAACAATCCAAATCCATTCCATAGTTTCTACCTCCTGAATTTTATTTTGTGCCTACGGCAGCTTCTGCCGGAGATACATAAACTTTTGCACCTTCCACTCTGTCCACACGGACCGTGCGGCCTGATTCAATGGGGGTGCCGCTGGTGCTGCGGGCCGTCCAGGTCACATCATTGACTTTGATTGTCCCCCGGCCCTCCAGATTCTGGATCTTTTCTGTGACCAGAACAACTTTTCCCACCAGTGTGTTAATATTGGTGGCCATAACATGAGGTCTGATATACTTGCGAAACAGGGGGCGGCAAATAAACAGGCACAATGCAGAAACCGCTACAAACACTGTCAGCTGCACCGGGATTGCAGCCGAGAACAATGTTGCGATCATTGCAGCCAGCGCGCCGCCTGCAAACCAGAGCGAAACCAGACTGATGGTGACGCCCTCGATGATAAGGAAGGCAATCATGGCAATAAACCAGTAGACAGTATCCATAGTATCACTCCTTTTCTGA
Organism: Faecousia sp.; assembly: GCA_029257335.1. GTDB lineage: Bacteria > Bacillota > Clostridia > Oscillospirales > Oscillospiraceae > Faecousia. The sequence goes on from JARIBV010000017.1 coordinate 9,973, forward strand.
ATTACGGCTTTACTATACCACAGAGCTTGCTTGTTTGCAAGAACAATCAATGGTTCAGAAGAATTTTTGCCAGAGGAGAATCTGCGTCCAGAATAATGGTCTTATCCTCTGCATCCAGAGACTGTTTCAGCGCATCCAGAGCCAGGGTAAACTCGTAGAAATCCTTTTTATCATCCGTATTATATGCCTCTGCCAGCAGCCGCATGTATTCGGCCTCACCTTCGGCCTCCAGCTTTGCAGCCTCTGCCTTGGCATTGGACACGATGATATTGACCTGCTTGTCCACATCGTTGCGGATAATGGAAGCATCATAGTTGCCGTCTGCGGTATACTTCTCGGCAATCTGATTTCTCTCGGAAATCATACGGCTGTAAACGGCGTTTTCGTTGGATTCAGGCAAATCAAAGCGCTTGATCTTCACATCTGACACCTGGATGCCGTAGTTGTTTGCCAATTCGTCTACACTCTTGGAAATGCCTTCATAAATTTCATTCCGCTCTCCGGCATCTTCCATATTGATGATGTCGGACTGAGACAGGGTACCCATAACGGTTTTCAATGTATTGTAGGTCAGAGCGTTCAGCCGTTCCTCCGCTACACTGGTAGAACCCAGAGACTGATAGAACAGCTTGGGATCTTCCACCCGCCACAGGATATAGCAGTCCACGGTCATGTTCTGCTTGTCAGAGGTGAGCACCTCAGAAGGAGGAATGTCATACAGCTCCATGGCCTTGGGATAGTAGGTGACCCGGTCCAGGAAAGGAACCTTAAAATGCAGACCGGGACTCTGGGTGGTATCGATGATCTCGGAAAAACGAACCGTACAGGCGTATTGATTTTCTCCCACGGTGTAGATGGAGCTTCCCAGCAAGATCACCGCAAAAAGCACTGCCACAACGGTCAGAATTGTCTTTTTCATTCTTCACTGCCTCCTTCGGGCTGTTCTGTCGGCTGCTGCACCGGCTGTTTTTCGGACTCTTGGACTGTATTTTCCACAAAGCGTTCCAGAGGCAGCACCATGTCTACCCCGTTGCCGGTGGAGGTGTTGATGTACAGCTTCACATCGGGAAGCACCTGACTGATGGCTTCATAGTACATTCTGGATCGGGTGATCTTGGGGTTGAGCTGGTATTCTTCATACATGGCGTTAAACATTGCCACCTGCTCGTGAGCCTCATTGATACGGGCCTGCTTGAGGTACTCCGCATTCTGGATCAAATGGTCTGCCTCTGCCTGGGCCTTGGGAAGCTGGGCATTCTGATAAGCCTTTGCTTCATTGACCACAGTCTCGGCCTTTTGCTTTGCGGTTTCCACCGCCTTAAATGCTTCCACAACCTCTGCCGTAGGAGGCTCTGCGTCCTGGATGCGGACATCCACCAAAGTTAGGCCGATGTCATATTCTTGCAGCACCTGGGTGACCAGATCCTTCACCTGCATCTGCACCGACTCTTTTCCGTCGGTGAGAACGCTGTCCACCTGGGTGGAGCCTACCACATTACGCACCTGGCTCTGAATCAGATTGCGCAGGATCTCTTCGGGATCATAGGAGCTGTAGAGGTATTTTACAGGGTCAGACACCTTATATTCCACGAAAAACTCCACATTGACGATGTTATAATCGCCTGTGATCATCATGCCTTCTTCCGAAACCACATCGTAGCCGCCCTCGGTGCTGTTATTCACACGGTAACCAAGCTCCAACTTCTGATAGACATTCACATCGACCTTCTCTGCCTTCTGAATGCCGAACGGAAGCTTGAAGTGGACACCGGCCCCGGTGACATCCGTCACCTTGCCAAAGGTGGTGACCACCGCCTGCTGCTTGTCGTCCACGGTATACCAGCAGGTGCTGACCAGAACCACCAGGAACAGTACCGCCAGAACCGTCAGCACAATGCGCTTGCCCTTTTGCAGCTGGGGCTTGTAGTTCGGTTCCGGCTTCGGGTCGTCTGCATCTTTTGACCAGCGATAAGAACCATCATTCATCATAACTTTGTCTCCTTTTTTATTGTTTTCAGGGAGGAAATCCCTAATTTCTGCATGTCTGCCTCTGCCTGATGCATCAGCTCTGAAGAGAACCAGGCAGTCAGCATGATCTTCATGGCCTGCGCCACTCGGTCTCTTGCACCGGGAACCGGCTCTACATACCCCGTCAGGAGTTTCTCCAGTTCCTCGTCCAAGCATCGAGGGGGCCAGGCGCTCCGATTGGAAGCCGCCAGCTGCACCAACATCTGATACATAATGCTGTCATCGATTATATCGTCGCTTTCATCCTCCAGGTCACCGTTCACATAGGACAGCAGCCGGCAGATGGAGTCCATGGGCATGGCGGATTTCAGCATATTGATTAAAAGGATTCTGCACAGCTGCCGCCGACTGTATTTCTTTTTCTCCGGAGGAGAAAGAAACCCGCGTTTGACCCAATTCTGCACCGTATAGGATTCCAGCCCCGTGATCTCCCGCACCTGAGACATCACCAATCCTCCCGCAATCGAAACGGAAGAAAAAAACTTCTCCACCTCATCCAGATTGTTTTCTTCCACTTCTATTACGGTACCCGGTAAAGTCCAGTTCATTGCAATCATCTCTCCTTCTTTTAAGATAACAGGATTATATCACGCAGTCACTTGATTGTCAATAGTGATTCCATAATTTTTTATTTCCGCGGCTCTTTGGAGAGGATTTGCAATTCCTCGCCTTTCATGGTATAATGAATCAGATTCAGGTATCCGGCAGTAATTCTTTGATCCGGCAATGCTTTTCCTGAGAATTCGCTGGAATTCCCCCTGTTTACAACAGAAAGAGTGTATAACTTTATGAAAAAGCTATTTTTTGTCATGAACCCCTACGCCGGAACTCGAAAAGCGAATCGGGTGCTGGCCGATGTCATCAGCCTGTTCAATCGGCAGGGCTATGATGTTACCATCTACATGACCGCAGGCCCGGGGGACGGTGCCCGTGCAGTTGCCCGGCGGGCCAAAGAAATGGACCTCATCGTCTGTGCCGGCGGAGACGGCACTTTCAACGAAGTAGTGACCGGCATTATGCGCAGCGGCGCCGATGTTCCCGTGGGATATATTCCCTGCGGCAGCACCAATGACTTCGCAAACTCCCTGAAGCTGCCTACCAATATTATGGATGCCGCAAAAACCATTGTAAGCGGCAAGCCCTCGGCATACGACCTGGGTCGGTTTGGAGATCGGTATTTTTCCTATGTGGCATCCTTCGGTGCCTTTACCAAAACCTCCTACAACACCTCCCAGAGTCTTAAAAATGCTCTGGGCCACATGGCCTATCTGCTGGAAGGGGTCAAGGAGCTGTTTCAGATCCCCAAAGCCCATCTGGCGTTTGAAACCGATCAGGGCAGTTTTGAGGGAGATTACATCTTTGGCGCCATCAGCAATTCCACCTCTGTAGGTGGAATCCTCACCCTGGATCCCAAGATCGTGGATATGCAGGACGGTAAGTTTGAGCTAATGCTGGTGCGCCCACCCAAAAATCCCATGGAGCTGGCCGACCTCGTCTCCGCCCTCAGCTCCCAGCGCTACAATTCCCCCATGCTGACCTTCCAGACCGTGTCCCGTCTGCATGTGCAGGCAGATCCGGACATGGACTGGACCCTGGACGGCGAACGGGCCCCGGGGCAAAGCGTACTGGAAATCGAAAACCTGCACCATGCCATCCGCCTGATTCGAGGCAACGCCCAGTGAGGTTCCCATGAAAAACACAACACTTTGCTACATCACCCAAGGAGATCAGGTGCTGATGCTCCACCGGGTCAAAAAAGAACACGATCTCAATAAAGATAAATGGATCGGAATCGGGGGCAAGTTTGAAGAGAATGAAAGTCCCGAGGAATGTCTGCTGCGGGAGGCCCGGGAAGAAACCGGCCTGACCCTTACCAATTACCGCTATTGCGGCATTGTCACCTTTGTCTCCGACCGCTGGGAAGGAGAATATATGCACCTGTTCCAGGCCGACGGATTTGAAGGATGCTTAAAGGAATGCGACGAAGGAGATTTGCAATGGATCTCCCGGGATTTTCTGGACCGTCTCCCAAAATGGGAGGGCGATCGGATTTTTCTGGATCTCATGTGGAAGCAGGTCCCCTTCTTCTCCCTGAAGCTGTGTTATGAAGGGGAGCAGCTGG
>JARIBV010000125.1 GCA_029257335.1 Faecousia sp.
AGCCCATGGTACCAATGTTGACCCCCAGAATGGGGACCCCTGCCCGGGTTGCAGCCTTGGAGGAATGAAGGATGGTCCCGTCTCCTCCAAAGCAGATCAGCATGTCTGCACCGGGCAGTTCTTTTTCCAAACTGGAGAATTTAAGATTTTTCGGCAGTTCAAAGGTCTTATCCACATCAAACGGCAGACACAACCGTGCATCCACCCCGCAGTCAGCCAGACACGACATGGCCGCCTGAGCAAATTTAAAATTTTTGTCCCGGTAGGGATTGGGAGTCAGTACGATTTTCTTCACTGTTTCATCCTCCCAGGGAGGTATGGGCCGCCTCCACAATGGCTGCTGTATCCGGCGTTATGCCCTGGCCGGGGACTCTGGTAAGATGACCTAAAAACTCAATGTTTCCTTCCGGCCCTTTTACAGGGGAGAAGGTCAGGCCCAAAATTGTAAAATCAAGAGAATGCGCCAGCTCCACAAAGGCATCCAGGACCATTTTATGGGTAGCAGGGTCACGGACCACCCCCTTCTTCCCTACCAGATCCTTCCCTGCCTCAAACTGCGGTTTGATGAGGCATAAGACCTGACCGGTGGGCTTTAAAAGCTCCCGAATGGCCGGCAGTACGATTTTAAGGGATATGAAGGACACATCCACCACAGACAGATCCAAGGGTTCTCCCAAATCTTCCGGCGTTACATAGCGGATATTGGTGCGCTCCATGGTCACTACACGGGGATCGGACCGGATGGACCAGGCCAGCTGGCCATATCCCACATCAATGGCGAACACCTTGCTGGCTCCGTGCTGCAGCAGGCAATCCGTAAACCCGCCGGTAGATGCGCCGGAATCGCTGCACACAAAGCCGGTAGGATCAACTCCGAAGTCCGACAGTGCCTTTGCAAGCTTCAGACCTCCCCGGCTTACATAGGGACAGGAATGGCCCCGAACCTCAATCTGCACCGTATCCAAAAAGGGGGCACCCGGCTTATCTGCCTTTTGGCCGTCCACATATACCTGACCGCTCATAATCAGAGCTTGGGCCTTTGTTCTGCTCTCTGCCAGCCCCTGCTCGGTCAGAAGCACATCCAGACGCATTTTATTTTTCACGGCGAACGACCTCCTCTGCCCGGCGCACAATGGAGTCTGCATCCAGGCTCAAATGTTGATACAATTCTTTCACTGTTCCATGGGTCACAAACCGGTCGCCAATATTCTGGCCCCGATAAATTACATTCACTTCCCGCTGGCTCAGCTTCTCAATGAGTTCATATCCCACGCTGCCTACGCCCTGGGCCTCCTCCACCACAAGAAGTCTTCCGGTTTTGCGAACAGAGTTGGTGATTGCCTCCATATCCAGGGGCTTAATGCTGCGCAGGCGAAGAACCTCGGGGTGGATTCCTTTTTCCTCCAGCTTGTCCGCAGCTGCCATGACTTCATTGATGATCGTACCATATGTGACGATGGTGATGTCATCTCCCACCCGGAACAGCGTCTCCCGTCCGCTGGTGAGGAAGGCGCCGTCCCCCCCTCTGGGGTAGCGAATGGCAACCGGTCCATCCTGCTTTTCCACGGCCCAAGACAGCATTTCCTTCAGCTCCTCCCGGCAGGCAGGGCACAGAATGGTCAGCCCGGGAATCTGGCGCAAAAAGCCCACATCAAAAACACCATGGTGGGTCTCCCCGTCCTCGCCCACAAGTCCGGCACGATCCACTGCAAAAATTACATGCAGATGCAGCATTGCCACATCCTGAATAATCATATCATAGGCACGCTGCAGGAATGTGGAATAAACCGCAACCACCGGAGTCATACCGCACTTGGCAAGACCGCCTGCCATGGAAACAGCGTGTCCTTCTGCGATGCCTACATCAAAGAACCGCTCCGGGTAAGCTTTTTCAAACGGGGCCAGTCCGGTACCCACGGGCATTGCCGCAGTAATGGCGCACAAGCTGGGATCCTTGGCTCCCAGCTCCACCATGGCCTCTCCAAATGCACCGGAAAAGCTCGGCTTGGATGCCGAAAGGGCCTCTCCCGTTTCGGGATCAAAGGGACTGATTCCATGGAACTTACAGGGATTTTTCTCCGCCGGAAGATATCCTTTTCCCTTTTTGGTAATCACATGGAAGAGAACCGGGCCGTTCGTGTCCCGGGCAAACTTCAACAATTCGATTAGCTTTCCTAGATTATGGCCATCAACAGGCCCAATGTAGGAAAATCCCATGTCTTCAAACATGGTTGTATCCAAAATATGTCCTTTTATCCAGTTCTTTGCATCCCGTGTCATACGATACAAAGCTTTTCCCCCAGGGATTTTGCTGGTAAAGTCGCGATATGCCTTCTTTGCCCCCAGATAGCCGGAGCGCATCCGAATCTTGGACAGATGGTGGGCAACACCGCCCACATTTCTGGCTATGGACATTTCATTGTCATTCAGAATGACAATCATCGGTTCTCCGCTGGAACCCGCATCGTTGAGGCCTTCAAAGGCCAGGCCGCCGGTAGTAGCGCCGTCACCGATCAAGGCAAGCACGCTGTGTTTCTTATGCTGCAAAGTTCTGGCCCTGGCCATACCCAAAGCCACGGAGACAGAGTTTGATGCATGGCCTGCCACGAAGGCATCCGTCGGGCTTTCAGACGGCTTGGGAAAACCTGCAATCCCTCCGAATTGACGAAGGTGGTCAAACTGATCTTTTCTGCCTGTCAGGATCTTATGGACATAGGACTGATGGCCCACATCAAAGACCAGGCGGTCTACATTGGTATCGAACACGGTTTCCAGGGCCAGAGACAGCTCCACCACGACTAAGTTAGAGGCCAGATGGCCACCGGTTTTCGCAATATGCGCAATCAAAAACTGACGAATCTCCATGCAGAGCTGGGTCTGCTGGGTGGGATTCAGCTTTACCAAATCGCTGTGTCCCTGGATTTCATCCAAAATACTCACACTATTCACAACCTGACTATATTAACATTTCGCCCCTTGGGCTGCGGGAAATCGCCGCATACACGAAGAACAGACCGTCTTCCGCACATCAATTTTTTCAGGACCGGAGATCTTTTTCCCGCTCTGATGCCAATCATAAATGGCACTTTAAAGTTTACTAATTGGGGCTATCATACCACATTTTACATGAATATACAAGCGGTTATGCAAAAAATTTGCAAATCGGACACAGAATATATAAGAACCGGGCTCCTCCGCATCAGAGAAACCCGGTTTCAATCAATATGTTCTTTTTGTTAAGGAGAGGGCCAATTCCGTCATCCACTCATTCTTTTCAAATGCGTGTAAAGCAGAAATCGCCATCTCGGTATGCTTCTCCACCAGCTGCTCACAGGCCTCCATTCCATAAAGGTGAAGGAATGTATTTTTGCCCTCGTCGGTCCCCACAGCCTTCCCCAGCACTTTGGCGTCACCGATCTGGTCCAGCATATCGTCCCGAATCTGGAAGGCCAGCCCCAGGTGGTTTGCAAAGATGGCCGCCGCCTCTTCCTGCTGCGGCGTTCCGCCGCCGGCGATCACGCCCAGCACGCAGGCCGCACGAATCAAAGCACCGGTCTTTCTGTATTGGATATCCAGGATCTCCTGCTCAGTACAGGCCCGCTCCTCAGAGGCAATATCCAGCACCTGACCGCCTACCATCCCCAGCTCGCCTGCACAGTCTGCAAGGGTGGAAACCCCGCGGATCCTGGCTTCTGCGTCATACGGAGCCTTGGCCACCTGGGCGAAGGCCGCCGTCAGCAAAGCGTCTCCCGCCAAAATCGCAGTGGCCTCTCCGTATACCTTATGGTTGGTGGGACGGCCCCGGCGAAGATCGTCGTTGTCCATAGCCGGAAGGTCGTCGTGGATGAGGCTGTAAGTATGGATCATCTCAATGGCTGCGCCGAAGGCGCTTGCATGTTCCCATTCGCCTCCGCACATGCGGCAGAAATCATAAACCATCACAGGCCGCAGCCGCTTTCCCCCGGCAAGCAGGCTATAGCGCATGGCCTCAAACAGCGTTTGCTGGGGCTCCTCCGGATAGAGGAAGCATTTCTCTGAAAGATATCTTTGGATCGTCTCTTGATATTGTTTCAGTTTTCCTTCAAAATCAGCCATTTTCACCGAACTCCATTTCAATCGGAGCGCCATCCGGCCCCTTCATTACCTGCTTCACCTGAAGCTCTGCCTGATCCAGCAGGCCGCTGCACTTACGCACCAGCATGGTTCCCTCTTCAAAGAGCTGCAAGGACTGCTCCAGAGGCACATCGCCCCGTTCCATCGCACGGACAATCTGTTCCAGGCGAGCCATTGACTGCTCAAAGGTCTGAGACTTGCTTGTTTCTTCACTCATGGGATTCCCCTCCTACTGTCTGGGTCTGTTCTGCCTGAACCTCTGCGATGCCATCGGAAAACCGCAGCTGAAATCGGTCGCCCTTATGAATTTGATGCACCGAGCGCAAAAGCGCGCCCTCGGGCGTCTGGGCCATGGCATAGCCACGGGTCAACACCTTCAGGGGGCTCATTGCATCCAGAGCCGCCGCCAGGCGCACGCTTTTCTGGCGGCACTGCGCCAATCGCTGCTCCTGGGCGCTGCATAGTCTGCGCATGGTGCTGTCCAGCATCAGTCGTCTTTCATCAATATAAGAAGTCGGACTTTGCAGAGGTTTGGCTGCTGCCAAAACACTCAGTCTCTGGCGGTTCAGCTTTACCTGTTTGGTAAGGGTTGCGATCATACCGGACCACACGGCCTGCAAATGCCGCTCCAGTTCTTCCCGGTCCGGCACCGCCAGTTCCGCGGCGTTCGAGGGCGTAGCTGCCCGCAGATCTGCCACATAATCCGAGATGGTAACATCCGGCTCATGACCCACCGCCGAAATCACCGGAATCTCAGATTCAAATATGACTCTGGCCAGGGTTTCGTCATTGAAGGCCCACAGATCTTCCATGCTGCCGCCGCCCCGGCCTACAATAATCAGGTCTGCCAGATTCCACCGATTCACATACCGGATGGCACCGCAAAGCTCCGGCGGTGCCTCGGCTCCCTGGACACGGACGCCCAAAATCAGGACCTTGCTTAAAGGATAACGCTTACGCAGGATCCGCAGCATATCATGGACCGCGGCACCTGCTGCGGAGGTAATCAGGGCAATGGTGCTCGGGTATTGTGGCAGGGGCTTTTTATGCTCGGGGGCAAACAGCCCCTGGGCCTGCAGCTTTGCCTTCAGCTGTTCAAACGCCACATGCAGGTCTCCCACGCCGTCCGGCGTCAGGCTGGTACAGTACAGCTGATACGCTCCGTCTCTTGGGAACACCGTGATTCGCCCGAAGGCCAGAACCTTCATCCCCGTCTCCGGGCGGAAGCGAATCCGAGCCGCACTGGACTTAAACATCACGCAGCGCAACGCACCTGTACTGTCTTTTAATGTAAAATAATGATGCCCCGAAGGATAGACCTTATAGTTGCTGATCTCCCCTCGGATGCACAGTCCCACCAGGAGGCGATCGCCGTCCATGAGGGACTGGATA
>JARIBV010000072.1 GCA_029257335.1 Faecousia sp.
CCTCCTGCTTGTTGAGCACACATTCCCAGGACAGGCCCGCCTGAAAGCATTCCAGGATCAGCATTTCAAACAGCCTTTGGTCCCGGTACACCGGCACGCCCCATTGCCGGTCATGGTACCGAATATACCGCTGGTTCCTTGGATTTACCCAGCTGCATCGACATTTTTTATCCGGCCACTGCATGGTTCCTCCTTTCGTCCCTCCGGCCTCAATTCCCGGAATCGCAGATGGATTCGTTGAGCTGCACTTCCTCCGCCGGCAGGGTGAAGGTGAATACCGCTCCGTGAGGCGCCCGGTCTGACACGCAAATGCTGCCCCCATGTGCGCTGACAATGGAGCGGCACAGGGAAAGTCCCAGCCCAAGGCTTCGCCTGCTGTCTGCGATTCGATTGTTTCCGGTATAAAACATATTGAATATGTCCTTCTTGTTCTCATCCGGAATGCCCGGCCCGTCATCCGATACGGAAATCACCGCCCAGCTCCCCTCTTTGCGGGCCGACACCTGAATGGTGGAGCCTTTGGGGGTGTATTTGATGGCATTGTTCACCAGATTGATAAGGACCTGCATAATCAATCTGGCATCCATTTTGGCCAGCAGGAATTCGTCCTGAATGTCCACCAGGATCCTGTGCTCCGTGCGAAGCCGATTCACATGGCCCAGGGCCTCGGCTATGACCTCGTCCACCAGCTCCGCAGAAATGCGCAGATTGATCTGGCCCTCGTCCAGCCTGGTGACGGACAGCAGATTTTCCACCAGATTGATGAGCCACATGGAATCGTCATAAATGTCCTGATAGAGGACCTTCCTGGTTTCGTCATCAAAGGAAGCGCCGTTGGACAGCAGATTGCTGGCGTTGCCGGAAATGGAGGTCAGCGGGGTTCGCAGATCGTGGGAAATAGAGCGCAGCAGATTGGCCCGGGTCTGCTCGTTTCTGGCAAGGATGGTGGCCTCCTCCTTTTCGTGGGCATTTTTGTCATTCTCCAGGGCCAGGGCGCACTCTCCCAAAATGGAAAGAAGGATGCTGTTTTCAAAGGCATCCATATGCTGCTCCCCGATTGCAATGCCCACCACGCCGTAAACCGCATCATTGACCCGAATGGCCAGATACAGACATTTGGCACCGGGGAAGGTCTGGGTAGTGGCTCCCGCATGTTTGTTATTTTTGAAGGCCCACATGGCCACGGCCCGCTCCTCCCGGGTGATGCAGTCCGTTCTGCTGTTGGCCTTGTCCACAGGAAAGACCATCGGCTCTTGCAGGCCGTCCTGCTGCGCAAAATATACCACAATGTCTCTGGACAGCAGCTTAATCAGCTGATTGGCTGTGGCGGACACGATTTCATCTTTGTTGGTGGCTTCCTGCAAAATCTGGTTTGTTTCAAACAGCACCTTGGTGCGATAGGCGGCCCGGGCGGCCTGCTTTGCGCTGCCTTTCAGCTTCACCGCCAGGGTCCCCGTGATAAAGGCAGCCGCAAACATCACAAGGAAGGTCACAAGATACCCCTGCTCATAGGCAACCAAAGAAAACTTCGGTTCCATAAAGAAGAAATCAAACAAAAGGGCACTCAGTACCGATGCCACAAGACTATAGATCCGCTGGGTGGTGACAATGGAAATAATCAGAACGCCCAGCACATAGATGGTGATGATATTGGCTTCCGCAAATCCCAAATGCCGGAACGCCTCTCCGATGCAGGTGGCAATGAGCAAAATCAGGGCACATTTCAGCACATCCATAAAAGAGAATGCAGCGCCCCTGCTTTTCCGTTTGGGATGATACCACTCCGTATCCGTCACCTGATCCGGAATAATGTGGACATCCAGATTTGGCACATTGGCAATCAGCTGCTCTGTCAGGGTGGGCTTGCTGAAGGTATGCCTTCTGGTCACGGTGCTTCGTCCTATCACGATCTTGGTGATGCCGGACAGTCTGGTAAACTCCGAGATCTGGTGCGGGATGTCGTCCCCATACACCGTCTCAATATTGGCCCCCATCTGCTGGGCCAGACGCATATTGTCACGCAGACGCTGCTTGTCCTCCCGGGCCATGGCAGAAAACTCCGAGGTCTCCACAAACAGCGCCGTGAAGCTCCCCCGAAAGGCACTGGCCATTCGGGCGGCGGTGCGGATGATCTTGGCATTGGAAGGAGAAGAGGACAGGCAGACCAGGATGTGTTCGTCGGCGTAGCACTCGCCGCTTTTTCCCTCCACCGGCTCCCGCCGATGGCCGGCACGGTCTGCGCAGCGGTGCAGGGCCAGCTCCCGTAGGGCGTTCAGGGTTTCCACCGGGAGGCTCTTTCTCTGTTCCGGCGAAAGCCGCTTTTCCAATTCCTTGGGGTCCGGGTTCACCGGCTCCACCCGGTCCGCCTCATCCAGAACCGAGTCCGGGATGCGCTCCGGCACCGTCCGGCCCGTAATGGAAGCCACGGTGTCACTGAGGCTCTCAATATTCTGTACGCTCACCGTTGTATACACATCAATGCCTGCGTTCAGCAGCTCCAAAACATCCTGATACCGTCTCATGTGGCGGCAGCCCCGGGCGTTGGTATGGGCCAGATCGTCAATCAAAATCAGCGTTGGGTTTCGTTTCAGGGCCCCATCCAGGTCAAATTCCACGGACTCTTCCCCGGTCTTTCCAAGGCTCAGACCGGGCAGAATCTCCAGTCCCTCCAGAAGAGCGGAGGTTTCGGGACAATCCCGGGACCTTACATATCCCGCCACCACATCGGTCCCCTGCCTCTGGGCGATATGGGCTGCCTTCAGCATGGCATCGGTTTTGCCCACTTTTGGGGCATAGCCGAAAAAGATCGTTAGATGGCCCCGGTGTCTTTTCCTTCGCTCCTCTTTCAGGGGCCTTTGCATCGCATGGGGATGCTGCCTGAACTGCTCCATTTCTTCACCTCCGGTCTTTTGTTCCGTTCTGTTTCCTTGCGGTTCCGGTTAATGACCTCATCAATCCGGTTTTTTGGAAACTGATATAAATAAAAAACGGTATCACATTCTGTGATACCGTAATTTACTGCGCTGTCAATATCAGATGGCACGCTCAATCTTGTTGGAACGGAGACATCTTGTACAGACGTAAACATGGCGCGGAGTACCGTCGACAATCGCCTTAACGCGCTTGACATTGGGCTTCCACATTCTGTTGGAACGTCTGTGGGAGTGGGAGACCTTAATGCCAAAGGAAACGCACTTGCCGCAAACATCGCACTTAGCCATTAGCTGCACCTCCAATCCATAGGGAAATCGTTGGAAAAAGTCCGAACGGACACAGCTAATATAATACCAGAAGATTGTTGAAATTGCAAGGGGTAAATGAAAAAAATTTTTTATTCTTTTATTATTGATATCCTGAGGCAAACCCAGTATAATAAATCCATATAAACCATGAAAGATATAGTGAGGTGAAGGACATGACTGACATATGCGGCGTGCCCCTTACGCAGTTGGTTCAGGAATTCAAGCTTACGGTTGCCTATGAATCCAGCGATTATCACCAGATCCGGGTCACGGTAGAGGATGTCTCCCGTCCCGGGTTGCAGCTTGCAGGCTATTTTGATCACTTTGAGCCTATGCGTTTGCAGATCCTGGGCAATGTGGAAATCAGCTACCTGCACAAGCTGCCCTATGAGCAGCAGCGTGTTATTTTTGATCGTCTGTTCTCTTACAAGATCCCCGCGCTCATCATTGCACGGGATATGGAGCCCGGCTCCGCCTGTCTGGAAATGGCCAGAAAGCACGACATTACCATTTTGCGCTGTCTGGAGACAACCTCCTATATTGTCTCCAGCCTGATTTCCCGTCTCAAAACCGCTCTGGCTCCCAAGATCACCCGCCACGGGGTCCTGGTGGATGTCTATGGCGAGGGCCTCCTTCTGGTAGGCGAAAGCGGCATCGGTAAGAGCGAGGCCGCCGTGGAGCTCATCAAGCGGGGACACCGGCTGATTGCCGATGACGCCGTGGAAATCAAAAAGCTGGATTCCAACACCTTGATGGGCACCGCACCGGGGCTGCTGCGAAATTATATCGAGCTTCGGGGCATTGGCGTCATCAATGTGGCAAAGCTCTTCGGTATGGGCGCTGTCAAGGGGGAAAATGTGATCGATCTGGTGATTAACATTGTCCATTGGAGCAACCATCAGGTCTACGACCGTCTGGGTCTGGAAGATCAGCGGGTGGATATTCTGGGCGTAAAGGTCCCCCAGATCACCATTCCCATCACCCCGGGCAGAAACCTGGCCGTGATTTTGGAGGCTGCCGCCATGAACAACCGTCAGAAAAAGATGGGCTATAATGCGGCCGTGGAATTTACCGAACAGATCAACAACCACATCAACCATAACATGGGTCAGAATTTTTAATTGCAAATTGAGATAAAACGGTGCGCCGGGGCTTTCCCGGGGCACCGTTTTCCCATGTTTTCTTCTTTCCGGATTTCTGTTGATTTTTTTCCATTCCATAGTATGATGAATTTAGTGGAACACCGTGCTGTTTCTCTGCTCTTTAAGCACAGCGTCCGCAGAAATATCCCTCTTTGAAAGAAGGTCCTGATGATGAAAAAAAGGCTTGTCTGCGTATTGCTTCCGGCTTTGGCCATTGTCCTTGAGCTGCTTCCCTGGAGCGCTGTTTTGCTGTTTGCCCCGTCCCCATCCCAACGGGTCCGAAGGACCTGTTCCTATTTCAGTCTGACTCCCTTTGGGTATGGGAATTTCGGTCCTTTGATTACCGCTGTGTTATCCTGTGCGCTGCTGGCAGCTGCTATCTGGGCCATGATTCGCCGGCGCAGCTCCAGGGTACTTTTCCCCCTTTCCCTTCTGGCCCTGATTGCCTCCCTTCTGCCTCTGCTGATGGGCGTTCCGTTCTATGGTGCCATAGGCGCTGTGATTTCCGTCCTTCTGGCCCTTGAGGTCTGGGCCGCAAGAGCCGGTTCCAAGGCGAGTAACTAGGCATATTCCTCCCTGTCCTGTCATACGGCTATAGAAGATATCCCATCCTCTGCGGGCCGCAGAAGATAGAAGGAGGCCGCCACGCCGATGAAATCCAAAAAATCCAGGCTGATGCAAGGCGCATTTGCACTTTACTCCATGGCAGCATTCTGCCTGTTGTTCAGCCGTCCCACCAGTGCCCTGCTTGGAACCTATTGGGAAACACTGCGTTATAATCTCAATGTGATCCCCCTGTTCACCATCCGGATCTATCTGCATATTTTGAACAGGCGAAGCAATCCTTATCTGGTTCGCCATGCCTATGTCAATCTCCTTGGAAATGTGCTCCTGTTTGTTCCCCTTGGCTTTTTTCTCCCTGCACTGTTTCCCAGGCAGCGCTCCTTCAGGCGGTTTTTCCCATGGCTTTGTCTCATCATTCTGCTGATTGAGGTTTTGCAGCTTTTTACCCTGCGAGGAAGCTGCGATATTGACGATTTCCTTCTGAACTGCGTCGGCGGCTGCATGGGCTATGGAATCAGAACGATATTCTCCATAAAAAAAGGCAGCTGGGAGGCGTAAGCCACGCAATGCTGAACGCATCTCCCGGCTGTTCATCCATCAAAATATGGCACAGTCCCAAGACGGGACTGTGCCATATTTCGTACAGCCATATTCAAAGAGTTTATCGGAAGGAATTTCCCTCCCGGTCCAGCACATCCAGGCGGCGGGCTTTGCAGAAGTCCGGGGCCAGATGGGGGGCATGGAGCCGCAGTGCTTCTCCAAGAAGCATGGGGTTGAGAGAGGGATTTTGAGCGCAGACCCGGACATGGAGCACCAGCGTCTGGGGATCTGTTTGCTCTGCGGCGCATTTCAGCACCATGGGGGCGATATCCAGATCGGTCATCTTGCCGGATTTGGATTTCTTGGGAACCGGAATGGGCCGGCCTCCCGTGAAAAAGGCGGTGATCTCTTCTTCTGCCCCCTGGGGGACCCCTGCGTCATATTCCAGAGTCAAATCCGCATCCAGATGGGTCAGTTCTTTCAGCTTCCGCCCGTTTTCCCAGATGGCAGTGACCCGGACCCCTGCGGGAAGCGTCTCGTTCACCCGCCGCAGGATCTGCTCCGGTTCCATGGAAACCCCATCGGCCAGGTCAAATTCCAGAATTTCGCAGACACTTTCCGTACCCACGGACAGGGGCAGGGCAATGGACACATGAGCTCTGGGGGAAAAGCCCTGACTGTGCCAGATATGGATTCCGGCCCGGCGGAAGGCACGCTGAAACACCCGCATCAGGTCCAGGTGAGAGATCCAGACCGCATTTCCCGTCTTTTCAAACAGAAGTCTAGGCATCGCACTTCACCTCCTCCAGGAGCTTGTCCGCACCGCATCCGCTGCATCCCTGGCGGCAGTCCTTGGTCACCTTTCCCTCCAGGGCACGGTGGCGCTCACGCAGGAGGAAGGAGCGGTTGACCCCCACGGAAATGGTATCCCAGGGCAGGACTTCATCTTCCTCATATCCCCGGGTGGTATAGAAGTCGGGGTCGATGCCGCAGGCCTCAAAGGCTTTGATCCAGGTGTCATACTGAAAATACTCGTCCCAGCCGTCCAGATGGGCACCGTGCTCCACGGCCCACTGGATGACCTTGCCCAGACGGCGGTCCCCTCTGGCCAGTGCGGCTTCCAGCCTGGAAAGATCCGGGGCATGCCAGTTGTATTCCACGGATTTATTGCGCATGGCATCCTTCAGCAGGCGGGTCCGGCGCAGATACTCCTCCGGGGTGATCTGCTTTTCCCACTGGAAGGGGGTGTGGGGCTTGGGCACAAAAAAGGCCGTGGCCACATGGACCCGGAGGCCCCGCTTTTTATTGGTGGCGTGGGCGTGCCAGGTTTTTACCACTTTATATACCAGCTCCGCAATGCCCAGAACATCCTCGTCGGTTTCCGTGGGCAGGCCCAGCATAAAATACAGCTTTACATTGCTCCACCCGCCGGAAAATGCCCGGGCGCAGGTGTCCAGGATTTCCTCTTCTGTCAGATTTTTATTGATGACATCCCTCAGCCGCTGAGTACCGGCCTCCGGCGCAAAGGTGAGTCCGCTTTTTTTGATGGTTTGCAGCTTGTGCATCAGCTCCTGAGAGAAGTTGTCCGCGCGAAGAGAGGGCACGGACAGATTGACCTTCTCCCCCAGACAATAGGGGATCAGCCGGTCTGTCAGCTCTTTGAGTCCCTTATAGTCGGAGGTGGAGAGGCTGGCCAGGATCAGCTCGTGGTTGCCGGAATCCTCAAGTCCCGCAACGGACTGCCGATAGAGGACCTCCGGGCTTTTTTTTCGCACGGGGCGGCAGGAAAAACCGGCCTGACAGAACCGGCAGCCACGGATGCAGCCACGAAACAACTCCAGATTCGTTCTGTCGTGGACGATTTCCGTGGTGGGGACAATGGTTTTTACCGGAAAATAGGCATGATCCAGGTCCTCAACGATCCGCTTTGTCACAACGGCCGGGACCCCTTCCCTGGGGGTAATGGCACTGAGGGTGCCGTCGCCGCGGTAGCTGTGGGTGTAAAAGGAGGGGACATAGACCCCCGGGATCTTTGAAACATTTTCCAGAAACGCCTCTTTGCTCCAGCCTTCCTTCTTTGCCTTCTGATAGAGGCTTACGATCTCGACGGTGCTTTCCTCTCCCTCTCCCAGGGAGAAAAAGTCCACGAAGTCCACCAGCGGCTCCGGGTTAAAGGCACACACGCCCCCTGCAAAGACCATGTTTTCCAGCCCCTGCCGCTCCTGGCAGTGCATGGGGATCTTTGCCAGGCGCAGCATATTGACCACATTGGAATAGCTCATTTCATAGCCAATGGTAAAGGCGATCATATCAAATTTCTTGATGGGCTCCTGGCTTTCCAGGGCCCACAGAGGCAGGTCATGGGTCTTCATGGCCTCCTCCATATCCCCCCAGGGGGCAAACACCCGCTCGCACCAGACGCCGGGCATTTCATTCATCACACCATATAAAATCCGCATCCCCAGATTGGACATGCCCAATTCGTAGGTATCGGGAAAACAAAAGGCCACCCGGGTGTCCACTTCACTCAGGGGCTTGACCACCTGATTGTATTCGCCTCCCGTATACCGGGCAGGCTTCTGGACAGTGGGGAGAATCCTTTGCAGCAACTCAGTCATAGATAATTCCTCTCTTTCGATCAACCCTTCTATTGTATCTGTTCCCGGGAATTTTTGCAACTGGAATTTACGGCTGCTGTCAGAATCTTGGAGCTATTCCTTCTTCGCCTGAATCTGGCCTTATGATTCATATGCTATTTGGCACTATTTTTATGGCCAGTCCGGTATATAATGGAGCTATAAAACATAGGAGGGATCCACATGAAATCCGCATCCAACCAGCGCACAAAGGCAGTCGTTCTGACCGTCCTGGGCATCCTCATTCTGGCCCTTGGGCTCTTCGGCTCCATCTCCGCCGCCCCGGCGGCACAGGCCGAAAACGCAACCGACCCCCAAAAAATGTCCTATTCCCTGAGCCTCATCGGCACCGTTGCGGGCGTGATCCTGCTGGTGATCGGTCTGGTGCAGATGAAGTCCGGCCCCCTGGAAAAGAAAAAGACCAATGTCCACACCCTGGCCCTGGCCTCTCTCTTTGCCGCCCTGTGCTACATCGGCTTTACCTTCTTCAAAATCGACATCCCCGTGGGCGCCGAAAAGACTGCGTTCCATCTGGGCAATGTATTCTGCGTTCTGGCCGCCCTGCTCATTGGCGGCTTCTGGGGCGGTATGGCCGGTGCCGTGGGGATGACCATTGCCGACCTCACCACCGCCTATGTCACCAGCGCCCCCAAGACCTTCGTGCTGAAGCTGTGCATCGGCCTGATCGTGGGTCTGGTGGCCAATCGCTGCTTCCACCTGGACAAGGAATCCAACTACAAGCGCCTCACCATCGGCACCGTGGTTTCCTGCGTGGCAGGCATGGCCTTCAATGTGGTTGCAGACCCTGTTGTAGGCTACTTCTATAAAACCTATGTCCTGGGGGTTCCCCAGGAGGCCGCCAAGATCTGGGCAAAAATGGGCGCAATCACCACCATGGTGAATGCCGTCATTGCCGTGGTCACCGCCTCCGTCTTTTATCTGGCCCTTCGCCCCGCTCTGAAGCGGGCGGGCCTTCTGCAAAAGATCCAGTAAGTTCCGGTTTTATGAAATATGCAGGCTGTCCTCCCTTTAAACAAGGCCGGACAGCCTGTTTTTTCATACGATACAAAATTTTTACAAATCAAGACTTGACTTTTTTCGACATGGGAATTATAATCGATACAAATGAATCGAATAGAGACACTTGTGATTGCACGGTGCGCAGGTCGGCTGTGCGATCTAAAAGAGAATGGGGTCAAAGTCCCCGCACGGAAACGGTGCTGTAAGCGTCGAGAAACCTGCTCGTCAGCGGAAGCTGGTCATTGGGGAAACCTGAGAAGGCAGAGCAGAATTTCGTTTGAGACGCAAGTCAGAAGAACTGCAAGTGTGGTAGAAGCAGAGTCATGCCCTGCTTTCTTGTGTTGTGTAAAATCGTTCGCAGCAGTCATCATGGCTGCTGCCTTTTTTTCCCACAAAACACCGTTTCATTCCGATGGAAATAATCGCCAAATGCGATTATCCATACCAAATCCAATTTGAATAATGGAGGATATCATTATGGCAAGATTTACTTTACCCAGAGACTTGTATCATGGAAAGGGAACTCTGGAGACACTGAAAACATTTGAGGGCAAGCGTGCCATGGTTTGTGTCGGCGGCAGCTCCATGAGAAAGTTCGGCTTTCTGGACAGAGCCGTTGCATATCTGAAGGAAGCCGGCATGGAAGTGCAGGTATTTGACGGAATCGAGCCCGATCCTTCCGTGGACACCGTCATGCGTGGTGCCGAGGAAATGCTGAAGTTCCAGCCCGACTGGATCGTGGCAATGGGCGGCGGCTCCCCCATCGACGCTGCCAAGGCCATGTGGATCAAGTACGAATACCCCGAGATCACCTTTGAGGACATGATTAAGGTCTTCGGCCTGCCCAAGCTGCGCAAGAAGGCTCACTTCTGCGCCATCCCCTCCACCTCCGGTACTGCCACCGAAGTAACTGCCTTCTCCGTCATCACCGACTACAAGAAGGGCATCAAGTACCCCCTGGCCGACTTCGAGATCACTCCCGATGTGGCCATCGTGGACCCCGACCTGGCCGAGACCATGCCTAAGAAGCTGGTGGCCCACACCGGTATGGACGCAATGACCCACGCCATTGAGGCCTATGTATCCACCGCCAACTGCGACTATACCGATCCTCTGGCTATTTTTGCCATCAAGATGATCCAGAAGGATCTGATCCCCTCCTACAACGGCGACATGGACAAGCGCGACAGCATGCACAATGCGCAGTGCCTGGCCGGTATGGCCTTCTCCAATGCTCTGCTGGGCATTGTTCATTCCATGGCCCACAAGACCGGTGCCGTCTTTGAGGATCAGGGTGCCCACATCATCCACGGCGCCGCCAATGCAATGTACCTGCCCAAGGTCATCGCCTTCAACGCCAAGAACGAGACCGCTGCTGCCCGCTATGCCGAAATCGCAGACTACATGGGCCTGGGCGGCGAGACCGTTCAGGAGAAGATCAACCTCCTGATTGCGCACCTGCGCAAGATGAACGACGAGCTGAACATCCCCCAGTGCATCCAGCACTACGGCGCTGACAGCTATCCCACCCAGCAGGGCTTCGTCTCCGAGAAGATCTTCCTGGAGAGTCTGCCCGAGATCGCAAAGAACGCCATTGCCGATGCCTGCACCGGCTCCAACCCCCGTCAGCCCAGCCAG
>JARIBV010000008.1 GCA_029257335.1 Faecousia sp.
GGCGTGTACAATGACATTCACAGACTGCGTGCATATACAAAGCGGATCGCCCGCAGGGCGGAGGTTGGAACCATTGAGATCGAAACCCACGATCCGGAGCTGCAAAATCTGGTATCGGATTTGCAAATCATGAAAGATACCATTGAAAACGAAAATGCCATGCGGCAGACCACCTTGCAATATATTTCCCATGAGATGAAAACCCCAATCATGGTGATCGAGGGCTACGCCACATCGGCCCAGGATGAGATCTATCCCAAAGGCAGCCTGACATCCACCCTGGATACGATCTTGATGCAAACGGAACGCATGAAACAGAAGGTAGGGGATCTGCTGACCATTGTACGGCTGGAGTCGGCCACTGAGGTGGATGAACAGGAGGAGCTTTGCCTCAGGGACTGTATTGGGGAGGTGTTCAGCCTGCTGGCCCATGGAGGGACGAATCAGGCGGTGGCAATCCATGTGAGCAGCCGGGTATACTTGCTGGGAAATCAGGAAAAATACAAGATTTTATTTGAGAATCTTATTTCCAATCAGATCAAATATGCCCAGTCCCGATTCTCTATTGCGCAAAAGGAAAAAGAGGATGGCCTGTATCTGTATTTCTATAATGATGGGCCGACCATTTCGGCAGAGGTGAAAGAGCGCATCTTCCAGCCCTTTGTAAAAGGCTATAACGGAAGCACCGGGCTGGGACTGTCTATATGCCGCACGATTTTGCGGCAGCAGGGGGGCGACATACAGCTGGCGGACACCCGAAAGGGCACTTTGTTTGTGGTTCGGATTCCTCCCTCCCATTGGAAAAAGCGCAGGGAGGAAGAAAGTCCAGATACATAAAGCTGCTTTACCGGAGAAATAAAAAAAGGGGAACAGCAGCTGCTGTTCCTCTTAAAAAATGTCAGATGGATTTTAAAAATAAAAAAAGCAGAGTGCTCATTTGAGAACACTCTGCATGGTCCGAGTGTCGAGATTCGAACTCGAGGCCTCTTGAACCCCATTCAAGCGCGATACCAAACTTCGCCACACCCGGAAATGTCATTCACTTGACAACTCCTACATAATAGCACATATCTTCCTGAATTGCAAGCCCTTTTTTGAAAAAATTTTCTTTTTTCAAGAAAAGTTCCTATGGAGTCAGAAACCTGCTCCATAGGAACGAAACGGGATCACAGCGCTTGGTCTTCCATACTGCCCTTGGGATCGGAAGTCTCGGCTTCAGAGGGCTGCTCAAAAGAAGGTCCCTGGCCGGAGGCGGGGGACTGGCAGCTGCCGCCGGAAAATGGTTCCCTGCGGGGAGGCATTCCAAGCTCGTTCTTTCTGGAGGCGAGCAGCAGGAAGGGAAGGGCAACGGGGAAGAAAATGGAGATCACAAGATACACCGTGGCAACAGAAGGGTTGCAGGAACGATACAGGTTATACAGACAGATATAAAAATACACCGAGCAGGCGATGGCAAAGCAAATGGAGAGGCTCATAACAATGAGGATGGCCAATGTCTCCGCCGGAGAGGGAAACCGGTGATATCCAAACGAAGACCAGGGAGATTGCATCAGATGATGCAGCATTCTGCCCGCCGCAACAGACAGCGCACATGCCAGGCCACCCAAGACCGGGAGGATCACTCTGCGGTGCTGGTATTTTCCTGCGGTGAGATAGCGGTACTGATCGGACAGGCTTCCGCAGATCCAAAGATTTCCCAGAGGGATCCACGCAAGCCACGGCAGGGAAATCTTCCGGCGGAGGGCAATCTGGTACAGGGAAAAGGCCTGCACTGCATAAAGAACGGCACCTATGCAAAGGGCAATGGCCAAGATGATGAGAATGGCGCCCATAACGGCGGACATTACCACATCAGGCACATGGGGACCGGGGCCATAGGAAAAATGTGTTAAAAATGGAGCGGGAAGAGAAAACATAACAGATCAACCATCCTTTCTTTCCATCGAAGGCAGCGGCGGCATTCCGTAGTCCTTGGTAAAGGTAGTCAGCAGCAGCACAGGGGCAATGAAACAGACCAAAGCGGACCACATGGTATATGCCACAGAAATTCCGGGGTCACAGGACTCATAAATGCTGTAAAGGCTCCATGCCTTGCCCAAAATGTATACAAGGATCAGAAGATCCGCTGCGGTGGACACCAGCGCATACCAGAAGCTTCCGTGGGGCAGATATCCTTGCAGCACCAGGAGCAGAGCCAATGCGCCGGCCAGGATGGGCAAAAGCATCCGCTTTCTGCAAATCTTCCCATGGACCACATACTGATAGTGGTCTGCCAGACTGCCCAAAAGCCAGAGGTTTCCCACCGGCAGAAAAGCAGCCCACGCCCCCTTGAGAAACCGTCTGCGGGCCATGGTAAAAAAGACGATTCCCTGGATCACATAGGTAACGGCAAGGACACCCAAAATGATGTACGGTGAGAGCCGGAAGCCCATATTCAGTTCAGAATTCATTTTGATCCTCCATTCAGGCATGATAGGTTACGGTTAGTGTACCACACTTTATACCCGTGTGCAACAGAAACATGACAGCAATGCCCGGGGAATTGCCGGAGGGAGACCGGAATTCGGAAGGCAGTTCCGCAGGGGATAAAAAGATTATAAATTGTGAACAAATTATGTAGACGACTGAAAAAATAAGTGGTATAATCACGAAAGAGACGCGCGACAGAAAACCAAAGATGTTCCCACAGGCCGAATTCGTCAGGAAACCTGGATTGCAGGGCAGCCGGACGGGTTCTGCCCTCGGCAACAGATCCTGGGGCATCGGCTTTTCGTTGTGTTTGAAATCAAGGCATAAGGATATGGATGCTCATAACGAGGATTGATACAGGCAAAAAGGAAAGGAGGTCCGGCAACAGGATTCCCGTCTGAACCCCCTCCGATGCAACGGACTCGGGTGGTATGGAAAGGGGAATGCAGCCGTGAAATACAGTGGGTGTTTCGGTCAGACTCCGGCTTTCAGAAGATCGCAACACACCCATAGGATGACAGCGGCAGTCAACGCCTTGATGAAACATATAAACAACATGTCACCGAAGCAGCCCCTGCAAAGGCGTGACTGATCGGTGAAAGAACAACAAGGAGAGGTTTTTATGGCATTTTGTAGATATTGTGGAAAAAAATTAGAAGACGGCGAAGTATGCACCTGCCAGCAAAGTGCAGAGGCTGCCGGCAACCCCGCCGCTGAGACTGCAGCCGCTGGGACGGCTACATTTGCACAGACCATCAAGCAGTCCGAAGCCGTGGAGCAGGGCAAGAAGGTCGCAATGAATGTATTCAGCCAGTTCGTGAGCCTGCTGAAGGCTCCTGCCAGCAATGCCGCTGCCTTTATTCGCAAGGCAGATGTGGTCGCATCGGTGATTCTGCTGGCATTGCAGGGACTGTTCTCCGCAATCTTCGCTGCGATCCTCGTAGGTAATGTGAATGACTTGATTGGGATTGCCGGCAGATATGCAAAAGAACTGAAGATTTCTGGTGTGGGTGTATTTTTCCAGGTCTGGATCTACTCCATCCTCCTGTCTGTGGTGTTTGCCGGCCTGTATCTGGGTGCTACCAAGCTTCTGAAGGGTCAGCTCAACTTTAAAGAGGCTCTGAGTGTTGTGGCCATGCGCTCCGTGATCGTGATCCCTGTCACACTGGTTGCCTGCCTGCTGGGCCTCATGAATGTGACTCTGGGCATGGTTTTCTTCTACATTGTTGGCACACTGGTGGGGATGAGCTTCTTTACCATTGCCCACAACAGCATCAGCGATTTGACCCCCGATAAGAAGGCATATGCTGCACTGGCGGTTTTTGTTGTGTTTGTACTGGTTTCTCTGCTCTTTGCAAAAGTCGTATCCGCAGGCTTTATGCCCTCTGTTCTGAAGGGCGGATTCTCCATGGGTGGAGTCATGTAATCTTCCCGATCATACACAGATCCATTCAGCCCCCGCACCACCGTGTGCGGGGGCTGTTTTTGTTGAGACATAAGCGGGCAACCACCTGATTTTCTCAGAAAAGCTGTAAGATGTCCCAAAAATTTCCGTCTATATAGGTGAAAGGGGGACCGACGATGGAAGATCAAGAAATTATAAACCTGTATTGGGAAAGAAACTCCAATGCACTCCAAGAGACAGCCTCAAAATATGACGGGTACTGCAAAGCGATTGCAAAGAACATCCTTGGGAGCAATGAGGACGCGGAAGAATGTGTCAATGATACATACCTGCGCACCTGGAATTCCATCCCTCCCAATCGCCCGACGAAGCTTTCCGTCTATTTGGGGAAGATCACCAGGAATCTGTCCTTTGACCGGGTTCGGCACAGGCACGCCCATAAGCGCGGCGACGGAGAAATCCAGCTTGTCCTGGAAGAATTGGGACAGTGCGTATCCGGAACCGGCAGCGCAGAGCAGGAAGTGGAGAGGAAAGAACTTGTTCGGGCCATCAATGACTTTCTGGATACCCTCTCTCAAGAGAAATGCAAGATCTTTCTGTGCCGTTACTGGTACGCAATCCCCGTTTCGGAGATTGCCGCACGCTTTGGCATGACCCGAGGGAATGTGTCTGTGACGCTCAATCGCCTTCGGGGGAAACTGAAACAGTATCTGATAGAAAGGGGCTATGATTTATGAAAAAAGAGGAGCTCTTTGAACTCATCGGTGAGGTGGATGAGGAGAAAGTTGCCGCAGCCGGGATGGCCGTGACCGAAAAGAAGCAATCCCGCCCCGCCTGGCTTAAATGGGGAACGGCGGCCGCCTGTCTGTGCCTTGCGGCACTTGTCTGGTTTGCCGCTCCCATGCTGCAAAATAAGCCCGGTGCAGGAGAAGTACAGCCCGGGGGAATCCCGGAGACAGGAACGGTCCGGCCGGAGAATCCATCCGAAATCACGCAGCCTGCCGAACGAAATCGCCTGGTTGTCAATGAAGTGGACAAGAAAATGACCTCTGACATGGATGTGCAGATTACGCACGAGCAGGACCTTTCTGCATCCCGGCGAGAGGCGTTTTTGAAGGAGTTTGAAGCAGCCATTGGGGTTCGTTATGATGATTTCACAGCAAAAATCTCTGACGCCTTTGTGCAAAGGTCGTTCTATTCCGTAAATGTCCCTGCAGATGCCTCGGGAACGGAATATATCCCTCACGATTATGTGTTTGAGTATCAGACCCGGACGGAAGGAGCGGTAAGGATCGCAGTCTGTTCGGCCGAAGCGCCCCTGAGAGATTCCTTCCTTGTGTGCGAAAATCCAAAGGAATCTGAAATTAGCGGGGTCTCGGTGGTAATTTATGGGTATCAGGAGACTTTTATGGTGGAGTTTACCCATGAAACTGTAAATTATGAGATTGAGACAAGGAATATCACTCTGGAAGAGCTGGAAGAGCTGCTGGTTGGACTTGTGGGATAGAATTGCGCGGAATCGTCAAAGAAAATGGCCTCCTCTCTGCTGTCACGAAAACAGCAAAGAGGGGGCCGTACTTCTGTCAGGAGAAACCAAAAGCGGAGCGGGGACTATTTCTTCTCCTGGGATTCCTCCGCAGGGGGAAGGAGGCGAATGGTGGCCTCGGTGACCTGGTGATCTTCCACCCGATGGATCAGAATTTCATAGCCGTCCATTTGCAGCTGGATGCTGTGGCTTCCGTCCTCGGGCACACTGCCCATGGCATCCAGTACCAGACCGTTCAGAGTGTCAAATTCACCGGTATCCAGATGAAGCCCTGTGACCTCCTGGATATCCCGAAGGGGCAGGTTTCCGTGGATGTGCCAGGTGCTCTGCTCTAACTCGGAAACGGGAGGGGCAGCTTCCACATCAAAATCGCCAACCAGCTCCCGCACCAGATCGTTGACGGTCACAAGGCCGACCATGCCGCCATATTCGTCCAGCACTACGGCCATATTTTTTCGTTCCTTTTTCATATTTCGGAACAATACATCCGCCTTTACGGACTCGGGAACAAAGTAGGCCGGTTCCAGTGCATGGTTCAGAACGGAATCCCGGCTGCGGTCGGCAAGACGGAAATAGACCTTGGAATTCAGAATGCCGACGATCTGGTCGGGAGAATCCTGACATACGGGATAGCGGGAATAGTTTGTATCATAAATGATCTTTTCCCACTCCTCAGAGCTGTCTTCCATCCACAGGATGGTCAGCTCTGTGCGGTGGGTGGCAATTTCTCCTGCGGTGAGGTCGTCAAACTCGAATACATTCTGGATCAGCCGCTTTTCTTCGTGGTCAATGGTGCCCTGCTGACTGCCGGCATCCACCATCATGCGGATTTCTTCCTCACTGACTTCCTCCTCTTCCTGGTTGGGATCAATGCCGATGAGGCGCAGGATGCAGTTGGTGGACACGGACAGCAGCCACACCAGAGGCTTGAATACCACGGAAATGCCGCCAATCAGGCCGGAGATTCCCAGGGCCAGCTGTTCGGACTTTCGCATGGCCACACGCTTGGGGACCAGTTCGCCAAAAACCAGGGTAAAATAAGAAAGGATCAGCGTAATGACCATAACCGCAATGGTATCCAGAGTGGAGCGGGGGATGGTGACACCCAGGCCGATGAGCCAGTCTACTATGCCGTCAGAAAAGTTTTCTGCGGCAAAGGCACTGCCCAAAAAGCCGGAGAGCGTAATGGCCACCTGGATGGTTGCCAGAAACTTGGCAGGCTGGCTGGTGAGGCGGTGGAGTCTCTTTGCCTTCTTGTTTCCCTGAGAGGCCAGCTTGGAGAGCTTGGCCTCGCTCAAAGAGAGAACCGCGATTTCTGCACTGGCAAACACTGCATTCAGTGCAATCAATAGAACCTGAATCAACAACAAAACACCTGTATTACCCAAAATAAGTACCTCTTTCTAAATTAAATTTTTCTTTCCTAAAGTATGCCCCAAAAAGCACACAAACATGGCCCGTCTATCCCCAATACGGATACACAGGTCATGTTCTTCCAATTACCAGATTCAGTTGGGTATCTACAGACATCCGGGCGTTACCGTCACTGTCGTCCATGGCGTTTCCTGGTCCTCCTTCCAAAATGTTATGATTCTCTATTATAGGGGATCATCCGTCTGACATCAAGGGGGATCCGGCTAATCTTCGGTAAAGAAATTATGAAAAAAGGCCATCTTGTCAAACCGGACAAGATGGCCTTGCAGTTTATTCGCCGGGATTCATGTGGATCACTTTTCCCTGATTCCACAGAGAGATCACCCGTGCCTCAGCGTCTTGCTTTTCGCTCTCATTGCCATACTCTTCAAAGATGGTATGAGCGCCACAGTCCACACACTCAACATAGGTGCACCAGCCGCCCTCGTGGTTGAGGGCACCCATGCCCCGGCAGTCGGGGCAGTCTTCCAGTTCGATTTTTGTGAGATCAGCCATAGGAACTCTCCTTATTTCTTATTCTTTTCGCTTTCCATCCAGGCCAAATAATCATCATAGGTACCGATCCGGTCGATGATGGTGCCGTCGGGCTGGAATGCGATCACGCGGTTACATACGGTTTGCAGCAGCTCGTGGTCATGGCTGGCCAGAAGCACCACACCGGGGAAGGACATCAGACCCTTGTTGACGGCCTGAATGGATTCCATGTCCAGATGGTTGGTGGGCTGGTCCAGCAGCACCACATTGGCGCCGGAGAGCATCATCTTGGACAGCATGCACCGGACCTTCTCGCCGCCGGACAGCACATTGACGGACTTGAACACATCCTCACCGGAGAACAGCATCCGGCCCAGGAAGCCCCGGAGGTATACATCGTCCTTCTTGACGGAGTACTGCCGGATCCAGTCCACCAGCTCCATGGTGCAGTTTTCAAAATACTCGGTATTGTCCTTAGGCAGGTAGCTTCTGGAGGTGGAGACACCCCATTTGATGGAACCGTCATCGGGCTCCAGCTCACCCATGAGGATCTTGAACAGGGTGGTCTGGGCCAGCTCGTTTTCACCCACCAGGGCCACCTTGTCATTCTTGGTGAGGGTAAAGTATACATCATCCAGGAGCTTTACCCCGTCCACGGTCTTGGACACATTCTTAACAGTGAGGATATCCTTGCCCAGGTCCCGCTCGGGCTGGAAGCCCACGAAGGGATAGCGGCGGGAAGAGCAGGGCATCTCTTCCACAGAGAGCTTATCCAGCAGCTTCCGGCGGGAGGTAGCCTGCTTGGACTTGGACTTGTTGGCAGAGAACCGGGCAATGAAGGCCTGGAGCTCTTCGATCTTCTCCTGATTGCGCTTGTTCTTGTTTTTCAGCAGGGACTGCACCAGCTGAGAGGATTCGTACCAGAAGTCATAGTTGCCCACATACATCTTGACCTTACCGTAGTCGATATCCACGATATGGGTACAGACGGTATTCAGGAAGTGACGGTCGTGAGAGACCACGATCACGGTACCGGGGAAGTCCAGCAGGAAGTCTTCCAGCCAGTTGATGGACTCAATGTCCAGGTTGTTGGTGGGCTCGTCCAGCATGACAATGTCGGGATTGCCGAAGAGGGCCTGTGCCAGCAGAACCTTCACCTTGAGGCGGGGATCGGTGTCGGCCATCATGTCCTGGTGCAGGTCGGTGGGAACGCCCAGACCCTGCAGGATCTGGCTGGCATCGGACTCGGCTTCCCAGCCACCCAGCTCGGCAAACTCCGCCTCCAGCTCGGAAGCACGCAGGCCGTCTTCATCGGAAAAGTCCGGCTTTTCATACAAAGCATCCTTTTCCTTTCCCACGCTGTACAGGCGCTCGTTGCCCATAATGACGGTGTCCAGCACGGTGTGATCGTCATAAGCGAACTGGTCCTGCTTCAGAACGGACATTCTGACGCCGGGCTTTATGGACACATTGCCGGAGGTAGAATCCAGCTCCCCGGACAAAATACGCAAAAAAGTGGATTTGCCCGCGCCATTGGCGCCGATGATGCCATAGCAGTTGCCGGCGCTGAACTGCAGATCTACATGCTGAAACAGCCACTGGCCGCCGAACTGCATACTAAGGTTATTTACAGTAATCATATCAGATTCCTTTCAAAATAATACTTTTTCTAGTATACCACAAAAAATTCAATAAATAAACATAATTTTTTTACAATACCCCCTTGAAATTTTTGATAATGCAGCTATAATTAGTCTTAGCACTCACGAGTAAAGAGTGCTAAGACTATCAATATCATCAAAGGATGTGTTTTATAATTATGGAAAAGCAGCAGTTTAAGGCTGAGTCTCAGCGGCTTCTGGATCTCATGATCAATTCCATCTATACCCACAAGGAGATTTTCCTGCGTGAAATCATCTCCAATGCCTCCGATGCCATGGACAAGCTGGCCTATCAGGCACTGACAGATGAAAATGTGGGCCTCAATCGGGATGATTTTGCAATCACCATCAAGCGGGAGCCGAAATACGGCATCCTCACGGTGTCCGACAACGGCCTGGGTATGAGCCGTCAGGAGATGGAGGAAAATCTGGGTACCATCTGCAAGTCCGGCTCTCTGGACTTCAAGCAGCACATGGAAAAGCAGGAAGCCATCGACATCATCGGCCAGTTCGGTGTGGGCTTCTACTCTGCCTTTATGGTTGCGGAGACCGTTACCGTCATTTCCAGAAAATACGGCTCCGATGAGGCCTTCATGTGGCAGTCCAGCGGTGCCGACGGCTACAGCATCGAGCCTGCCCAGCGGGAGAGTGCCGGTACCGATATCATCATGAAGCTGAAGCCCGATACCGAGGATGAGAAGTACAGCCGATTCCTGGAGGAATATGAGCTGCGCAACCTCATCAAGAAATATTCCGACTATATCCGCTATCCCATCCGCATGGAGGTCACCAAGTCCCGGATGAAGGAGCAGACCGAGGAAGAAAAGGAAGCAAAGAAAGAGCCGGAGTATGAGGACTACACCGAGATCGACACCCTGAACTCCATGGTTCCTCTTTGGCAGAGAAGCAAGAAGGATGTCACCGAGGAAGAATACGAAAGATTCTATCGGGAGAAGTTCTTCGACTATGAAAAGCCTGCGGCCCATCTGCACCTCAGCGTGGAGGGTGCCGTCACCTATAAGGCGCTGCTGTATATCCCCGGCCGTGCCCCCTATGATTTCTATACCAAGGACTACAAAAAGGGCCTCCAGCTCTATTCCTCCGGCGTGCTGATTATGGACAACTGCGAGGATCTGCTGCCGGACCATTTCCGCTTTGTCCGCGGCATTGTGGATTCTCAGGACCTGTCTCTGAACATCAGCCGTGAGCTGCTGCAGCATGACCGCCAGCTGGCCTTCATTGCCAAGAACCTGGAAAAGAAGGTCAAGGCAGAGCTGCTGTCTCTCATGAAGGACAACCGGGAAGGGTATGAAAAGTTCTATGCGTCCTTTGGCCGTCAGCTGAAATACGGCACCGTGGCGGAATATGGCGCACACAAGGATGCCTGTCAGGATCTGCTGCTGTTCTGGTCCCTCAAGGAGGGCAAGCTGATCAGCCTGCAGGAGTATGTGGATGCCATGGCAGAGGGCCAGGAGAAGATCTATTTCGCTCCCGGTGAAAGCAAGGACCGTCTGTCCAAGCTGCCTCAGGTCAAGGCTTTGCAGGATAAGGGCTATGATGTGCTTCTGTTTACCGAGGATGTGGATGAGTTCATTCCCCAGACCCTTATGAAGTATGGGGAAAAGGACTTCTGCAACGCCTGCACCGACGATCTGGGCCTTCAGACGGAGGAAGAAAAGAAGCAGACCGAGGAAAAGGCAGAGACACTGAAGGAGGTCCTGACCTATGTGAAGGACGCTCTGGGGGACAAGGTCAAGGAGGTTCGTCTTTCCACCTCTCTGGGCGATTATCCCGTCAGCCTGGTGCCCGATGCCGGCATGAGCTTCGAGATGGAGAAGTATATGAAGCGGAACAATCCGGAATTTGCCTTCACCGCAGGGCGGATCCTGGAGGTCAACGCCGAGCATCCCGCCTTCCAGGCGCTGGAAAGCTATGTCACCGCCGATCCCGAGAAGGCTTCCGACTATGCAAAGCTTCTGTACAATCAGGCCCTGCTGATGGCAGATCTTCCTCTGGAGGACCCCATGGCCTATACGGAGCTTGTCTGCAAGCTTATGAAGTAAGGCTGCATTCATTTTAATTACAATCAGCTCCCTGTACACCTTGTGCAGGGAGCTGATTTTTACGCAGCAGGCGGAAGCTGTTCAGATCCGGAAACGGTCATTGGGACAGAAGTTCCTGATATTCAGGCTTCAGGACGCCGCTCAGGACCTTTGGATCGATTGCAAATTCAGGCGTTCCCATGGAGCCGGGGGAAACCACATATTTATCAAAGGGAATGATCAGCCGGCCGTCCTCATCAAAATAGAAGTTCTGGTCCTTTGACAGTTCCCAGGGATTTTCTTCCCCGGTAAAGTATACCAGCGCATCGTCCTGGGCCATGCGCTGCTGCATCTGCTTCAGAATATCCTGCCGGATGATGTCCGGGGACTCCGAAGAGCAGAACAGATCGGAAAAGGTTACGAGTTTCCCGGTCCTTCGGTCCAGGTTATAGAGTTGATAGTAGGAATCACTGCTGCCCGCAATGCGGTTGACCGTCAGCCTCAGGGTAAACCAGGTTTCGTCGTTCCTCAGAACATCATATTCCACAAAAATTGCGCCGTATCCTTTGTCCCCAAGGGCTTCCTGCTCCTGGTGAAACGCCTCAGCCAGGTTTTCGGTGAACGCATCCACTTCCTTGTTGATTTGCTCAGCGCCTTGGCTGTGCTTAGGATCTCGCAGATTTGGAACATCAATATTCATTTCATGGTGGGGATCATAATAGAAGTAATTTCGGACGGTAAACACCCGGATCAAATCTCCGGTGCCGTGGGCACAGACCCTGCCGGTGCAGACCATCCCTATGGCCAGCAAAAGACAGGCTGCGGCGGCCCGGAACCATAGCCCGGAGGCCCGGGCTTTTCTTGCTTTTTCCGGGAAAGCGGAAGATGCGGCGTTCCCGCTTGCGTGCTTGTCAGAGACGGTGCGGCTAAATATTTGACGGAATTGAGTATGCATTCAAAAAATCCTCCCTGTGGTCAGTTTACATGATGGCTCATGCCTGCGAATCTGCCGGGCGGTGCTGATTCAAAGTGGCTCGGCAGACATTTTTCGAGGCGTTTTGATACCTGTAGTATATGCGGTTCGCAGAATTCAAGGCGAAAAGAAAGAAGAATTTTTCAGCCAAAAATTACAAGCTTGAACGGGACCCCCTATAAAACAGAAAACAAACTGACAGCCGACGGAATCGGCTGCCAGTTCGTTCGATTTGCTCAATAGGAGGTTGAGAAAACTTTGGATATCTGTGATGAGGATTGCTTTTTTCTACAGGGATTCCCCGCCAAAAATTTCTCTTCTGGTGGATTCGTCCCACTTGCTCACATCCAGTCCCTTCTGAGCCAGAAGGGTATAGGCCAGTCGCTCGATGCCGAAGGCGAAGCAGGCACTTTGACAAAGGGCGTGTTCATTGTGGATGTTGTAGCTCTTGGTGAAGTGGGTCCGATGGACATTGGAAGAGCTTACGGCACAAAATGCGCCGCTGTGGGGAATGAGCACCCGGAATTCTTGCTTGGAATCACCGAGGATCTGGAAGATTTTCAGCTTTTTGTAGTTGTTTGCGAAGAAAGAATCGTTCGCGGTTTCAATGGTGGCATGTAAACCGAATGTCTCGATCCATTCTTCCCAGAGGGCCCGGGCTTTGGCAATCAGGTCCATTGTTTGCTCCAGGGTGCCGATGCAGACATATTCTTTCATGTAAAACTCGTTAAGCCGCATCAGCTCGCAGACATTTCCGCTCTCATTGCGGAAGCATTTGCCGGAAATCAGGAAGTACCGGGGGTGTTCTTCCGGGATCAGCGCATCTTTCAGCATGGGGTAGATGGGAACACATGCGGCGTGACGAATCACATTTTTCGGCCGCTTCATATTCTGGTTGGAGAAGAATTCCGGGTTTCCGGCCCCCTCTTTGGAAAAGCGGTCCAGCAGCTCAATATCATTTTTCAGCGTGGTCTGGAACATAATGTGGTGGGGGAAGCTTTCAAAATAATGGCCCCGCTCATATTCCTCCACCGGATAAAGAACAGAGTCCTCCATCTCCTGGATGTTGGGGAAACACTGCTTGCCAAAGGCATCGATTTTACGGCAGAAATACCGAAACACCTTCAAAAACAGCCCGGTATAGGCGTAGGCACCGTCTGTCATTTTGATCACGCTGCCGCTTTCTATGAGCTGCCGGTATACATTTTCCTGATTGATGGGCTGGGATCGGGTGTAATCTTTCAGTACCTTGGTGGACACTTCCCGATTGTTTTTTACTTCATCCAGGGAAAGATATTGGCGAAGCTGCTCAATTTTTCCCAGGATCTCGGCTTCTTTGGATTCCTCAATGTCAATGAGGATCTTTCCTTCCTCTTTGGTGACTTGAAAGATATACTCGGAAATATAGGTGAGCATATCCGAAAAAATAGGAAGGTCTGCGGCTTTGATATCAGATGTACCATACTCGATTGTTTTCATAGCAGGCTCCTTTGTGTTTGAAATACGGACAAATCAAGGAAGAAATTTATGCGGTCAGTGCCTGGGCAGTGACGGTCTTCAAATCCAGAATGGTGCGGACCCCCGTTAGTTTTTCTGCATCGATTTTTATATGGAAGTGTTCCTCAAGCTCACAGCTCAACGCCATGAGGTCGAAGGAGGAGAGACCCAGATCCAGCTGGAGGTCGGCGCTTTCGTTCAGGTCTGATGCCTCGATTCCCAGAAAGTTTGCTACACAGGTGATTACATCCGTCATTGCAGATTCACTCCTTTTCGGATAATTTTATTTAAGCTGGTTCTTTGAAAATCAGTCTTTCGGACTGAGAATTTTTTGATCTGTTTGTAAGACGGCAGCTGCCGGTTGACTTGGGCAACGGCCTGTTCCATGAGACCCTGCAATTCTGCTTCCGGCAGGGTCTGCCTCAGCTCCGCACTGGGATACAGGG
>JARIBV010000089.1 GCA_029257335.1 Faecousia sp.
GGATGGTTTGACGGGGGAGACGGGTATTATTACTTTAAAAAGATTGTGCCCATGGGAACGGAGACCCCTGCTTTGATTGAGCGGTGTGCGCCAAAGGATACAGAGCCTGCAGGATATACACTTTCGGTAGAAATACTTGCAGATGCAATCCAGAGCAGTCCAGCCAAGGCGGCGGCCAAAAGCTGGGCTGTTGGGATAGCCGATGATGGCACGATCAGTAAGTAAGGAGGCAGGAGGATGAAAGCCATACAAAAAACAGGATTCTCGCTGCTTATCATGCTGTTGGTGATCCTTTTCATACCACCAGTGTTTGCATCGGACGCCTCGGTCACATTTCGAGGGTTGTCAGAAGGATTTGATTTTTCTTCTGGGGGCGGGAATATGGGGAGCGACCTGTTTCATCAATTTCAGGGGGTAATGCCCGGGGATAACCTGAAAGAGCAGATTGCGGTCAGGAACGAAGCCACGGACTGCGACTATATCAAACTGTATATGAGAGCGGAAACGCATGATGAGATAAAAAACCCTTTAAGTCCGGAGGTATCAGCCGCAGGAGAGACCGTCGCAACCATGAGTGAATTTCTTTCCCAGCTTCACATGAAAGTATACCATGGAGAGAACCTGATTTATGAAGCGTCTCCGGATGAGCTGGATGGTCTGTCTAAGAATGTGCCCTTGGGCAGCTTCCGCAGCGGGGAACACACCATATTGACGGTTGAATTGGATGTGCCCATTGAATTGGGGGACAAGTATGCCAATCGGGCCGGTGAGGTGGACTGGATTTTTTCAGCGGAGGGATTTGATGATCCGGCTCCTCCCAATCCGGATCACAGGACCCTCACGGTTCATAAGGTCTGGATGGATCTGAATGCTTCCGATCGTCCTGCCAG
Source organism: Faecousia sp. (assembly GCA_029257335.1). Classification (GTDB taxonomy): domain Bacteria; phylum Bacillota; class Clostridia; order Oscillospirales; family Oscillospiraceae; genus Faecousia. The sequence goes on from JARIBV010000089.1 coordinate 891, forward strand.
TGTGGTTGCACAGCTGCTGCAAGACGGAACGGTTTATGACAGCGTCACATTGAGTGAGTCCAATCACTGGACATATACATGGGACCGCCTGGATGAAGACCACAACTGGGAGGCTGCGGAACAAGATGTCCCCAAAGGATACAAGGTCACTTACGCTGCTTCCGGAAATCAGGTCATGATAATCAACTCCAAAGAAGGACCTGAAAAACCGGCAGACCCCATGGATCTTACCGTCAAAAAAGTCTGGGCCGGGGATAAAGGCCGCTTGAAAGACCGTCCGGATTCTGTTTCTGTCACCCTGTACAATGGGACAGTCCCGATAGAAACCGTTAAGCTGGGTGCATGGAATCACTGGAGCTACACCTGGGAAAAACTGGATGGTGGCGGCAGCTGGAGCGTGATGGAATCCAACATTCCAAAGGGCTACACCCCTTCTTACAGCACCAACGGAAATGTGGTCACAATTACAAACACGGCCTCATTGATTGCAGCCGGCCAGCTCAATTGGCCAGTACCGGTCTTAGGAGGGATTGGCCTTCTGATTTTAGCCGTTGGCATCACCATGACAGGCAGCAAAAGAAAGGACCGTCATGCATAATCGGAACGCAGGCATTGCTTTCGTTGTGCTGGGAGCAGTGCTGGTTGTATCAGCACTGCTTTTCCTTTTCGGAAATCAAAGGGAAGAAAAAATTGCCCAAGTGGAGTCTGAAAGAATTTTGCAACAGCTTTATAAGGCGCTTCCGGATCCGGCGGAGAGGAGAAGACCTTCAAAAATGGCACAAGACACAAACGGCGAGACAGAGCCCACAGCTTCAACCACAGAAATGACCGTGGTTGAAATAGAAGGATATGGCTGCATCGGCTATATAGAGCTTCCAAAGCTGGAACGAACCCTTCCTGTATTGTCGGAGTGGGACTATGACCGGCTGAAAATTGCACCGTGTCGCCAGTTCGGGTCTTCCAAAACCGATGATCTCGTCATTGCGGCCCACAATTATGTCAGCCACTTTGGCCCGCTTTCCAGGTTAGAACCGGGAGATCAGGTCATATTTACAGACATGGAGGGGGAAGTGATCCCATACGCCGTGGCAGAAACAAAAGAGATAGAACCTACAGAGGTGGAAGCCGTTCAGAACAGCGGGTATGATCTGGTTCTCTACACCTGTACCTATAGCGGAGCAGCACGAACGGCTGTGTTCTGTAGGCGGATCTCTGACGGTAAGGGCGTGCACCCGGTGGAAGGAATGTCTCAGTATGCGTTTCTGTTTTCAACAGAATTCCATGATAATTTTGCAGATATCTTGCTTTTTTGCACAATGTGTGCTACACTGAAGGTAATAATTTAACTTCTTGTGGCGATTAGGATGTATGGTCCTATTTGCTTAACAAGGGAACCGGGTGTGAATCCCGGACGGTAAACGCCGCTGTGTGCGTCAGAGTCCGAAATTCATTGATGAAAGTCAGTCACTGGGAAACTGGGAAGGCGAAATTTCGGGTGCAGGCCAATGGTTGCCTAAATGGCGTGAGTCAGAAGACCTACAAGAGGTGGATGCCATTGTACATATCAGGTTTTGCAGGAATACGTCTGCGACAAGTATTTTATACTTGTCGCAGATTTTTTGCGCCCTGATGGTATAAAAGAAAGGATGGTTTTATGAAAAGGAAGACTCAAAACAAGGTGCTGTCCATGCTGCTGGTTCTGGTGCTGGTCATAGGCTTATTGCCTGCATCCGTATTTGCTGTGAACCAGATAGAAGCAGAGGAACCAGAGGTAACCGAAATAGGGACAGCAGATGAGCTGCTTGCCCTTGCCGGTCGGGAATTGACCGGCAACTATTGCCTGACCGGTGATATTGATATGGCAGAAAAGCCAATGCAGCCAATCAAAAAGCTGATCGGAAATTTCAATGGAAACGGTCATACAATTTCCAATCTGACCATTCACAATGAGGAAAAAGCTGCTGCGTGGGGAGACTCCCTTGGCGTCGGTCTCTTTGGCCGTGCCGTTGGCACAATCTCTGATTTGCGGCTTTTGGACGCAAACATCAGCTGTACCTCCAAAAGCAATACAGGAATAGGCGGGTTCGTCGGCGTTTTGGATAGCGGAGAGCTGCGCCTTACCAACTGCGCAGTAACCGGAACCATCTCGGGTCCTGATAAAGCAGGATCCTGCTACACAGGCGGCCTTGTGGGAGATGTGATTTATGGAGCTTCCAAACTGACAATCACAAACTCTTTCAGTACGGCAGATGTAAATGCCGATACAGCCGGTGGCGGTTTGATTGGCCGCGTAGGCTTTATGGCCAATGTCACTATAAAAGATTGTGCCGCTGCCGGCACAGTCCAGGCCGGCATAGGTGGTGGAATCATTGGCTATTGCTTTACAAAGTATACTGCCAGCGCAGAAAACTGCTATTTTACAGGGGACTTAACCGGAAAAAACACTTCCAATCTCTATGTATTTGGTTATTCCAGTGGGAAAGCAGATGCCGCTGTTTTTTTGACAAACTGCGCTTATGATGATCTGCTGGGGGAAAATCGGCCTGCAATCAAAGAAAATACCGGGATGGTCACCGGAACTATGGAGGCAAAAACCACCGGGGAACTGAAAGATCTGACCAAAGACATTCTGGCATGGCCGAAGTCTCCGTCCGGCGGCTCGCAGGAAGAAATTGTTCCTGACACCAAAATCGTTGTAACACCTGAAAAGGCCGAGCTGAAGGTCTATCGCGGTACGGATGAAACCGGCACGCTCATGGAGCCGAAGCAGGCTCCCAGCTATGGAAATTATCTCTTTGCTCTGGAAAAGGGGGATTACTATTATACCGCACAGGCACATGACTACATCACTGCCTCCGGAACATTCACGGTAACCACCAAAGAAAATGAAATTACCATTGCGCTTGCAAAGGTGCCAGGCTGGGCGGAAAAAGCCTCCCAATCCATTGCCGTCGGCGATGGGACCGCGGAAAATCCCTACCAAATTTCCAGCCCGGAGGAGCTGGCGTGCTTTGCCAATAAAGTGAACAGCAATGAGCCGGAGGCACATGCTTGTCTGACAACGGATGTAGACTTGCAGAATATTCCCTGGCATCCTATCGGCGAAAACTCTGCCACTTCCTTCCGGGGTGTTTTTGATGGTCAAAAGCACACCGTTTCCGGGTTGAATGTTTCCCGTGACGCAAGTCGGTATTTTGGATTTTTCGGTTGTCTGGAAAACGCAGCAGTGAAAAATCTGACCGTTTCCGGCAGTGTGTATGATCCGGAGCGGGGAGATCGTGTCGGCGGCATAGCCGGCCATGCCAGAGGAAATGTACTTTTGGAGAACTGCGCCAATCTCTGCAATATTAGTTCTGGCGCCGGAAGCGTTGGTGGCCTTGTGGGTGCTTATGATAAGGGCGTCGAGTATCAGAATCCCACTGTAAGACTTTTCCTGGATCGCTGCTATAATGCGGGGAACATTGTGGTGACGGGAAACGACTCCGGTGTGACAGTGGGCGGCCTCGTAGGCAGCAATAAAAACTGTGTCCAGATGAAGGACTGCTATAATGTCGGCACGGTAAAGGCAGAAAACATGCTGGCGGGTGGTCTTCTGGGCGATGCAGGCTCCACCACCGGCGATTATAGCCCCAGTCTGACGAATTGCTATAATGCAGGGACAGTCATAGGAAACAGCGCCTCTCACGCTGTGTACGGCAAAGGCTTTATCAGCGGAAAGAATCTGGTAAATTGCTATGCAATCAAAGGCAGCGGTGCGGTACAGAAGAATATTGTATTTCTCAACAAAGAAGAACTGACTGCCGACCTGTTGGGAAGTGCATGGGCACAGGACCCGGATCAAAACCAGGGACTGCCCTATATTGCGGATACTACCCCGGAAGTCCCTGATGATACCCTTTTGAACGAAGCTGCAAAGTATGCAGATACCATTTATGTAACAGGCGACTGCAAGGTAGGGGATTCGCTGACGCTCTTAAAGGAAGGTATGACAGCGGATAAAACCATTGTCATAAACTGCATCCAGACGGTAGAAGATAAGCAGCATGGGTATCTGTCTTGCGAAGGAAGCACCATGAAGCTCAAAAAGATCAATGAAACAGCAGAAGCAATCACGGAGACCGCTACTTTGCAGTTTTCGCACAATGGTGTTTCCTTTCACAAACCAATCACCATTATCATTTATCCCACCACAGCTCAAAGCGGCACCCTGATGGAAAAGATTGCTGCTTCTTATGTGGAGAAATTTGATGAATGGGTTGTTTTTGACATGGCCGCCTATGCACAGGTGCATCCTGATGCAGCAAGCAAAACCAGCACGGCAGCGCTGAAAACCTACAAGGACCTCACCATCGAACAGAAATTGGTTAAAAATTCGGATGAGTTTGAACTGAACACCCAGGAAATCGATACACGCTCCAAAGGAGAGATTATTCTCGGAACATTGGGTGTGGACACCACGGTCCTTTGTGCCTTCCCGGGAACCAGCGCTGAAACCACATTTAGCAATGCGTCATGTCTGGTTGAGTTGGTTGATGGACTTAAGACCCACTATTCCGCTCCCTGGGTTCTCTTGGCAGACCAGCAGGGAAAGACGCATTTGTCTCCTTTCCAAGTACAGGCCATGGTAAAACTCTTGGCAGAAAACCAACAGGAAAACGGTCTGAATTGCTATCAGTATTACGGAAAGACCTATGATGATGTAGATACGACTGCCACCGCTTTGGCTGCATTCGCCGCGTACTATCTATCTGAGACAGATGATTACGGTGTAAAGCAGCAGGTAGAACAGTTCGTGGAAAAGGCCCTGAGTGGCATGAGCAAGGCTCAGCAAAGCAATGGCTCCTATGGCAATGTCAATACCGATGCCATGGCCATTATCGGACTTACAGCCCTTGGAATTGATCCTGCTTCAGATTCCCGATTTGTTAAAGGCGGCTGCTCGCTGGCCGCAGCGCTGAGCCTCTATGTCAACGAGAGCGGAGACGGCTATCGTTCCGGTATGGCGGTTGGAAAACCCGAAGAGATTGAGAAGGCCAACGCACTTGCAACAGAGCAGGGCTTTCGGGCCATGGTTGCGCTGGATGCCTTCCGGCAAGACAGCACCAAAGCATATAATATCTACACACAACACAGAACCAGTCTCCCGGAGCCTGCCCGGACCGTGGATGTAAGCTTTACCCTCAAACAGCATCCCGAACAGGACCCCTGGATTGCCACTACGTCTTATTCTGTAACGGAGGGAAGCACTGCATATGATCTGATCTGCAAGGCATTGGGGGATAATGACATCACCTTCACGGAAAAGGACGGTTATATCGATTCCGTAACAAAGGATGGTGAAACCATCCGGGCAGGGGACAACGGCCCCAATAGTGGCTGGATGTATGATGTCAATGGCAAGCTGCCCACGGTTCCTGTAGGGGCCTATGTGCTGAAAGATGGGGATGCCGTAGAATTCTTCTATGTGCTTCCCCGGACGGATGAGACGGTTGCGACCCCTGTGATCTCTCCTGAAAGCGGCACTTTTGTAGGAAGCCAGAACATTACAATCAGCTGTGCCACGGAAGGTGCAGAGATATTCTATACCACAGACGGTTCTGACCCCACCACCGCTGACACGAAATATATGGATTCCTTTGAAATCAGCGAGGATACAGAGGTCAGAGCCATTGCAGTGAAGGCCGGTATGAACCAAAGTGCGGTAGCATCTGCACAGTACAAAATGGCTGAGTTTTCTGTTCGTTGTGTCTATGAGCCGGAAAACGGTGAGGTGCAGCTTTCTGCAAAGCAGGCGAAGCCCGATACCCTTGTGACCATTACAGCGGTGCCCGCAGAAGGCTATGTGGTGGACAGCGTCAATGTGACGGACAAGAGCGGAAGCCGGATCCCGATTGAAGCAGGTACTGGGAATACCTATACCTTTAAAATGCCAGCCGGGGATGTTACTGTGCAGGTAAGCTTCCAATCTGCGCAGTGCAACGGAGGGGCGTCTTGCCCAAGCCGCAAGTTTACCGACCTTGACACCACGCGATGGTACCATGAAGGTGTGGATTTTGTTCTGAAAAACGGCTATATGAACGGAATGGATCCAACCATCTTTAAACCCAACATGCCAGCCAACAGAGCAATGTTTGTCACCGTTTTGTACAGGGTTTCCGGAGATTCCAAAACATATGGATGTGAATTTGATGATGTACCGGAAGATGCCTGGTATACCGAAGCTGTTGCATGGGCGGCAGAACACAACATCGCACAGGGATATGGCAATCAGCAGTTTGGCCCTCAAAAGCCGGTAACCCGGGAGCAGGTCGTGACATTTTTGTATCGCTATGCAGGCAGCCCGGAAGCCTCCGGTAGTCTAAATCAATATAAGGATGCAGATGAGGTCAGCAGCTATGCACAGGAAGCAATGCAATGGGCCGTGGAAAACAAAATCATCCAAGGAAAAGGCAACATGGATATTTTGGCTCCTGCAAGCACAGCCACTCGAGCGGAGATTGCAACAATCATTATGCGTTTCACGGCTGCACGCTCATAAGAGAAGGAGCTGTTTGGTTGTGGGTGGCGATCCCGCCTGACACTGTTCTGAATGGGCGTTTGTCTGACCGAAAAGCATAACAATGCCCCCTGTGCGGCAACCGTACAGGGGGCAAATTGCGTAAAACCATAATGGTTTGCGTTGAATGGCAGCTAATCACGCGGCTTCAATTCCGGAAGCTAAATCCACTTACATTAGTGGCGGCGGGATACATAGGAGCGGCTGATTCCACATTGCTGCGCCACTTCACGCTGAGGCAGGGCCGGGCGATTATTGAGACCATAACGAAGAATCAGAACCTGCCGTTCTCGGGGTTCCAGGATATCCAGATAGCTCCGGAGAAGCCGAATTTCTTCCTGGGTGCTGAGCTGTTCTACAAGATCGGTGTCTTCGCTGATGACATCCATCAGCGAAAGTGCTGCCCCGTCTCCGGTAGTCTCAATAAGGTCGGACAGAGAGACATCGGATGCACTTTTTCTCTGACTGCGAAAGTGCATGAGAATTTCATTTTCTACACATCGGGCCGCATAAGTGGCGAGGCGAATTCCTTTTGTGGGCTGAAATGTGGATATTGCTTTGATAAGACCAATGGTTCCTATGGAGATCAAATCTTCCTGGTCGCCGGCTTGGGCGTAGTATTTTTTCATGATGTGTGCAACCAGCCTGAGATTGTGTTCAATCAAAATGTTGCGGGCTTCAAGGTCTCCTTGTGCCGATCGCTCTAAATAATACGCTTCTTCGTCTCGCGTTAATGGTTTAGGAAAACTTCCTGAGGACAGACGAAGGGAACAGAACAGACTGCTCATTAAAAATGCGCTGATTACTGAAATCATATAATCACCCCTAAATGGAGTATACGGATGATAGCTCGTACCTATGCACGAAGCAGAAGAGGACAAGGAGAATCCTGACTGAAAGGGGATGTGCCGCGGATGTATTTTAGGCCTATTATGACTTGCTTTTTCTGCAGAATACTTGTATAATATGGTGTGTTTTCACGGCATGTATCTAAGGCCTTAAGGAGGTCAACATGTTTGTTTCCTTTTAATGAATGCTCTGGGCACGTCTGTGCCCTTGCATACCGCAAAAGCGGGAAAACTTGAAAAAGAAAGATGGAGGTTCCTATGAAAACAAAGTTAGGTATCACGGCAGGTCTTTTGGGAGCAGGCGCTTACTTTATGGCCATGTTGGGAAACTATGTGGCACTGATTGTCCTGGTTGGCTATGTTCTGATTTCCGAGACCAATGAATGGCTTCGCAGCACTGTGGTCAAAGCAGCCATTTTGGCAGTGACAATTGATGTTCTGTGTGCACTGATTGGCTTGCTTCCCGGCGCAATTAACACAATCGGGGGCGTCATGGAGATCTTTGGCGGTTCTCTGTATGTACCGGTCATCAACCAGATTTGCGATGCTTTGGTGAGAATTGTTACCTATTCCGGCAAGATTTTGTTCCTTGTTTTGGGGTTCAGTTCTTTAAAGCAGGGCTATATCCGCATCCCTGTGATCGACTCCATTCTGGAGCGTCATATCTGATTGCAAATTCCGTTTAAAGCAAAGGTTATAGAGAAATCCCCATTGTGCAGGATCACACCTGTACAATGGGGATTTCTTATAGGATACGACATCAGGGATCTAGGGAAAGGGCCTGCACCCATAGTCAGATTGCCTGCTTGGATATTTTTCAGGCATGGGCTGCGCAAATTGCTTCCATTTTCGCAAAAACAGACTCCATATCCGCTACCAACTTAAACTGCGTACGGCAACGATCCAAATTCTGTCCGGGGTAGGTGGTACGAAAGTAAACATCACCTTCCAGATAGTCGGTAAGGAAGCGCATGCCGCATTCCAATGTCATGAGTCTTGCACCCCAGGGGAGGTACCGAATTTCAGCCTCGGTCAGAGTGCCGGCTGCACCTTCCAGAAACCCCCTGGTAAAGACTTCAAACAGAGAAAGGTCAAAATTGACTTTACTCAAATCTTTTTCGTCCTCTGCACAGTGGTTTGCACCAAAACGAATGGAATCACCGAAGTCATTCATGGAAAGGCCGGGCATTACCGTATCCAAATCGATCACGCAAATGCCTTCCAATGTGTTGCGGTCAAGAAGAACATTGTTCAGTTTTGTATCATTATGGGTTACACGGAGAGGGAGGATCCCCTGACGATGCGCTTCCAGCGCAACGCTGCAATCCTTCTGCCGGGCCAAAAGGAAGTTAATTTCCGATTGCACTTCCTTGGCTCTTCCCATAGGATCTGCGTTCAGAACAGTCATGAAGCGTTCAAAGCGCTTTTCCGTGTCGTGAAAACCCGGTATGGTTTCTTTCAGGGTTTCCGCAGGGTAGGAACCCAGCATCCGCTGAAATCTGCCAAAGGCCTTACCCGAGGCTTCAAAAAGTGCAGGGGTCTCCGCCGCCTGGAGACACACAGTCCCTTCGATAAACGGCATCAGACGCCAGCCATTTCCTTCTTCATCGGTATAGAAGGAGGTGTTTTCTTTTGTAAAGAGTATCTGCATGGCTTCCCGGTCAGGATTGCCGCCTTGCTGCACCACATGTTTCCGCAGGAAGGTGGTGACCCCCACCATGTTCTCCATCAGTGCGTTTGTGTCGGGAAATACCTTGGGATTCATCCTCTGCAAAATAAAGCGGATACAGTCTCCCTCTCTGGGCTGAGTCAGGACACAAAATGTATCGTTGATGTGACCGTAGCCGTAGGGGACAAAGCCGGCCAACGGGGCAGGGAGGTCATAGTGAGACAGTACTTCATATACAAGGTTCTGATCCATATTACTTCTCCCACAGGCAGTCGGGGTAAAGCCCCTCTGCGGTCATTTGCGCAATGGCGGCCACGACTGTGGGCTTGTCCTCTTTGTAGGTGACGCCGTACCAGTGATCGTGGCTGCGCAGGACTTTTACTCTGGCCTTGTTTTCTTCCAGCAGCTGGCTCACCACAGTGGGCAGATAGAACTCGGCTTTTGTAGGATTCTCCGCCAGAGCCTTGTCCAAGAATGCAGGGAAGCGGGCCATTGCTTCCTCCAGATAGCTCTTTTGGAAGCCCCAGAGGTTCATGGACACAACGGTGTTTTCATCCAGATCATGCCAGGTTGCCCCGTCATCTTCGGTATACTGGGGGCAGTGCTCGCCCTTGATGATTTTTGTGTGTTCTACCACACTGGTCAGGAAGTGATCTGCTGTTTCCTCGCATACGCCACGGGCTACATGACCGTTTTCTGTTACGGTATTTTTAAGGAGATAGCCTACCATTGCATACTCGTAGCGATCGTCATTGTCGGGGTTTTCCGTCAGGTACTGATAGATGGCTTTAAAGCCATCCGGGCCATAGTAGTCGTCGGCATTGATAACAGCAAAAGGTCCCTTCACTACATTACGAACGGCCAAAGTTGCCTGAGCGGTACCCCAAGGCTTTACACGCTCTTCCGGGCAGTGGTATCCTTCGGGCAGATCCTCCTTCAGCTGATAGACATACTTAACATCCATCACTTTCTCCAAGCGGTTGCCGACACCCTCCCGGAATGCTTCCTCAATCTCGGGCTTGATTACAAAGATAACCGTGTCAAATCCGGCCCGGTGGGCATCATAAATGGAATAGTCCATAATGAGCTGACCGTGGTTTCCGACAGGGTCCAACTGCTTAAGGCCGCCGTAGCGGCTGCCCATACCCGCAGCCATGACGACAAGGACTGGCTTTTGCATGTTTATAACCTCCTGTTTATAATCAGATTCTTCTCTGATTATATACTTTTTATAACACATATTATAATACAACTTGCCGAATTTCGCAATCAAAAAATGAAATAAGGCTGAGATGGCATAAAAATTGGGAAGAAAGTAAGGAACTTTCTTCCCAATCAGGAAAACTACAGGAAAAAATGAAATATCAGAAGCAGGATCAGCCCGGGAAGGCCCAGAATACCAACCACAACGGCATTGGTTGCATCCAGTTCAAAGAGAACGCCGGTATACTCTGACAGCATATTCAGTAAGAACAAGGTTGCAAAACCAAACCCGGTGTTAATGAGCAGCTTTGTCAGAAGCTTCATGGGCTTCAGCAGAATCCGAATCATGATAAAAGCGGCAATGACCGGAATGGCAACAGTTACGAATTGTTCCATGATTACCTCCTAGTCTCATGCGGTGACAGAAAATTACATCTTTTCAGGTGCTTCAAAGCCCAAAAGATCGATGCAGCGCTCCAGGATATCCTTAGCCAGGCCAATCAAAGCAATATAGCCGGCTTTTACAGTCTCATCGGTTTCGGTGAGAATACGGGTTCCGTGATAGAAGGCGTTAACAGCACCTGCAAGCTCATAGATATAGGCACAGATCACATTGGGGGCAGAATCCCGGTACGCATTCTCCAGCGCAGGAGCCAGCTTGGTAATGGCCAGCATTAAATTCTTCTGGCTGGGGTTCACGGGAGCCTGGATCGGCAGGGTTTCCCATGCACCATACTTTGCCAGAATGCTCTTGATACGGACGATCGTATAGAGAATATAAGGGCCGGTATTTCCTTCAAAGGCTGCAAAACGGTCCATATCAAAGATATAATCTTTGGTGGGCTGGTTGGACAGGTCGCCGTATTTCAGGGCAGCCATAGCAATGCGGCGGGTGGTTTCCTCTACTGCGTCGGCCTCCACGATCTTGTTCTCTTCAACTTTTTTCCGAACAAAATCTGTGATTTCGGAGATAAGCTGCTCCAGCCGCATAACACCGCCGGATCTGGTTTTAAACGGCTTCCCGTCCTTGCCGTTCATGGTACCGAAGCCAAGGAAGTCCAGTTCCGTTTCGGGGCGGACAATGCCGGAAGCCCGTGCTGCACGGAACACCTGCTCAAAGTGAAGACTCTGGCGCTTGTCTGCCAGATACAAAACCTTGTCGGGATGAAAGTCCTGCTCCCGCTGAATCAGCGTTGCCAGGTCGGTAGTTGCATACAGGGTGGCACCATCGGACTTCATGAGGATGCAGGGAGGCATTTCCTTCTTGTCGTCCTCGCGGGCCACGGGGAAGATCAGTGCGCCATTGCTTTCAACCGCATGGCCGTCGGCACGCATCTTGTCCAGCATGGGGGCAATGAAGGGCTGCGCATCGCTTTCTCCCAGCCAGGACTCGAAGTGCACATCCAGATTGTCATAGTTTTTCTTAATGTCTGCGATAGAGAGATTCATGATGTGCTTCCAAAGCGCACGATAGCCGGGACGGCCGGCCTGAAGAGCAAAGGTCGCTTCATGGGCAGCCTGAGCGAAGACCTCGTCCTCCTTGCTGCGGGCGGAGGCAGCAGGATAAATCTGCTCCAGCTCGCTCATGGTGAAGGGCGCCTCCTGAGGGTAAGGACCGGAAAAGTTCTCGTCGAAATAGGGAAGTGCAGGCTGCTGCTCCCTGAGACCTGTAATAATCAGACCCATCTGAAGGCCCCAGTCACCCAGGTGGACATCTCCGATGGCATTATTTCCAAAGAATTTGTAAATCCGCTTCACGCTCTCACCGATGATAGCGGAGCGAAGGTGGCCGATGTGCAGGGGCTTGGCAGCGTTGGGTCC
>JARIBV010000105.1 GCA_029257335.1 Faecousia sp.
GTGGTGCGGTGGCGGTTCCAGAACCGGGCCAGGCCGCCTTCGCTGGTCTCTTTGTACTGATGGCTCAGATTGAGGCCGGTTTCATACATGGCCTTTGTGACCATGTCGAAGCTGATGTTACGGGTGCCGCAGAGGAAATAGCTCAGGTTGCAGGCATTCATGGCACGCATGGCGGCAACGGCGTTTCGCTCGATGCAGGGAACCTGCACCAGACCGCAGATGGGGTCACAGGTCAGACCCAGATGATGCTCCAGCGCGATTTCGGCGGCATACTCCACCTGCTCCAGATTGAGGCCATAGAGCTCGGCGGCAGCGGCGGCGGCCATGGAACAGGCCACGCCCACCTCTGCCTGGCAGCCGCACTCGGCACCGGAAATGGAGGCGTTGCGCTTTGCCAGATTGCCGATGATGCCGGCAGTGCCCAGGGCACGGATGACCTGCTCTTCGGTAGCCCGGCCCGTTTCATAGATGTAGTACAGCACCGCAGGCAGAACACCGGCAGCGCCGCAGGTGGGGGCGGTGACGATGGTGCCGTTGTCTGCGTTCTGCTCGGACACGGCGAAGGCGTAGGCACAGATCATACGGCATTCCCGCACCTGTGCCACCTCGGTGTCCAGCTCCTGCTCATAGAGATACTTGGCCTTTCTCTGCATTTTCAGCACGCCCGGCAGAATGCCCGTTGTGTTGAGTCCGTCATGGATGGCGGTCTTCATGGTCTGCCACACATCCCGGAGGAAGTCCCAGATTTCAGGCCCTTCATTCATTTCTACATAATCACTGAGGGTGTGGACATAGCTCCACTTGCAGAAGTCCATGATTTCCGCAAAGGAATTTTCCGGATACACTTCCTCGCTGGCGTCAGAGTTTCTGCCCACGATGACGATATCGCCGCCGCCTACGGATTCCACCCGGAAATAACCGGTCTGCTCCTCCCCTTTGAAGGCGTAGAAGTCGATGGTATTGGGATGGGTCACATCCTTGGGGGTGACACGGGAGAAAACAATCTCGTTTTCCACTGAGGAGAGCACCTCCATGAGGACACGGTCGGTGCCATGGCCGATGCCGGTTTTACACAAAGAGCCATAGAGGATGACCCGGATCCGGTCAGCCTCGGGATGCTCGGAGAGAAAAATTCTGGCAGCCCGCTCAGGCCCCATGGTGTGGGAGCTGGAGGGCCCTTTTCCGATTTTATAAATATCACGGATGGATTTCATATCACATTACCTCCGTATTTTTTGATAGTGTCTTAAGTATATCAAAAACTCCTGCTGAATACAATCTTTTGTTTCGACTTTTTGAGTCTCCGAAAAAGGACTAGGAAAAAAGAAAAAGCTGTGCTAAAATAACAGAGATTTGAACAATGGAGGAACATTCCTATGAATGAGATTTTTTTAATGAAGCTGGGCGAAATTGTTCTGAAAGGGCAGAACAAGAAGCAGTTTGAAAACAAGCTGCGCCAGAATGTCCGGCGCCGGATGAAGCCCTTCGGGGAATTTGATGTGTACATTCTGCAATCTACGGTGTATGTGCAGCCCATGAATGACAGCTGCGATGTGGAAGGCGCCTGGGAGGCCTGCCACTATATTTTCGGCGCGGTGTCTCTGTGCCGCTGCCGCCCCTGCCAAAAGGATCTGGATTCCATTTTCCAGGCGGTGGAGGCCTATCTGGGAGATGATCTGGACTGTGCCCAGAGCTTCAAGGTGGAGTCCAAGCGGTCGGATAAAAGCTTCCCTCTGACCTCGATCGGCATTTCTCAGGAAATCGGCGGACGGCTGGCAGAGGCCCATCCCCACCTCAAGGTGGATGTGCGCCACCCTGCCTATACGGTCTATGTGGAGGTCCGGGATCTGGCTGCCTACGTCCACGGCCCCGCAGAGCCGGGAGCCGGCGGCCTGCCCACCGGCGTGGGCGGCCGGGCTGCGGTGCTGCTGTCCGGCGGCATCGATTCCCCCGTAGCGGCCTATATGATCGCAAAGCGGGGCGTGGAGCTGGAATGCGTCCACTTCTTCTCCTACCCCTATACCTCTGAGCAGGCAAAGGAAAAGGTCCTGGAGCTGGCCCGGCTGGTCACCCGCTTCTGCGGGCGGATGACCGTCAATGTGGTGGGCTTTACCGCCATTCAGGAGGCCATCCGGGACAAGTGCCCCGAGGAATATTTCACGCTGATTATGCGCCGGTTTATGATGCGCATTTCCCAGAGAATTGCCCAGATGCACGGCTGCAAGTGCTTGGTCACCGGCGAAAATCTGGGTCAGGTGGCTTCCCAGACCATGGAGGCCATGGCAGTGACGGCTGCGGTGGTGGATCTGCCCATCTTCACCCCCCTCATCGGCATGGACAAAGAGGAGATCGTCACCATTGCCCGCCGGATCGGCACACTGGAAACCTCTATTTTGCCCTATGAGGACTGCTGCACGGTCTTTACCCCCAAGCACCCCAAGACCAAGCCCAATCTGAAGGAAGTGGAACGGGTAGAATCCGTTCTGGATGTGGAGGCCCTCATTGCCCAGGCCCTGGAAAATACGGATAAGGTGACGGTAAGATATGACGAGAGCGCAGACGCTGAGCTGTAAGGCTCTGGACCTTCTGAAAGAAAAGCGGTGTTCCGTTGCCACGGCGGAGAGCTGTACCGGAGGTCTTGTGGGGGCTGCTCTGACGGAGATCCCCGGCAGTTCTCAGGCATACCGTGGCGGAATCATCAGCTATACCAACCGGTGCAAGGAAGCCCTTCTGGGTGTGCCAAACCATCTGCTGGATACCTTAGGGGCCGTCAGCGCTCCCGTGGCAGAGGCCATGGCCCAGGGGGCAAGAGAGCGGCTGGGGGCGGAATTTGCCCTGTCCACCACGGGGCTGGCCGGCCCCGGAGGAGATGACTTTGGAAACCCCGTGGGCACGGTATACATTGCCTGTGCAGGAACCAGGCGCACGGTCAGCCGCTGTCTGCATTTGCCGGGAGACCGGGATGCGGTGCGCCGTGCTGCGGTAGAGGCGGCACTGGAACTTCTGTTGGAGGAACTATCATAATGGATTTGGAATTTCTGCTTTCTTACTGCCTCGATAAGGTGGGGGCCTATGAGGACCGGCCCTTTGGAGATGACCCCGTTTGCTGTAAGGTAGGCGAGTGCATCTTCGCCCAGCTCTACACCGACGGCAGAGTGATGTATAAGTGTGATGCCCGGGAGGCCAGCCGGGAGCGGGAGACCTATCCTCAGGCCAACTGCCAGGAAGAGGGAGCCCAGTGGGCCCATTGGAACACGGTCCTTTGGAATGAACTTCCTCAGCAGACCCTGCTTTCCATGCTGGATCGGTCCTATGACCGGGTATTTTCCGGCCTGCCTGCTTTGGTGCGGGAGGAAATCCTGGAGCCTCAGCCGGAGGAGGAGACCAAACGCCGCAGACGGTGGCGGAAAAAATAATTGAATTTAAGAGGATGTTCGATGGAAGAGAAACTGCATTCCGGAGCACTTTATGATACCGGAGACCCTCAGATTATAGCGCATCAGCTCCAGTGCCTTGACTGCCTGTATGACTTCAATGCCACCAGACCCTCCCAGCTGGAACTGCGGCAGCAGCTGCTCAAAAAGATGTTTGCCGACATTGGAGAGGACTGCTATATTGAGCCGCCCTTCTATGCCAACTTTGGAGGAAAGCATGTCCATTTCGGCAAGGGGATCTATGCCAACTTTCATCTGACGCTGGTGGATGATACCCACATCTATGTGGGAGACCATACTATGTTCGGACCCAATGTGACGGTTGCGACCGCAGGGCACCCCATCGAGCCGTCCCTGCGGCAGAAGGGATATCAGTACAACGCCCCTGTCCGCATCGGAAAGAATTGCTGGATCGGAGCCGGGGCCATTGTCCTTCCCGGCGTGGTCATCGGAGACAATGTGGTGGTAGGAGCGGGCAGCGTGGTGACAAAGGACCTTCCTTCCAATGTGGTGGCAGTAGGAAATCCCTGCCGGGTCCTGCGGCCGGTTTCCGACCATGACAGGCAGTACTATTTTAAAAACCGAAAAATTGACTGGGATGCCATCAAGTAGAAAAACGCCGAAGCCTGAATCATCGGGCTTCGGCGTTTTGTAATATGGGGCGTTAGGTGGGATCGTAGCTGATGATGACCCCTTTTTCCTGAAGCGCGGACACATCGGTTACATTGGTGCTGAACACATTGACCTGAGTGAGGTTGGGGCAGGAGGACAGAACATTGATATCCGTAATATTATTGTAGTCCAGATAGACATTGTTCAGGGAGCTGAGTCCGGACAGCCCGCTGACATTTTCAAAGAAGTTGTGGCAGCCGTTGAAGCTTGACAGAGCCGCAGTGTCCGGGAAATCGGGGATGGTTTTGATATCGTTATAGGACACATTCAGGTTTACCACATTGACAAGGGAAACCATTTCGTCCATGGTCTCCAGCTTGTTGTTGGACAGATTCAATTTTTTAAGGGCGGTGCAGCTGCCAATGCCGGAGACATTGGTGAGCTTGTTGGCAGAGGCATCCAGCTCCTCCAGGGCTACCAGTTTGCCCACTCCGGGGAAGGTTTCCAGAGAGTTGTTGCTGATATCCAGAGTTTGCAGGTTCACACAGCTGCTCAGGGCCGATACATCGGTGAGGGAGTTATCCTCCAGAACAAGCCGGGTAAGTGCAGGGAAGTTCACAAAAGCCGAGGTGTTGACCAGGGCGTTGCTGCGAAGGTTCAGCTCCGTGAGGCCGGCATTGCCGGACAGGGGAGAGAGGTCGGAGATGACATTCTGAGACAAGTCTGCGGTGGTCAGGGCCGTAAGAGGCTCAAGACCGGACAAAGTGGACAGGCTGCACCCGGCCATATTCAGGGTGGTGAGCTGAGAGAGCGCACCGATGAGGGGCAGCGACTCCGGATTGACGGTGGAGCCAGAGAGAGTTAGAGATTCCAGTTTGGTGCAGGAGGCCAGGAACTCCAGATTCAGGCTTTCCCGGGGCTGGATGGTGAGATGCTTCAGCCCTGTGAAGTAGTGCAGGTCGGAAAGGTCAGCAATCTCAGGAGAAATATTCATCTCCTCAATGCTCCACAGATCTGCGGTGGTGAGATCGGAGCCTTCGCTGCGGCTGAGAAGGTCTCGGACATAGGCATCCAGGGCAGGGTCCGCCAGCTGCACATTTTCTACGATGCCGCCGATGGTATAGCCGAAGGAAGCCAGCGGGCTGACCAGGCCGTCCTCATTTACCGCCACAGCCAGCACATTGCTTTCACCCAGAGGCAGGGTGACGGGGCCGCCATAGAGATTTTGGGTGGAGGGGAAGTCCCCTTGGAAATTCACATAGAGATTGCCGCTGTCGGCGGTGACCTCCAGGTCCATATATTGATTGTAGAAACCGGGCTCCAGATTGGAAGTAGGAGCACTGGGACGCCGGGCATCCAGCTGGGCCTTAATTTCCGGCACGGCAATCTGATCCAGCATATTCACTGCATCCAGGAGCTTGTCCTGCTCCACATAGACCCGGCACAGCTCCAGATAAACCTCGAGGCTGCCGCCCTGAGCGATGGCGTTGGCTAGGGTATATTCTGCCTTGGTATAGTTGCCGCTGGCCCGGTAGGCCTCGGCCAGACGGACAGAGATCTCCTGGTCTGCCTCCATGAGCTTGTTGGCTCTGCGGTACCAGGTGACGGCCTTGTCATAGTTTCCGTCCTCAAAGGCGCTGCTTCCGAATTTACAGAACAGGCTGGCGGTGATGTCGGGGCGGTACATAAGGAAGAACCAGGCCGTACCAGCAAGGATCGACACAACCAGAATAAAAATTGCTATTTTTATTAAAACTCGTTTCATAAAGTCACTCCATTTCGGGTAAAACTGTAATTATTATACCGGAAAACGGACTTTGTGTCAAGATTCAGAGACTTTTGAGAACAGAAGATCCGCCCCTGAAAAACCAGAACCCGGGGATCTGTTCCCGGAAACCCCCTTGCAATGTATAATTTGTGGTGTTATAATATAATAAGTGAAAATTTAGATGAATTCCTGTTTTTATATCGGACCCTGAAAAAGTACGAAGAAGCCACGGCTGTTTCAGGGGGCAGGCTGGCTCCGAGAGGCGGCTGCCTCTGAAAAAACAAAGAGGGGGGGAAACAATCATGAAACACATACTCAAGCAGATTTTTAACAGGGAGACCGGGATGTATCTGCTTTTTGGTGTCCTGACAACCGTTATCAACTACTTCCTGTTTTGGCTGGTTATTACCGAATTCGGAGAAGGAACGGCACTGCTTGCCAATGTGGCTGCGTTTGTAGCTTCGGTGGCGTTTGCCTATATAACCAATAAAATATTTGTATTCCAGAGTAAAAGCTGGAAAAAAGAGGTCCTAATCAAGGAGATTTGCTCTTTTTCCGGTGCCAGGGTCTTGTCCTTTTTCTTTGAAGAGGCGGGATTGCTGCTGTGCATACACTGGCTGAAGGCAGGCCGGTTCGAGCTTTGGGGAATCAGCGGCGTAATGCTGGCAAAAATCCTTCTTTCGTTTGTGGTTGTGCTGATCAATTATGTATTGAGTAAATTCCTGATCTTCAAATCAGACAAGAAATAACAGTTAGGGGGGCTGGTTATGCGGGTGTTGCTGATCATTCCGGCGTATAATGAACAGGATAATATTCGGAAGGTGATTCGCAGCATTGAGGAGTTTGTGGACAAGAAGCCGGAATATGACCTGGACTATATCATTATAAACGACGGCTCTACAGACGATACGGGAAAAATTTGCCGGGAAAACCATTTTCATACCATACATTTGATCCAGAATCTGAAAATCGGCGGTGCGGTGCAAACCGGCTACCTGCTTGCAAAAATGAAAGAGTACGATGTTGCCGTACAGTTTGATGGGGATGGACAGCACGACATCCATTCTTTAGACGACCTGCTGGAGCCCATTCGGAAGGGAGAAAGTGACTTTGTTGTGGGGTCCCGCTTCTTGCTGGGGACCAGCTCATTTCGCTCCACTGGGATGCGAAGAGTCGGAATTCGTTTTTTATCCGGGATCCTGCGCCTGGTGACGGGAATTCACATCACCGACCCCACTTCCGGATTCCGCGCAGCCAATAAGAAAGCCATTGCCTTTCTCGCCGATTGCTATCCGGTGGATTATCCCGAGCCGGAATCCATCGTGGCACTGGCAAAGCATTCTTTTCGTGTGAAAGAAGTACAGGTGAATATGTTTGAACGGGAAGGCGGAGTCTCTTCCATCAGCTCCTGGAAGTCGGTCTATTACATGTTTAAAGTATCGTTATCGATTCTTTGCACCAGTTTTCAAAGAAAGAAGGAAAATTGATCGTGTCAGCACTATTGCGAGTGGAAATGATTGTTCTTGCCCTTGTCTTTATTACCATTGTGTTTGTGACTGTCAATAAGCGGAGACTGCAAATGCGGTATTCTTTGATCTGGCTGCTGATCAGCTTTGCAGTGATCGTAGTGGCATTTTTCCCGCAGCTCATTATGTGGCTCTCCGATGTGGTGCAGATCCAGACACCGTCGAACCTTCTGTATTTGCTGGCGGTATTTGCGCTGCTTATCATTGCCTTTTCCCATACGGTCAACCTGTCCAAACAATCGGAAAAAATCAAAAGACTGGTCCAGATGGTTTCTATTGAGAAATATCTGCAAGAGGAACAGCGCATTGCGCCGCAGGAGGAACGCAAATGAGAAAACAGCTGCCACAACCGGGGAAGGATCGGGGTTCCTTTTTTCGGGAACACAAAGCCATAGGTATCATTATGCTGCTTCTGTTTCTGGAGCGGCTGTTTGTGCTGTATCGGCTGGGGGTTGGGTACAGCCTGGAAAGTGACGATCTATCCTACATAGAAAGCGGAATTATCTTTGCTAATACAGGGACCATCACCATGCACAACGGAGAGGTCAGTGCCCAGATCATGCCGGGTATGCCGGTGCTGATTGGCCTTCTGTCGTTGCTGTTTGGGGAAGGGAAGGCACTGTGGCTGGTTTTGAAGCTGGTGTGGATCACCATGGGGGTGATTACGCCCTTCTTTGTATACAAATCGGTTTGTCTGTTTGCTCCCAAGTGGTGCGGAATTTTAAGCACTCTGTTTTTCTTTGCACCGAATCTGGTGTGGATGGATAACCTGATTTTGACGGAAACCCCATTTTTTACTCTGCTGACGGCCATGGTGTATTATACCCTGATGATGGGACGGTATCACCAAAAAAAGCACTTCTGGTGCTGTCTGGGAGCATATATGCTGGCCCTGATGCTGAAGGCAAATGTTGGGATCTATCCTCTGTTTGCGTTTGTTTATTTGCTGCTGGTAAAGTATGATTTCAAACTGCTGCTCAAACAGGGGTTGATTTTGGCCTGTGCCGTGTTGTGCTTTATGATTCCCTGGAGCATCCGAAACTACATCCAGTTTCATGCCTTTATTCCCCTGACCTATGGAGCCGGAAATCCTACTCTGCTGGGGACCTACCAGGGGGAGGGGTACCCTTCCGATGAGGAGCTGGACTATGAGACCAATGTGGATCAGGTTATGCAGGAAAAGTATGCCGCCTATTACGATGAAAACGGAGCGCCCAAGGAAGCAAAGTATCAGAAGTTTCTGGCCTTGCAGGCAGATGCAATCAAAGCAAAGTACCGGCAAAAGCAGTGGTTTGAGAAGGACCCGAAGAGCTTTGTCAAATCATACCTGTATCTAAAGCCCAAAGAGATGGTGGACGGTGTGTTCTACTGGAAACAGGTTTTGCACACAACGCGAGAGCCCCTGGAGGAACTGAGGCAGTTCGATTGGAGGCTCTGTGTGGTTTCCTTTGCGCTGGCGTTTGTGCTGAAAAGGAAGCGTGCGGTGATGCTGTTTTTAGCTCTGGTCTACTGGGGCAATGTGTATCTTTACGCCATGACCTATGCCTTTAGCCGCTATTCCGAAACCTTGCTGTCCTTGCGATACATCACAATCGGAATCGGACTATGCCTGATGATGGAGGCCTTGCAAAAAGCGATCGGTTCAGTGCAGCGGTACAATGAAAGCCAGCTGCAAGCAAAGACGGAAGAAAAATAAGAATTGGAAAACAGCCGTTCGTCTGACGAATGGCTGTTTTTTCACAGGGTAAATCAGGAAAAAGGGGATTCCGAATTTTCCGGTTGCCATCATTGGGTTTGACAAAATCCCTATGGGGATTGTGCTATGATGGAGCCGGAGGTGGAAACCAATGAAGCGAGCAATTCTTTTGACAGCAGGTGCCATGGCGGTGGGGCTGTGCCTGCCCCTGTGGCTGCTGGACAGGCCCGCCATAGAGCAGGCGGAAACAACCGCAGCAGCCACAATGCCCCAAACCATAGCGGCCGTTCCGGAGCTCACCCAGCCCACAGAGCCCGGGACCTTACTGGAAGTGCTGACACCCGGAGGGGTGGAAAAAATGGAGCTGGAATCCTATCTGGTGGGGGTCTTGCTTGCAGAAATGCCCACCACATTTGAGCCGGAGGCATTGAAGGCCCAGGCGGTGGTGGCCCGAACCTTCACGCTGCGGCATACGCTCCATCCGAAGCATGACAACGGGGATATCTGTACGGACCCGAACTGCTGCCAGGGATGGAAAGATCCCCGGACCTACGAAGACCCGGAAGGGGTGCAGATTGCGCAACAGGCAGTGCAATCCACAAAAGGAGAGGTGCTGACCTATGGAGGAGAACCCATTGATGCCACCTTCTTCTCCGCCTCCGGAGGAAGGACAGAAGCGGCAGTGGCGGTATGGGGCGGCGATGTGCCCTATTTGCAGTCTGTGGAAAGCCCCGAGGAGGATTCCCCCTATGAAGAGAATCAGGTGGTCTATACGCTGGAGGAATTCAAAAAGCTGATCCTGGCGGCTGCCCCTGAGGCGGATCTGTCCGGTCCCCCGGAAACCTGGTTTCAGAAGGTAGAGGCCACGGAAGGAGGAGGTGTGGAATCGTTGCAGATCGGCGGCGTAACCTTTGCGGGGACCACCCTTCGCAGGGTGCTGGGGCTGCGCTCTACGGTCTTTTCGGTCTCGGTGACGGATACGGAACTCTTTATCAGCACCAAGGGCTTTGGTCATCGGGTGGGGATGAGCCAATATGGAGCGGAAGCAATGGCCCGGAAGGGCAGTACCTATCAGGAGATTCTGTACCATTATTATCAAGAGGTTGCCCTGGAACAATACCGGTAGAAAATGAAAGAAATTTAAAAATTGTCGTTGACAAATGGGAGATCCTGTGGTACTATATCTGAGCGGTCAGAAATGATCGGTCTCATGCGCGAGTGGTGGAATTGGTAGACTCGCTAGATTCAGGTTCTAGTGTCCATTCCGGACGTGCGGGTTCGACTCCCGCCTCGCGCACCAAAAAGAGATGATCTACGGATCATCTCTTTTTTGATATATTCTCAAGATTTGATGCGGCATCTAAAGTGTTCACGGATGCCAGCAAAGTGAAACATGTTTGATGTCAGGGCGGAATGCCTTGGATAATCAAGGTGTTTCGCCTTTTTTATGCTAAAAACAAAGGCAGTGCCCTTTTTGAAGCGATGGATTTCAAAAAAGAGCACTGCCTTTTTCTCAAAATAGAACAGAGGCGCTTTCGGGTGTCAGTTTGTTGGTCGTGACCATAGGAAGTGATGATACTACCGGAAATGTGAGGATCGCCTCAAACCCTTCTCCTTGGGTCGAGTGGGCTTCTATTTTCAGATTCAGATGATCGGCCATCTTTTTGGCGAGGTACAGCCCCATTCCGGTGGCTTTTTTCTGGCTGTCGGTACTGTCGCCTGTAAAGCCCTTCTGGAAAATATAGGGCAGATCGCATTGCTTTACGCCTGGGCCATTGTCCCGGATGCGCAGAACCGTTTCTGTTTCCCGGCATTGCGCGTAGATGTGCAGCTCCGGTTCATTGTCTGCGTATTTGATGGAATTGCTGATGATCTGCCCCAGTATGAACCGAAGACCCCGGGAATCGGTGAACACCTGCTGGTCAAGCAGAGAATTTTGAACCTGAAATTCTTTTTCTTCCAGCAGCGGCAGGGAATCCTCCAGGACTTCTTCCACCAGATCACCCAGACGCAAATGCTGGAACCGATAGTCCTTGGTGCTGCTTTTCAGGCGGGCATAGTAGAGCATTTGGGTCACATCTTCCTGAAGCTGACTGCGGACATAGTTGAGCTTCCTGTAAAGCTCCGGCGGCAGTTCGTCCTGACGGTTATCCAGGAGCATGGTCAGCAGGCTCAGGGGTGCTTTGATTTCATGAGCCCAGCCTTCTACATATTCTTCATAGTCATGGAGATCGTCCTTCATTTGAGAAAGCTGCATCTGCTGGGTTTGCAGAAGTGCCATCATTTTCTCTAACTGCTGCCGTTCCTGAAAGGTGACAGCGTCAAGAAGCTGCTCTTTGCGCATACGGTCCGGCTGGGCGAGAAACGCAAGAAAGAATTTTTCCTTTTTCCCTTCCCGAACCGCTGCAAACAGCAATGCTGCGGTAAACAGCAGAATGCTGAACAGCAGGATGATCCCCAGTAGGGTTTTAAACGCCTGTACATCTGCCAACCAGAGAAGCAAGGCGGCAAAGGCATCCACCAAAAGCAGAAACAGCAGCCAGGGGAGGTTTTTTATAAAAGCAGAGCACAGAGGGTTCATGGCTGTCCGCTCCTTTCCAGGCGATACCCCTGCCCCCGGATGGTTTCCACCTTCTGCATGGTGCCCAGTCCCGCCATGGTCTTTTTGAGCCGGGTCATATTGACCTGCAAGGCGTTCTCGTCAATAAACTCATCCGTTCCCCAAAGCGCCATTGCCAGTTCCCGGGCCGTCACGATCCGATCTCCGGCGCAAAGCAGTGCCTCCAGCAGCTTTCCCTGATTTTTAGGCAGGACAGCCGAGGTGTTATGAATGAAAATCGTATAGGTGGTACGGTCCAGCAGAAACTCTGTACCTTCCAGAAGATTCGTTCTGCCTTCAAACCGTTTCAGGATGTTGCAGATCCGGGCCAGAAGCCGCTCCCTGCGGCAGGGCTTTGTGAGAAATTCATCCGCTCCAAGCTCCAGTGCATGGAGTTCGTCCTGCATCTGATCTCGTGAAGTCAGCACCAATACGGGGATGGCGGTTTTCTGCTTCAGATCCCGGCAAATTTGAAAGCCGCTGATCCCCGGCAGATTGAGATCCAGAATTACAAGATCGGGGGAAAGGGTCGTGAGTGTTTCCACCGCATTGGAGAAGCTGTCCAGCGCAACAGAACAATATCCTGCGCTGTCCAGCATCCTGCAAAGCTCTTGCCGCATATAGAGTTCATCTTCCACAACTGCCAGTTTTTTCATCACGACCCGCTCCTTCTCTGATTGCGTTATTCTTCTCTCTGGGGCTGCATCAGCGTCAGCAGATATCGGTCGCTGGAACGCTTGACAAGGGTGATATAGATATATTATACCACAAGCAGCAGCAATATCATAGCGGCAGAAACCAGCATAATTGCATTTTGAGAGCCGCCGACCCGTCCGGCCAGCGCTCCGCCAACAATGGCTTTGACTCCCAGAAGGCTGCTAAGCGCTGCCACTGCAATCGGCAGCCCCATAAACCACTGTACCTGCTTTCGTCCGGATTTTCGGACAGTGGGATAGTCTGCGCCCAGGTGCACCAGGGTCTGATATCTGCGCCCGGTTTTGCGCTGGCTCATTAAGAACTGTACGCCCAGGATCGTATTGGCAACAACCAGGAAGATAATGGCCAGATAAATGGTGATATAGCTGGCAGCTACCATATAAAAGAGGCTGCGGCCCATATTTTGCAGATAGCTTTCATAGCTGATTCCGCTGTCGTCCAAATTGGCCTCATCCAGCCGCTGGTTGACCTGAGAAATGGCATTCATCAGACCGATTTCGTTCACGGTATGATGATTCAATACACCGTTGATATAAACATTATATTGCCCCTGGGTATAATAGCGGAACTGTTCATCCGGAAGAATCAATGCAAAGGACAAGGTGATGGACCGATCGGTCACAAGATTTGTGGTCTGCAAATTACCGGTCAGAAAGATCTGTGCTCCGTCCAGCTGTGCTTCCGGGTGAGACGAAAAGATATGATTCAGGATCTCGGTGCGTTCCTGATTTGTAAAATCCGCGGAAATATAGACACATGCCTCGTTCCGGGCCAGATCTAAAGTCGGTTTTCCTGCAAGCTCCAACAGGTTATTATAGTCAGATTGCATGATGATATAGGGCTTATCCGTATAACTCAAATTGTTGAGCAGAATATCCTGTGCATAAGATTTGGGAAGAGCGGCAATCGCATCCATGACAGAATCCATCTGAAAGACGCCTTCATATGCGTCTGTGGTGCGAATGTGTCCGATGCGCATGGGAAGCAAAGCCGAAAACTGTTCTGTCAGATTTTGCTCTTCCAGAATAGCTTGAACAGTGGGAAGCATTTCCTCGGAAGGGATGTCGTTATAACTGTCAAAGGTATAGTCCAACACATGGTCCTCACTCTGGGCGTTTGTCCCCACAATTCCCAGACCGGAACCAAAGCAGCAAAGCGCCGCCAGAATCAGCAGAGAGCTGATGGCCATGGTAGTGGACTGATGGATCACATTTTCTTCCAGCTGTCGGAAGTTAAACACCCGGAGCCTCCCGGTCCCCATTTTGGCGAAAATCCGGATCAGAATGCGCATCCCATAAAACAGCAGGAGGGTTCCGAAGAAACCGCATAGCTCCGTTACAAACATCATTCCCGGAATTTGCCATGCGGTTCCCCCAATGGCCATGGTGTATGCCGCCGTCAATAAAGCAAGTCCGATAAAAAGGGAAAGGATATAGACATATTTGGGCCTCTGCTTTTTTGTGACCTCCGGCTCGTCTCCCAGCAGGCTCCCGATCTCCTGTGTGCAGATTTTAGAGCTGAGAATTGAAAACGCCGCAAGCTTGATTGCCAAAAAGCCCACAATTGTGAAAGCAAGTGCCGATCCGGACAGAGAAAACCGATGACCAATGATCCCCATGCCGACTGCCTTTGCCGTCACAAGACTGATGAGTTCGGACAGCAGTACCGCAACGGGAAGGCCGATCAGCAATGCCAGGAAGCTGCTCATCATGTCCTCGATCAACAGCATGGAGAATAATTTTGTTTTTTCCATGCCCATCATCAGATAGACGCCAAACTCGTGCCTGCGGCGCTGAAGCTGATATTTGCAGGCAAAGTAGATCATGCCGAACAGGATTCCCAGGGTCAGCACATAAAACACCGGGACCAAAAGCAACAGCTTATTTACTGCATCGCTTTCCATTTTTTGAAGGAAAATCATTACATCCTGTTTGGAAAGAGATAAAACCAGATAAAATGCCACGATCGAAATTACGAGAGAGCTGAAAAACAGCCCGTTTTCCTTGCGGCTGCGTTTGCTGTTGCGAAGGATGAGATCAGAGAACATTGCTGCTTCCTCCTCCCAGCTGAGCCATCACCAGCAAAATACGCTGGTAGAATTCCTGCTGCGATTCCTCCCCTCGGCGCAGCTCGTGGAAAATGACGCCGTCCTGAATGAACAGGATTCGCTTGCAGAAGCTGGCGGCATTGCTGTCATGGGTGACCATCAGAATGGTGGCATGCTCCTCCTGGTTGAGTCCGGAGAGCTTCTCCATGAGATTTTTTGCGTTTCTGGAGTCCAGAGCGCCGGTGGGCTCGTCTGCCAGAATGAGCTGGGGATGGAGGATGAGCGCCCGGGCCGTTGCCACACGCTGGCGCTCACCGCCGGACATCTGCGTGGGGAATTTGTCCAGCACATCGGTAATTTCCAGATAATCGGCAAGCTGCTTCAGACGCTGCCTGCTTTCCTTCTCGGCTGTGCCATGCAGCGTGGTGGGAAGCAGGATGTTCTCCCGGGCGGTCAGATTGTCGAGAAGCTCGAAATTCTGGAACAGATAGCCAACGGTTTTCCCCCTGTATGCCGCCAGCTCTTTGCCGCCCAGCTTTGCAAGGTTCTTTCCCAGAATGGAAATGCTTCCCCCGGTGGGCTGGATCACGGTTGCAATGCAGTTGAGCAGGGTGGATTTGCCCGAACCGCTGCTTCCCATGATTCCCAGGAATTCACCGGGCATCACCTGAAATGTAATGCCATTCAGCGCTTTGGTCTGGCTCTGCGTATTTCCGTAAACCTTGGTCAGATTTTCAATATTCAAAATAGGCTCCATATGGAATTCCTCCTTCCTGTGGTACCTCAAGGATATCATAGATATCTCTCAAATCATACTTACAGTCCTTGTAAGGTTTCTTTCTCCATAGAAATCGGCTAGGGGCGATGCCCATGAAGCCATAGACTTCTCCAATGAAACGGAAGGTTCTTACAAGAACTGTTCTTGAGGGGCAGAGGAGTGTCATTTGCGCAATAACCCGGTGGGTACAAAAGCCTCTTTTCAGCGGAGAGCCTATGGACAAAATTTTTCGGAATTTTAAAATTATTGTTGACAAAGTACGGTTGCTGTGATACTATGAGTGAGTCGTCAGGCAACAGTCGGCGGCGATATGCGCGAGTGGTGGAATTGGTAGACTCGCTAGATTCAGGTTCTAGTGTCCATTCCGGACGTGCGGGTTCGACTCCCGCCTCGCGCACCACAAAATCCCGTGTATCTTTGATACATGGGATTTTTTCTGTGCAAATTGTGCAAAGGAAAACCACAGGCCCCGGATGTGTGTCCGGGGCCTGTGAAGCATTTCAGAGGGTTGCTGAGGCGGCTGGTCAGAATTTGGGCTCGTCGAATTCCCGGAAGGGTTCCAGACTGTCCTGGGCGTTGCCGTTCAGGCTGGGAGCTTCTCCTTCCTTGTAGGAACAGCCTCTGTTTACTTTTTTCAGGACCTTTGGTGTCATGGGCCGGGCTTCTTCAAAATAAAACAGATCCTCTTCTGCCATAGCAAGGATCTTTTCCGGGGTGCAGTTCTCCGATTCCATCACTTCCGGACGGAGGCAGATTCGCAGAGAAGCGCTGCTGGCCAGATCATAGACGGAATAAATCATTCTGCCGGTGTTGAAGAACAGCAGGTGTTTTTTGCCCATGCTGCATCCCAGTCCGCTCTGGATTGCGTCCACGCTGCAGTTGTCCGTTTCCGAAACGCATACCAATCGGTTCCGATCAACGCAGTCCATTCCAAGGTGCTGCAATACCGTGTGGCAGACCCGGACTCCTACAGCCAGATTGACGCAGGCCTTTCCGTGAAATGCAACGCTTTCTTTCCAAAGGGATATGACCCTGGAAGAGGGCTTAGGGGAGGTATCCTGAAAAGTATCTATATCCATGTTCGTACTCCTTATAAAATTCAGTGGGACTATGCTACCATACCATGTGGAAAAAAGAAAGCCCCAGGTGGGGTTGGTTTTTCTGCAACACACAATGGTCCCCTACGGCACACACTCCATAGGCGCAATGTGTGCCGTGGAAATGCAGACAATGGGGGGCGGCGGTATGGGAGCAGGACAGATGCATCAAAGAATTGCAGTATTTTTACAGAAATTATCTTGCAAATGAGAGGGGAAAGAACTATACTGGTTTAGAAGAAAACAAGAAAGGGATGGTGTGGATGGAAGGTAAAAAGGAGCGGATTTTGGGACTGCTGCTGACATTTCTCAAAATCGGCGCATTCACCTTCGGCGGAGGATATGCCATGATTCCTCTGATCCAGAAGGAAGTAACAGAACGGAAAAAATGGCTGTCAGACGGAGATATTCTGGACATTGTGGCCATTGCGGAGTCTACCCCCGGCCCCATTGCAATCAACTCTGCCACATTTGTGGGATATCGAGTGGCAGGCTTCTGGGGGGCTTTTTGCGCCACCGCGGGCGTGGTGCTGCCGTCCTTTTTGATTATCGTTGCAATTTCCTTTATTCTCAGTCAGTTTCAGGATAATCAGATGGTGCAGTATGCCTTCGCCGGGATCCGGGCGGGCGTCCTGGCCCTCATTGTCAAGGCCCTGTATTCCATGTACCGCCAGTGCCCCAAGGGTGTGGTTTCTTATGTGGTTATGGCGGGTGCGTTTCTGGCAGCAGGATTTTTGAAAGTCAATGTGCTGTTGGTGATTATTTGCTGTGCCGTCACGGGCCTGATTACCAGCGCCATTGCCGCCAGGAGGGTAGGAAAATGATTTATCTTGAACTGTTTCTCACATTTTTCCAGATCGGCGCCTTTACCTTTGGCGGCGGCTATGCCATGCTTCCTATGATTCAGGAGCAGGTCACTGCAAAGGGCTGGATGAATCTGGAAGATCTCATCAACTTTGTGGCGGTCAGCGAATCCACCCCGGGCCCCTTTGCGGTGAATATATCCACCTATGTGGGCATGGAGACAGGTGGGATCTTTGGCTCCTTCTGTGCCACCTTGGGTGTGGTGCTGCCCTCGTTTCTGGTGATCCTGCTGGTTGCCAGATGCTACGAAAAGTTCCGCAGCAGCAGTGTGGTGGGGGGACTGATGTCCGGTCTGCGGCCCTGCGTGGTGGGCCTCATCGGAACGGCGGTCTTGTCTGTGGGGCAGACCGTGTTTTTCCCCGGGGGGATTGTGATGAATCCCGCCCTGCTGGTGAGCCTGGCTATTTTTCTCCTGAGCCTTGTTCTGGTGTTTAAAAAGGTGCACCCCATTGTGGTGATTGTGCTGGCAGGTGCTTTGGGCATAGCGGCAGGCCTTCTGGGTTACTTATGATATCGGCTTCCCGCCTGAATGGATTCGGCTCTGTAAAGCTGCTCCAGGACCATGATTCTTGCCAGATGGTGGGGAAAGGTCATTTTTCCCATGGTGAGGCGAAAATCTGCCATGGCCTTAATGGCCGGGTCCATGCCGAAGGAGGAGCCGATGAGAAAGCAGGCGCTGGATTTGCCGGAGAGCTTCACCTGGGAAAGCTTCCGGGCAAACTCCGGGGAGGACAGCTCTTTTCCCTCCGGGGTCAGAACGCAGAACCAGGCTCCTTTGGGGATCTTTTGCCGGATCAGCTCTGCCTCTTTTGCAAGGCCTGCGGCAATTTCACTGGGCTGTGGATTTTCCGGCAGCTTATATTCCGGCAGCTCAATGAGCTGAAACTTGCAGTAGCCCGCCAGCCGCTTTTCGTATTCGGCGGCGGCAGAGAGATAAAACTTTTCTTTCAGCTTGCCCATGGCAAGCAGGGTGATTTGAAACATAGGAAACACCTCCGAGAAATTGGTACCAATATAGCATAGAAAGCAGGGAGAAACAAGGTGACAAACCTTACTTATACAAATTGCCGCCTCTGCCCCCGGGCCTGCGGTGTGGACCGGACCCGGGGACAGCGTGGATTTTGCGGCCAGCCGGACGGGATTCGGGTGGCCAAGGTCATGCGCCACTTCTGGGAAGAGCCGGTGCTGGCAGGGCAGGGGGGCAGCGGAGCGGTGTTCTTTTCCGGGTGCACCCTGGGCTGCCTGTACTGCCAGAATCAGCAGATCAGCACAGGACGGCAGGGAGATACCATCGAGCCCGCTGCGTTGCGCGAAAGCATGGAAGCACTGATTTCTCAGGGGGCGGAAAACATCGATCTTGTCACCCCCACTCACTTTTTGCCGGACATTCTCCCGGCGTTGCGGCCAAAGCTGCCGGTCCCTGTGGTGTATAACTGCGGGGGCTATGAGTCTGTGCAGACCCTGAAGGCGCTGGAGGGGCTGGTGGACATCTACCTGCCGGATTTCAAATATGGGAACGATGCGCTGGCTCTTCAGCTGTCCGGAGCGGGGGACTATTTTTCCGTTGCGGCAGCGGCCATAAAGGAAATGGTACGGCAGACAGGCCCCTATGTAATGGAAGGGGAAAAACTGAAGCGAGGTGTTCTTATTCGCCACCTGATTCTTCCCGGGCAGATTGAAAACTCGCTGAAGGTTCTGGACTGGATCGGAGAAACCTTCCCAAAGGGAACGGTCCTGGTGTCCCTCATGCGCCAGTATACCCCCATGGAGCGGGTGCAGGCCATGCCCCCTCTGAACCGGACGGTTACGGAGGAAGAATATGAGGCGGTGCTCAGCTGGATGTATCTCAATGATTTAGAGGGCTTTACCCAGGAGGCCGAGGCTGCCTCTCAGGAATTCATTCCTGATTTCTAAAACAAATGTTTGATTTTTGGAAGGAAGTATGATATTCTAAGAAAAAAGGAGGGGATTGCATGTCCAGAACCACCGAAAAACAGGAAGAAGTCCTGGACTATATTCAGGAGTTCATTATGAGTCACGGGTATGCTCCCACAATCCGGGAGATCGGTGCCGCAGTGGGCCTCAAGTCCACGGCCTCAGTGAGCTACCATCTGACCCAGCTCCGAAGCAAGGGCCTTTTGAGCTATGAGGCGGGAAAGAAGCGAGCCATTTCTACCCCCGGCTCCAAAACGCCGCAGATTCCCATTGTGGGTGTGGTGACTGCCGGAATGCCCATTTTGGCGGTGGAAAATCAGGAAGGAACCCTTTCCTGGGAGGGAGAGCCGGGGTGCTTTGCCCTTCGGGTACGGGGAGACAGTATGGTGAATGCCGGGATCCTCAGCGGGGACCTGGTGGTGGTGCGCCCGCAGAGTACGGCTGAGGACGGCCAGATCGTGGTGGCCATGATCCAGGAGGAAGCCACGGTGAAGCGGTTCCGCCGCAAGGACGGACGGATCTGGCTCCAGCCGGAGAACCCCAAGTATGATATAATTGAATCGGAGGAGCTTCAGCTCCTGGGCTTGGTAAAAGCAGTTGTGCGATATTATTAAATATAGTATACTGGCCGTGTCCCCTGTAGAAATCCACAGGGGACACGGCGTTTCTTTGTTCAAAGTAATGGAAATTACTGTCCCCCGTTGACGAACAGCTTGGTTCATGGTAAAACTAAAGTGAAAAATTAGGCAGGTACACTGCCAGTAAGGAGAATTGATTATGAACGAACGTTGGAATCTGGACCCCTTATATCATGGTTTTGATGATCCCGCATTTTCTCAGGATCTGCAGGCCCTGAAGGATGCCTGCGGACAATTTGATACACTGACCAAATCTCTGGAGGAGCTGGAGCCCGTGGTGGCGCTGCGCCGCTGTGTGGATGCGCTGGAGCACATTTCCAATCTGGGCAACGCCCTGGCGGAATATGCTTCCCTGCGCCAGTCCACCGATACGGCAGACAGCGACGCAGCATCTGCTATGGGGCAGGTCATGGCGGTGTTCAGCCAGAGCGCCGGTGCAGATGCCCGGTTCCAGGACTATGCCGCGAAGCTTCCCAATCTGGAGGCCCTTCTGGAGCAGGATGAGGTCCTGTCTCAGTATCGGTTCTACTTCCGTATGGTGAAAGAGGGCAGCCGCTATCTTCTGGGCGGCCTGGGCGAGGATATTATGGCCCGCATGAGCCTGTCCGGCTCCAATGCCTGGAGCGACCTGCAAAGCTACCTCACCAGCACCGTGGAGGTGGACTACAAGGGCGAAAAAACCAACCTGTCTGCCATTCGGAATCTGGCCTATGATGCCGACCCCAAGGTCCGTAAGGAAGCCTATGAAGCAGAGCTTGCCTCCTATCGGAAGATCAAGGACCCTGTGGCCTTTGCACTGAACTCCATCAAACTGGAGACCATCAATTCCGCTCAGCTGCGCGGATATGACTCCCCTCTGGACAAGGCACTGAAGTCCGCCCGGATGAAGAAAGAGACCCTGGATGCCATGTTCGCTGCCATGGACGAGTATCTGCCCAAGTTCTGGGCATACCTCAAGGCCAAGGCCAAGGCGCTGGGCTATGAGGGAGGACTGCCCTGGTACGAGATGTTCGCTCCCATGGGCGGCGGCGGAAAGACCTATACCACCGAGGACGCCAGAACCTATCTGGTGAATCTCTTCGGCACCTTTGACCAGGAATTGCAGGAGATGGTGGCCTGTGCCTTTGATAACGCCTGGATCGACTTCTTCCCCCGTGCCGGCAAGGCCGGCGGTGCATTCTGCGCCGGTGTGGAGAAGCTGGGCGAGAGCCGGATCCTCACCAACTTTGACGGCTCCTTCAGCGATATTGTCACCCTGGCCCATGAGCTGGGTCACGCCTTCCATAACCATCAGCTCCGGGATCAGAGAATCCTGAACCGGGATTACTCCATGCCCGTGGCAGAGACCGCTTCTACCTTTAATGAGTGCGTGGTCATGAATGCCGCCATTTCCGCCGCTACGGATAAGAATGAAAAGCTGGCCCTCATTGAATCCCAGCTGCAGGATGCCACGCAAATCATCTGCGATATCTACTCCCGCTATCGCTTCGAGTCTGCCGTGTTTGCCAACCGTGAAAACGAGTTCCTGTCCGCCGAGCGTCTGTGCCAGCTGATGCTGGACGCCCAGAAAAAGTCCTACGGCGACGGCCTGGCAGAAGAGACCCTCCATCCCTACATGTGGATCTGCAAGGGCCACTACTATGGCAGTGTCAGCTTCTATAACTTCCCCTATGCCTTCGGCGGACTCTTTGCCCGGGGCCTGTACGCACAGTATGAAAAGGAGGGCCAGGCCTTCCTGCCCAAGTATAAGAAGCTGCTCCACGAGACCCCTGTGCGCACCGTGGAGGAGGCCGCACTGGTTGCAGACATCGACCTCACCGACAAGGAATTCTGGCGTCAGGGTCTGCAGATCCTGTCCGACGAAATCGACCAGTTTATCTCCCTTCTGGAGGAATAACAGATGGAAACATTGGAAAATCTCATGTCCTTTCTGGACAACAGCCCTAGCTGCTTTCATGCAGTGAACAACCTGTCCCTTCGTCTGATTGACGAAGGCTATACCCCTCTGACAGAGGGTGGCATGTGGAATCTGGCCCCCGGCGGCAAGTACTTTGTCACCCGGAACCAGTCTGCTATCATTGCCTTCCGGATTCCCATGGAAATCCCCCAGAGCTTTATGCTGGCTGCCAGCCACTCTGACCGCCCCTGCTTTAAGGTGAAGGAAAAGCCGGTGATGGACACTGCCGGCCTGTATGTGCGTCTGGCGGTGGAGCGCTACGGCGGCATGCTTATGGCCCCCTGGATGGATCGGCCGCTGTCCATTGCGGGCCGTGTCCTGGTGGAGACGGAAAACGGTGCCGAGTCCCGTCTGGTGGATCTGGATCAGGACCTGTGCATGATTCCCAGCGTGGCCATCCACATGAACCGAAAGGCCAACGACGGCTTTACCTATAATCCCGCGGTGGATATGATCCCCCTGCTGGGCTCCATGGAGACAAAAGGTCGATTCCGTCAGCTTGTGGCGGAGGCTGCCAAGTGCGACCAGGAGCAGATCCTGGGGATGGATCTGTTCCTGTACAATCGGGACAAAGCCAGAGTGTGGGGCGCTAACCAGGAATATCTGTCTGCCAGAGCTCTGGACGACTTGCAGTGTGCCTGGGCTACCATGGAGGGCTTCCTTCAGGCCAAGCCCGGCAAGAGTGTCCCTGTGTGCTGTGTGTTTGATAATGAAGAGGTGGGCTCCGGCACCATGCAGGGAGCGGATTCCAACTTCCTGGAGGTGACCCTGGGCAGAATCTGCGAGGAGACCGGCATGAACTACCGCCGTGCTCTGGCCCGCAGCTTCATGGTCTCTGCGGACAACGCCCATGCACTGCACCCCAACCATCCCGAGTATGCCGACCCCAATCATCGTCCTGCCATGAACGGCGGCATCGTGATCAAGTTCAATGCCAACCAGCGTTATACCACAGACGGGATTTCTTCCGCCATCTTCCGCAAGGTATGCAAGAAAGCCCAGGTACCCACCCAGACCTTCTGCAACCGTGCCGATTTGGCAGGCGGCTCCACCCTGGGAAACATTTCTACCACCCATGTGAGCATTTCCACGGTGGATGTGGGTCTGCCTCAGCTGGCAATGCACTCGTGCTATGAGACCTCCGGTGTGAAGGATGCGCAGTATCTGGCAAAGGCCATGGCATCTTTGTATGAACTGTCTCTGGTTCCCACGGAGCAGGGACTGGAACTTGTGTAAGAAATAAAAAATCGCAATCCGGCACCGTCCTGCCTGCATCGGCAAGATGGTGCCGGATGTTTTTTTGTGCGGATTTACAGGATTTAGGAGAAAATTTAGGGAGATCTGCCTGCCGTTTTTGGGGGACCGTTAATATTATCTTAATTTCCGGGGGACTGAATTGATTTTTTTAGCAGTAAATGGTAAAATACGAAGACAAACTGGTGGGGCTTTGTTGCACTTCCGGGAAGGAGCATTATAATATGCGTGTGTTGATTCTTTCCTGCAATACGGGAGAAGGGCATAATTCTGCTGCGAAAGCCATTGGCGCACAGCTGGAGGCACAGGCGGTGGAGTATGAGATCGTGGATGCCTTGGCCTTTATATCGGAGAAAGTTTCGGATTTTATCAGCGGGTGGCATGTAAGGATTTATCAGCATGTGCCTGCATTGTTTAATATCGGGTATCGTGTGGAGGAGATTACCAGCCCCCGGCCCAAGGATACCTCTGCACTGTATCGGTTCTTGTCCAAGGGTGCGGAGAATCTGTATGAATACATCCAAAAGGGCGGCTTTGACCGGGTGGTTTCCACCCATGCCTTTGCCAGCCTCATTATGCGCCGGGTGAAACAGGACCATAAGGATGCCCCCGATCAGGTCTTTGTGGCCACGGACTATACCTGCAGCCCCTTTGTGGCGGAGTGTCAGGCGGATATGTATATGATCCCGGATGAAAAGCTGATGCAAGAATTCCTTCAGTGCGGCATTGCCAGAGAGCGGATCCTTCCCACGGGCATCCCTGTGGGAGAGGTGTTCCACACCCCCCGGAACAAAGAGAAGAGCAAGGAGGCCCTGGGCCTTCCGAAGGAGAAGCGGGTCGCCCTGCTCATGTGCGGTTCCATGGGTTGTGGTCCCATCAGGCAGCTGGCCCGGGAGCTGGTGGATCGGATCCCCAAGGACACCGTTTTGGTGGTCATCTGCGGACATAACAAAAAGCTGTACGAGGATATGCAGGCGCTGGCAAACCGGGAGAATTTCCGGGCGGTGGGCTATACCAGGCAGATGCCTCTGTACATGGATGCAGCAGAACTGATTATCACAAAGCCCGGCGGACTAAGCTCCACGGAGGCCGCTGCGAAGCGGCTGCCTATGTTCTTCATCAATGCCGTGGGAGGCTGCGAGGGAAGGAACCTGGAGTTTTACCGGGGCAACGGCCTGGCCTGCGGAGCCAACGATGTGAAGGCGTTGGTGCAGCTGGTGGTTACAAAGCTGGAAACGCCCGGGGCGCTGGATCGTATGCGCAAGGCACTGGAAAAGAATTTTCCTCACCATGGTGCAAAAGAAATCAGCGACTATGTCCTGACAAAAATGTAAATGGATTTGGCCGGAAGCGGGAAATGCCCTGCTTCCGACCTTTATTTTTGTATTTTTCAATGGTGCGTGTCCGGGACCCTTGCATGAAGATGAAACATTGCTTATAATAATACAAAAGATTTAATATTTGAAGGGAGGCTTCCGAATGAATCGGCAAGAAGCAACAGAACAGTATCAGCTGGCCCTCAAGGCGGGACAGCGGTTCCAGAAAGAATGTGCTGTGCATGGGAGATCCCCCTATCCCCAGGTGCTGGACGATATTATCAATGAAACCATGTATACCGATGTGGTAGATCTGGGCCTGCTGCAAATTCCCACGGAGCAGATCGTGGGGACCAAACAGAAGGGAAGAATCTCTGCCTTTGCCGCAAACTTTATGCCTCTGCTGCCTGCTGAGTCGGAGTTTGGGATCAAGTGGATCTCTCTGTGTATGGCCCACCTCAGCAGCGAAGGAATCCGGGACCCCATTGAGTGCTATGAATATTTGGGGAAATTTTATGTGCAGGAGGGAAATAAGCGGGTCAGCGTGATGAAAAGCTATGATGCCCCTCTGATCCCTGCCCATGTGATTCGGGTGATCCCCACCTACTCCCAGGACCCTGCGATTCAGGTATATTTTGAATTTATGCAGTTTTATCAGCTGTCCGGACTATACCAGGTGACATTTGATGAGCTGGGCAGCTATGCCAAGCTCCAGGCTGCCCTGGGCTATGAGCCGGACCATGTGTGGACCGATGTGGAGCGGCAGCATTTCCTGTCCGGCTTCACATACCTCAAGGAGGCCTACACAAAGCTGGGAGGGGAGGCCACCGGGGTCTCCGTCAGTGACGCTCTGAAGGTCTGGCTTCGGGTCTATCCGTTTGAGGACCTGAAGAACCTGACAGACAGTGAGATTCAAAAGCGATTGCAGATCCTGTGGGGAGATATCAAGCTGCAAGGCACCCCCACCCCCATTGCAGTCAGCACCACGGCCAACGAAAAGAGCGAGAACAGAGGGATCCTGAACCGCCTGTTTTCCGGGGTGCGCTTTGGCCATCTGAATGTGGCGTTTCTCTACGAAAAAGGCCCTCTGGACAGTGCCTGGGCCAACTCCCACGATCTGGGCCGCCAGTATGTGGCCAAGAAGCTGAAAGGAAAGATTTCCGTCCGGTCCTACATCGTCAGTGAGTACGGCGGGGCCGACGAAACCATGGACCGGGCCGTGGCAGATGGGGCGCAGGTGATTTTTGGCACCACCCCCACCTTGATGATTGCCTGCCGGAAGGCGGCGGTAAAATATCCCAAGGTGCGAATCCTGAATTGCTCTGTCTCCATGCCCTATACGGGGATCCGGTCCTATTACAGCAGAGTCTATGAGGGAAAGTTCATCACC
>JARIBV010000121.1 GCA_029257335.1 Faecousia sp.
TACCACACCCACAAAAAATGTCAACCCCTTTTTTTACTTTTTTTCGACTTTTTTCCAACCTATTTTAAATTTCTTTTCTCTTCTTGATGGGAATTCTTGTTTACAACACACGCTTTGTATGATAGTATACATTTAGGACATCGAAACCCTCATTCTATACTACATATTATACAAAGGAGCGATTATCATGAGCTTTGCCCTGCGACCCTATACAGCCCCCGACTTTTCTCAGGAGCGATTCCTGAATGCCCCCAACGCCGTTATGGAGCCCTGCCCCAAGGATGGCGTTGCCCCCATGAACTACCATGCCATGAGCATTTTCCCTGAGTATTTTAAGGTAGACGGTCAGTGGATCATGGCGAAGGAAAGCCGTATGGACTGTGTCCCCGTTTATGACAATGGTGTCATCTATGTAAAAGAGTTCCGTGTTCTGAAACAGGGTGAGATGGTCTTTACCGGCCGTACCGAAAACTGTGAGGACGGTATCTTTGTCCATCCGGACGGATTCAAGGAAGTAACCGAAGAACAGGATGTATTTGCATTCCGGCAGAACCGGTCCCGTGAGACCGCATTCTCTAAGGATTACGATGAAATCTACGAGCTGCTGCGCCATGATCGTGACCACGGCAAGATTGTCTGGGTCATGGGCCCTGCCTTTGCCTTTGACTACGATGCAAGAAACGCTTTTGCCAAGCTGGTGAACAACGGCTATGTTCATGCGGTTTTGGCCGGAAACGCCCTGGCAACCCATGATCTGGAGGGAGCTTATCTCAATACTGCCCTGGGCCAGAACATCTACACCACCAAGAACCAGCCCAATGGACACTATAATCACCTAGATTTGCTGAACCGTGTCCGTTACCATGGTTCCGTTGCAAAGTTTATCGAAGAAGAAAACATTGACAACGGTATTATCTATTCTCTGGAGAAAAATCACATTCCTTATGTATTGGGCGGCTCCATTCGTGATGACGGCCCCCTACCCTGTGTCCATGGAAATGTATATGAGGCACAGGATTGTATGCGTGATCAGGTCCGTGGTGCTACCACCGTGATCTGCATGGCCACCATGCTGCACACCATTGCCACCGGCAACATGACCCCCTCTTTCCGTGTCATGCCTGATGGAACGGTTCGTCAGATTTATTTCTACTGCGTCGACATCGCTGAGTTTGTGGTAAACAAGCTGGCCGACCGTGGCAGCCTGTCTGCCAAGGGCATCGTCACCAATGTGCAGGACTTTGTTGTAAATCTGGCAAAGGGCCTGGGTCTGTAAATTTTATAAAATCCCCCTAAAGCTGATGTACCAAATCTGCTTCAGGGGGATTTTCTATGTCCGGTGCATTGATCCTGCACAAAAAACAACTGCCACCCGTTTGGATCGCAGTTGTCTGAGGGTTTATTTTATTTAGGGGCGGTCTCATAATTTCTAAAACTCATATTGAGATCCACTTCTCCCTGAATGCCGGGAACGGTTGCAGCGCAGCTATACTGCCACATCTCTACATTATAAGGAAAGGTCATGGCATCTTCATATTGTGCCAACCAAAAATCATAGTTCTGCAGCTCTTCCAGATGGAACAATCTGTTAGCCAGATCCTGATTAAAATAGACCGACGGTCTGTACCCGGCTTTTTCGATTTCCTCACAAAAAGCCTTCGTGCAGTCTGTTACAATCCTGCTGTCCACATCTACCGTTCTGGCATCGCCGCCAATCCACTCCCAGTCATAGACCACGGGATAAGTGATCTGCCAATCCTGAATCACATCCAGAACCAATTTAGCCTCTTCTTTTGCCTCTTCCACGGTAATGGCCTGTGAATAGAGGTAAACTCCTACAGGAAGTCCCGCTTCCGTAGCTCCCTTCAAATTTTCCAGGGCACTGGTGTCCACATTGAGCCCGCCTTCTGTATAACCACGCCAGCCCACCCGGATGATGGCATAGTCTACTCCGGCTTCTTTTACAGCCTGCCAGTCGATTTTATCCTGATGGGAGGATACATCCACCCCTGTCTTTGTCTCCACCTGGGTGCAGCGCACAAATTCCCCCTCCCGGTAAAAAGAGGACTCCTCATAAGGGTTGGTGGCCAGCTGTATCATGGTAAGAGGTTCCTCCCGCTCCTGGCCAACAAAAAACACAATGATCCCTGTGAGCAGCAGAAAACACAGCACACTTCCCAGAATAAAGTCCGAACGACGAATGTTCCATTTCAAAATTTTCATGAGTCCTCCTTGGATTGCCATTCTTTTGGCAGCATTTCTTCCGTATAAACAGGAATCCCTGCCTCTTCCATCAGCTGTGCCGCCACACCACGGCCGGAAACCATGTGATGGGTGAAACTGCCGTCATAGATGGCACCACAGCCGCAGGCGGGGCTTCTGGCCTTTAAAATGGCGCATTGCGCACCAAGACGCTTGGCCAGGGCCAGGGCCTCCTGTGCGCCTTTTTGGTAGGCTTGGGTGACATCCGCCCCCTCACAGGTAATCACCCGATCCCCTTTTCTCTCCGCAGGAGAGCGTGGGGTGGAAAGACCTCCCAGCTGCTCGGGACAGACTGGGAGCAGCGTATGCCTGTCTTGTAAATGCAAAATCTCACTGCAAAGATTATTGCCTCCGTTATATTTGCAATTTGCCCCCAAAAGACAGGCACTGACCAGAATTTTCATGGTCTCAGCTCCTTACACAATCCCTGTATCAGCATCTGAGGGCAGCTGTACATCTGAAACAGCTCCAGTCCCTCCCGCTCCAGAACCCCCTGCTCCACGCAATGACACAAAAGGTTTTTGAGGGAATCATAGTATCCCTTGGTATTGAGCACTGCAATGGGCTTATTCATTCTTCCAAGCTGCTTTAAGGTCAGAATCTCAAAAAATTCTTCCATGGTGCCAATGCCGCCCGGCGTCATAATAAAGGCCTCGGACAAAAGCTCCATTTTTTCTTTTCGCTGACGCATGGTATCTGTGAAAATCATTTCCGTACAGTCGGGAAACAAAACCCCTTCCTGATTGAAAAAACGGGGAGCAACACCGATGATCTTTCCTCCCGCCTCTTGCGCCGCTGCGGCGCAGGCTCCCATCATACCGGTGGCCCCGCCGCCGAATACCAGCCCCAAACCGGCTTGACCTATGAGACAGCCCAGCTGCCGTGCATCTTTCAGATAGTCCGGATGGATCTTCTGGCTTGCCGCTCCATATACACATACATTCACCGCAGTTCCTCCCATGCTTACCGGATCTTTGCACCAAATAAATTCCACGATTCATTCATCTACTGCATAATTTTTCCTCAATTATAACGAAGTTTGCTCCATTCGTCAACTATGCCCCGCAATTCCTTCTGTCTGCTTCTGACAAAACGGCTTCAAAGAATAAAAGATGTGAATTTTTGAATTTTTGTGAATTTTTGTCCTTGTATCTTTTGAAATTCATGTTATAATGGCATAGTTCAAAACTTTATATTAGAAAAGAGGCATCATCTGTTATGGAAATCCTTATTACCATTGCATTTGCGCTGCTTTGCGGCCTTATGCTGTCCCGTTTGGTTAAACGCTTGCACCTGCCTGCGGTTACCTCCTACCTGATTGCCGGCGTTCTCATTGGACCCAACTTCCTTGGGCTTCTGGGCATCAACGGCCTGGGCTTCCCTTCCTTTGAGAAGGTGGCACAGCTCAGCCTGGTGGGCGATGTTGCGCTGGGTTTCATCGCGTTTGCTATGGGCAACGAATTCCGTCTCTCTCAGCTTCGCAAAACCGGCAAACAGGCCACCGTTGTGGCAATCATTCAGGCATTGTCTGCTACCTTCTTTGTGGATGTGACACTGATTCTGCTGCACTTCATTCTGGGAAACAAGCTTCCTGTTTCTACCTGCATTGTTCTGGGTGCCATTGCAACTGCTACCGCACCCGCCGCTACCATGATGGTTGTAAACCAGTACAAGGCCAAGGGTCCTCTGACTGACATTCTGCTGCCTGTTGTTGCATTGGACGACGCAGTGGGACTGATCGTTTTTGCAATCTCCTTTGGCATTGCCAAAACGATGAATGCCGGTTCTCTCAGCGTCTTATCTATTATTCTGAATCCCCTGTTGGAGATTGCAGGCTCCATCCTCCTGGGTACCCTGATCGGCTATGTTTTTTCCTTGATTGCACGGCTTTTTGAATCCAATTCCAAGCGAATGAGTATTGCTGTCACCTTCGTCTTCCTGGCCGCAGGTCTTTCCAAGCTGCATTTCTCCATTACCGATGATATTTCCCTCGGTTTCTCCCCCCTGCTGGTTTGCATGATGGTGGGCAGTGTCTTCTGCAACCTGTGCGACTTCTCTGAGGACATTATGTTTAAAGTGGAACGCTGGACAGCGCCTCTGTACATTCTGTTCTTTGTGCTGTCCGGTGCTGAGCTGGATTTGAGTGTATTTGCAGAGCTGGCCATTGTAGGCATCGGCATTGCCTATATCGTTGCCCGTTCCGCCGGTAAGATCCTGGGCGCACACTTTGGTGCCCGGCTCACCAAGTGTGACGCAAAAGTCTGCAAATATCTGGGAATCACCCTTCTCCCCCAGGCCGGTGTAGCCCTTGGCATGTCTGTCACCGTGGCCGCTGAGATGGGCGAACAGGGCAGCATTATCCGTGATATCATCCTCTTCTCCGTTCTGATCTATGAGCTGGTCGGACCCATTCTCACCAAAAGTGCTCTGACCAAGGCCGGTGACATTCAGCCCAAGCCGGATGAGCGGGACATGGATCGGGCCACGGCACGATAAATCTTTGCTTTCTTCTTGATTCGTCCCTTTTTTCCCGATAACAAAAAATACCAACTGATTTCCATAGGAAGTCAGTTGGTATTTTTTTATTCCTCTTTTAAGACGATCAGAGACTGGATCTGCTCCACCGATTTCAATAAGGATTTATAAAGCTCCTCCTTGACTCGATAAATATACTCTGTCTCATAAATTGCGATTTCTTTTTTTGTGTCCAGGATCTCATATTTTCCTGAATCCGTCTGGGTATTGTCTGCCAGATAGATGGGGTCATAGCTCCAGCCCGTCAGCTTGGTTCCGTCAGACTCCTTGGTAAATTCCAGATTCAAAATCATTCCCTGCCGGGTTCCCGGGTTTTCATCCACAGACAGAAGGTTTCCCAGGCTGTACGCCGTCAGGGTATCTTCCTTCTGCGATACCGCTCCTACCAGATGAGGGTGGGTGCCAATGATGGCATCTACCCCACCGTCCAGCATCAGGGTTTCAATTTCTTTCTGGGTCCGGCTGATTTCTTCGTCATACTCACTGCCCCAGTGCAGGAGCGCAATGGTAATATCCGGATTTTCTTGCTGTACCAATCCCAATACTTCCTGGATTCCTTCCCGGTTTACCTCCTGATAGGTGGTGTTATAGTCTTTATACAGAAGGTTTACGCTTTTTTCGCAGCCTTCCGGCAGACTCAGATTCCCCAATCCCTTGGTAAAGGACACAAAGGCCACCCGGAAGCCCTTGGCCTCCACCATGGTAAATCCTTTCTGCTCCTCCCAGTCCTGCCGGCTCACAAAGGTCCCCACAGGAGTCAGCCCTGCCTGTCTGACACTCTCTATTGTGGATTTCAGCCCGTCCACACCATTATAAATACTCACGGTGTTGGAAGTCTGAATCAAATCCACTCCTACCTGACCCAAATCTCTCAGCAAGGCCTCCGGTGCTTTGTGGTTCGCCCCGTCATAAGGTGCTCCGCAAAAATTAGTCTCTGCATCCACCACTGTAAGATCAGCCTTTCCCAAAAGCGGGGCTGCTCCCAGCAGAATGGGCCCAAAGTCATATGTGCCGTCGGACTGTCTAGCACTTTCCAAAAGTGCTTCGGAAATATTGATGTCACCACCGGCAGTAATGGTAATGGTATCTCCCACCGCCGCTGCCACAAAGGGTTCTGTGCGCTGCGTCGGCTGCGTGCCTCGTTGGTATTGGTACCAGGAAAACGCCAGCAGCACCGCTACCAGTAAAATCAGAAGTCCCAGTCGATTGATTGCTTGTCTTTGTCTCCTTCTGGGCCTTCGTGTTCTTGTGACAGAAGAATATACAGGCTCCGTCATACATAGCCTCCGTTTCTGATTGCATCATTCTTATTTTGTCTATTCTACTATATTCTCTGCCTGCATACAAGCCTGTTTTTCTTCTACAGCTTTAAGACTCCCTGAAACGCGGCATCTCCCGATTTTGACGGGTTTCCATTATAGAATCAGCAGATCTTTTGGTGCCAGGGTAATATCTTTACATCCGTTTTCCTCCACCACGATCACATCTTCGATCCGAACACCGAACTTGCCGGGAAGATAAATTCCCGGTTCTGCCGAAATTACCGCCCCCACCGGAAGCGGCACCTTGCTGACCGCCCCGGCAAAGGGATGTTCATGGAGCTCCACACCAACTCCATGGCCGAATCCATGACCGAAATAAGGGCCATACCCTGCATCAGAAATGACTCTCGCTCCGGCTTCGTGAATCATCTGTCCTGTAACACCGGCTTTGGCCGCAGCAATTCCCGCCAGCTGGGCTTTCAGTACCGTATGATATACCCGTTCCATTTCTTCCGTCACATGGCCTACGGCTACCGTGCGGGTCATATCGGAGCAATATCCATTATATACACATCCAAAATCCATGGTGATGAAATCGCCTTCATTTACCGGTTTCTCGGTAGGCGCTCCGTGGGGCATGCTGCTGTTGGCACCGCTGACCACGATGGGCTCAAAGGACATTCTTTCCGCACCGCCCAGCAGCATCCGATATTGCAGATACGCAGCAATTTCCTTTTCCGTGCGCCCCACATGAATAAAGTCCAGAATCTCCTTCAACGCCCCCTCTGCAATTCTCTGGGCGGCCACAAGGCTTTCAATTTCATCTCGCTCTTTGGAAGACCGGGCCGCAATCATGACCTGGGTTGCAGGTACCAATTCACAGCGGAGTACCTGCTTCCAGCTCTGAAATTCCGCTACCGTGCAATATTCCTCTTCAAAACCCATACGCGCAATGTTGTGCCGCCGTATCACATCCTGTAGCCGCTGCATCATGGGCGTTTGCCGGTTGGCTTCCAGAATGATGCAATGGTCTATTTTCTGAGTTGCCGCCTCAATATAGCG
Organism: Faecousia sp.; assembly: GCA_029257335.1. Classification (GTDB taxonomy): domain Bacteria; phylum Bacillota; class Clostridia; order Oscillospirales; family Oscillospiraceae; genus Faecousia. The sequence continues at coordinate 7,122 of JARIBV010000121.1, forward strand.
GCTGTCCGTAAAGAAATAGTTCTCCTCTGGGGTGATGACCGCCATACCCGCAGAGGACGGAAATCCCGTTGCATACCGTCGGCCCGGTTCGCTGGTAATCAGAAACGCATCCAGATCATGGGCTTTTAACGAATTGGCAATTTTATGAAATCTGCTCATGGATCACTAACTCCTTTTCATCGGATAGGGTGACCGCCACAGAGTAACCCCTGTGGCGGTCAGCAATGAGCCGGAACCGGCTCCCGTCTGTATTATTTCAGGCCGAATTTTGCAGCAGCGTCGTCAATGGACTTGCGGCACTTCTTGACACCGGCTTCGATACCGTCAGGGTCCTTGAAGATGGCAGAAGACAGGATCATCACATCGGGGTCGCACTCGATGACAGGCTCCATGTTGTTCCAGCGCAGACCGCCATCCACGGCCAACTCGCAGCCTGGATTCTTTTCGTTGATTTCCTGACGCGCACGGCGAATGAGATCCAGGGAGCTGCGGCGCCAATCCCAGTTATCCTTGCCGTCTGTCTTGCTGACACCGTGAATGACGATCTGTACCCGATCAATGTCATAGATGGACTCATCCAGGAAGCACAAAGGTGTGTAGCAGCCCACGGTAAGGCCTACTTTCATGCCGAACTCATGGCAGTAATTCATAATATAAGCCAGAGGTGCCCCGATAAAATGCTCTGCGGGCAGAATCAGCATATTGCAGCCGGCTGCTGCGATTTTCTCAATAAAAAGACGGTCGCACTCACGGGTGTAAAAGTGGCACTCAATGGGCTTATCCGTTACGGGACGAATGCCCTCAATGATCTGGTGGCCGCCCATAAGCTGCATATTCTTCAGATCAAACATATCCGCAGCATCGGAATGAATGTAATCTACCCCTGCATCGGCAGCAGCCTTAACGGCTCCGGCAATGTTGCCATAGTTCACATGAGCCAGTCCGGCAGCAATTTTAATATGTTTCATAAATATCTTCCTCCTTAATGGTTATCTACTTCAATTACAGAATGTTGTGGCGGATTTCTCCGTCCATAATGGTTGCCACGCAATGGCACCAAAGATCCCGAATGGGGTTTCCGTCAAAAATGGCAACATCGGCATCTTTTCCCGGTTCCAGAGAGCCCAGACGATTTTCCAGGCCCAAAATCTCCGCGGCGTTGATGGTAATGGATTTAAAGCCTTCCTCCTCTGGCAAGCCGGCTCCTACACACATGCCCACCGCCATTGGCAGATACCACATATGTGTACCGGGCAGATCCGTCATCACAGCGACCTTGACTCCCGCCCGATGCAGAATTCCTGCTGCCTCCAGGCTCTGGAGCTGTACCTCAGGCTTCTGGGGGAAGCCTCCCAAGGGTCCAAGAATCGCCGGACGACCGCTTTTTGCAATTTCATCTGCAATAAGGTATCCCTCCGTGCAATGATCCAGGGTCACATCCACCTGGAATTCATCGGCAATGCGCAGCACGGTCATGATGTCATCTGCCCGATGACAATGCGCCTTCAAGGGGATCTGTCTGCGGATCACAGGCTCCAGCGCCTCCATCTTCATATCAAAATGGGGCAGCTTTGCAGGATCTCCCTGTGCCTGATCTTTTTTATATACATATTCTTTTGCCTGATACAGGGCATCGCGCACCAGAGAGGCAATGGCCATACGGGTCACAGGCTGACGGTTACTCCGTCCAAAGCTGTTTTTTGGATTTTCACCAAAAGCCACCTTCATTGCAAGCGGTGCCCGCAAAACCATCTCACTCATGGTCTTGCCCCAGGTTTTCATTGCAACAAACTGACCGGCAATGGGGTTGGAACTGCCCGGGCCGGTGGCCACGGTGGTGACGCCGCTTCTGACCGCCACCCCGTATTCGGGGTCCAGGGGATAGATTCCGTCCAGCGCCCGAATATGTGGGGTCACGGGGTCCGAGGTTTCATTGCCATCGTCACCGGGAAATCCAATGGCCGTCTCATAGAGCCCGATGTGGCAATGCGCATCAATGAGTCCGGGAAGGACATAGCCGCCCTTGGCATCCAGAATTTCTGCCTCCGGGGCATCCAGGTTGGTGCCTACTGCGGAAATCTTTCCGTTTTGCAGCAAGACCTGACCATTTTCCAGAGTTCCTTCCGGTCCCATGGTGAGAATTTTACCGTTTTTTATTAAAAGATCCTTCATCTGCTATACGCTCCTTTCCAGAAAATTGAGGGCTTTTTCGCCCACCTTTTCTACCACTCCCTGGGCAAAGGGTGATTCCAGTCCTGTCAGCTCCAGAGTTTTATCAAAGGAGTGATATCCACTTTCCCGCAGCAGAGTCATGTAGCTGTCCCATGCCTGCTGGTGGTTCTCTTCGTCCATAAAGTGATATTGCAGCGCACAGGTCTGTGCCAGAACATAGTCGATATAATAAAACGGCCACTTATAAACATGAGTCTGAAGCTGCCACTTCCGTCCCTGCCACATAAAGCCCTGGTTTTTGTACCGCTTCCAGGGGGTATAGCGTGCTTCCAGGCTGCGCCATAGCGCACACCGCTGCTCTGGGGTCATATCCGGATGATCATAAACCTCCGTCTGGAACTCATCCACTGCCGCGCCGTAGGGAAGGAAGGAAAGCGCACTCTTCATATGAAGATTCTTATATTTTTTCAGATCCTCCGGGCCGTAAACTGCATCCAAATAGGGCCAAACAAAAAATTCCATGGCCATGGAGTGGATTTCGCACAGATCCGAGGAAGCTTCGCTGTTATCAATAAAAGGCTCTCCTCGCTTGATAAAGGAATGCAGACCGTGGCCGCACTCGTGAGAGAAGGTTTTTACGGCTCCATAGGAGCCATCAAAAGTCTCAAATATAAACGGCATACGGTAAAGAGGCACATAGTTGGAATAAGCGCCCCGAATCTTTCCCTTTCGCTCTGTGAGATCATAGAATTCACATCGGCGAAGTTCCTGATAATAGAACCGACTCTCCGGAGACAATGCGCCAAAAACAGAGTCGAACAGCTCCTCTATCTTCCCTTCCCTGACTCTAGGGCCTTCTCCATAGGCATTGGTTTCTTCGTCGAAGCTCCACAGAACATCATATCCCAACTCCTGACGCTGTTTTTCAAACAGGGCATTGACTACGGGAGTGATGCCTTTTTCAATGGCTTTTCGGAAAGCTGCAACCTGCTGCCGGCCATATCCGGTACGCCTCTGGCGGCAGTATCCCATATCGGTATAGGACTGAAATCCCAGTTTTTTTGCCATGCGGTCCCGCACATGAACCAGCTCGTCATAGATGCGGTCCAGTTCCGGGGCAATTTCTTCATATCCCTTCTGACGCAGAGCATCGATTTTTTCCCGGGAGGCGCGATCGGACTTGTCTTCCATTCTGGAGAGCTCGCCCATGGTGCAGCGCTTTCCCTCTATTTCTACGGTGACATTGGCGCACAGCTTGGAGTACTGGGCGGACAGCACACTTTCTTCTTCCAGTTCTTTGGCGATTTCCGTTGAAAAAGCCTTTCCCGTTACTTCTGCCCGGCGGAACATTTCCTCTCCCAGATGGAGCTTCAATGTTTCCCGATGGGGGGAATGATTCAATGCCTCCCCCAATTCCGTAATCAATGCGTCCCAACGGGGCCTTGTCTGATCGAACCAGGCCCATTCTTCCGCCCAATGGACATCGTTGGTATCCATGGTGTTATATGCCTCACAGAGAGTTGCCATGGTCATATAGTAGCGTCTGGGATATTCCATCGCCTGCAGTGCGAAATACGCCTGCTCCACCGTATCTGCGTTCTGAAATCTGCGTATTCCGGAACCCATTTCCTTTTCCAAAGCATCCATATCCGGACGCAGATATGGCACATTTTTAAATTGGATCATTGCTTCAACCTCTCCTTTCCGGTGTACTCCCCGGTCCCATCCCTATGGCCGGTCTGAAGAGCACCATTTTCTGTATTTTCCATTGGCATATCAGAATCGATAGCTGTCATGCAGAATTCTCACCATGACTTCCTTCGGGGCAAAGGGCAGGAAATTGAACACCGGACAGGCCTCCGCCTCTCTGAGCTCCTCCTCCGTCAGTCCCAGCTCTTCAAAGCTCTTGTAGAGGTGAATGCTCTTCAAAAACTCCACCATAAGATCCGGAAGCTTTTCTGCGGCCTCATGATCCGGTGCCGTGCTCAGGCCTGCATTAAACAGACGGGCCACATCGGCACACTTTTCTACATGTTCCTGGCATTCCCACTGCAAAAACTGGGGATACAATGTGGCCAGGCACTGACCATGAGCCAGACGGGGCGCTACACCGCCTACAATCTCGCTGATGGGATGGGGAAGACAAGCAGCTGCATTGCCCAAAGAGATGCCGGAGAACATCGCAGCCTGCGCCATGCGATCCCGCAGCTCCATATTTGCAGTGTCCTGAAGCAGCTTGGGCAGGGTGTCAATAATCAAAGACATGGATTTGAGGCCAATCATCTTTGTATAAGGAGAGGCACAATCCCGCAGGTAGCTTTCAAATGCGTGGGTAAAGGCGTCAAAGCCGGTGATTGCCGTCATTCTGGGAGGCAGGGTCCGCATGAGCTCCGGGTCAATGATTGCTTCTTTGGCAAAGGCCTTATCGTGGAAAATACATTCCTTGTCATTGTGCTCCTGGTCGGAGATCACCATTGCCTGGGTCAGTTCACTGCCGGTGCCTGCCGTGGTGGGAACTGCAATCAGGGGCAGAGAATCCGCAGAAGGAGATTCATATTCCGCAAAAGGATCGGTATAGGTAGAAAATACCTGCTGCCAATCCACTTTTCCCGCACCATGGAACAGACAGATGGATTTGGCTGTATCAATGGAGCTGCCGCCGCCTACTGCCAAAACAACCTGAATATGTTCCTGATGTACCAGCCGGATGGCTTCCTCAATTCCGGTAATGGTAGGATTGGGAACCACCTTGTCAAAGTGGATGACCTCCACTCCGGCCTCTTCCAGAATGCTCTTTACCCGGTCATACAGAGGGCGAAGAACTTCCTCTGCATTGGTGGTGGTAACCAGCATACACTTTGTTCCGTACTTTTTTACAATGCTGCCTACCTCACTGAGGCGTCCGGCTCCAAAGTGGACTCTGGTAGGCTGATAGAAATTAAACTGTTCCATTTCTCGATCTCCTTCATTCATTGCCTTAATCTGCCATAGCTGATAGATCAAAAGACTTTCTTTCCGTCCAGGTAAACTTCTCTGTTTCCGGTGACCCGTTCGATATCTTCAAAGGGGTCGCCGCTGTTCCAGCAAATAAACGATGCGTTCTTCCCGGCTTCCAAAGTGCCCAGGCTATCGGAAAGGCTCATAAGGTCCGCTGCTCCAACCGTAGCGGATGTGAACGCTTCAACGGGAGTCAGGCCTGCCCTCACCATCAGGACCAATTCAAAATAAGCCTTGTCATAGGGGTCATAGGTATTTCCCGCATCGGTGCCAAATGCAATGGGAACGCCCTTTTCCGCACATTTTTTCAGCATGGCTCTATGGCGCTCAATCACAGACTTGCTGCGCAGATGATCCGGGTTGTTGGGATCCTGCCGCAGTCCCTCTTCTACCGCATAGTAAGGGGCGGAGAGGGTGGGAACCAGATATGTCCCACGCTTTACCATCTCGTCCATAATATCTTCTGTCATAAATACGCCGTGCTCTACCGAATCCACACCGGCCCAGACGCCCCGGCGAATTGCGGTTTCACCATGCGCATGGATCGCTACCTTGCGTCCCATGGCATGGGCGGCCTCCACACCTGCAGAAAACTCCGCCTCGGTCAGCTCGCAGGGTCCCGGTTCCGGACCGGGAGAATTCACACCGCCGGAGGACATGATTTTTACCACATCGGCACCGGCCTTGATCACGGTGCGGACCCCCTTGGTGATTTCATCCGCTCCGTCGCACTCCAGCCCAATGCGTCCTCCGTGGCCTCCGGTCACGCACACGGAAAGGCCGGTGGTCAGCACCTTCGGGCCACAGACCAGTCCCTGATTGATGGCATCTCGTACTCCCAGAGAGTATCCTTCGATGCTGCCCAGATCCCGACAGGCAACCACACCGGCAGACAGCAGCTGCTGTGCGTTATGAATTCCCTGGCAAATCAGACGGGCAGTGGCTCTGGGGCTTGTATCCAGTGAGTCCATTTCCGAGCTCATTAAATGAACATGACAATCCAGAAGACCGGGGGTCACCACACCTTCCAGCTTCACCTGCTCTGCATCCGCAGGACACGCTGTCTGTGCTGCGGGGCCGACAGCCAAAATCTTTCCATTCTCTTCTAAAATTGCGAAGTTCTCTATAAATTCCTTGCCGGTGAATAATTTTTCTCCGGTAAAGTATCTCTTACTCATAGGTTTGATCTCCTCTCTAACGGTTCGTTCAGACACTGTGTCCCCTCCAGGACAAAGCGTCCGTTTTTCAAGATTTCTATCTGCTGATTATGAGCCGTGATTCCTGTGAGCGCAGCCAGTTCATCAAAGGCCAGGGTAATGTCGGTATGGACATTGGTGTATACCTCTTCCCCTGTTCCTCTGCGGGCCGTTCTCTCGTTTTCCCGGGCCACCATCTCTTTTTTATCATAGAGATTATAAACTGCCGGCCCTTCGCCTCTGGCAAAGCAGGGATCTCCCACTGCAATATGCGGTCCCATTTTTTCCGCCAGAAGAATCGGCATTCTGGGGACTAAATCCATATCACGGGCAATGGCATAGGCCAATGTATTGCTGCCAATGGCAAATTCACCCATGGGTAATGTATCATGCCCCTGCAATAAATGTTCTTTTACATAAGCTCTTTGCTGCTCCACCGTGTCAAAGCCGCTGCATCCGTAATCCACGATCATTCCGTCTTCAAAACGAAGACGCAGGTCCTTGAAGCAAACACCTTTTAAATAAATGACTTTTACATGGAGCGTTCCGTGAGTTCCCTTCAGTTGAGGAGTGGTAAAAAGCTCCCCGTGGGGAATATTTAAGTCGCCTCCGCAATTCAGAAAATTGGTTTGTCGGTGCGGTTCCTCCAAAGGACGGAAGCAGACCGTAAGATCCGTATCATTTCCCGCAGCCCCGACGATCTTTACATGGGTACAGCGATCCAGTGCATCGATCAGAATTTGCTGAATTTTTTCATATCGTTCAGAATCCATGGTGTTCAGCTCTGCAAAGGCATCAAATACCTCCGGAAAGTGATCTCCCACCAAAAGATTGGGAAATGCCACCTTGCAGAAAGACAGATCTGACGGTGCCAGATATCTGGCCTCTATCTCTCTTTTGGCATTTTCCAGCTCCATAAGTCTGCGACGGCGCTGCGGGTCCGGAACATAGGCATCTGCCGAGGGCTTGGGAACTCCGGCGGCCTCTCCAAACTGTCCCAGTCCGATCATGCCGCAGGTATCCAGCAGGGCCTCCCGGTGCGCCTCACAGGCTGCTTCAAAGGCCCGGCAAAGATTTGTAAGTGCTTTCTGACTGAGGCAAGCTCCACGGTCAGCTCCATGAAGCATGGCATAAGCCCCGGATCGTGCCAAACACACCGGCGGCTGGACAATGGGTTGCAGCCCTCTGTACTCCAAAGAACGGACCACCTCCTGTGCCAGCGCCTCCTGTCCCACACAATAATTGAGACGAACCTTCCTTCTGTCTCGTCTCTCCCGATTCTGACTCAGGAAGCCGTGAAGCAAGGCCTCCGTAATATGATCGCCGATACGCTGACGCTTTTCGGCGGAATAGTCAAATAAAAACCTGGCCAAGGCTCGTTCTTCCTCCTGAATGGGCAATCCATATGCATCCATCCAGGATAAATCCTTCCCATTGGCACTGCGAAGTACGCTCTCCCACAGGTTTTCTTTTCCTGTGGACATAAGAAGCCGAACCTCATGGTCCATGATTTCAGCTGCGTGGGTTTCGGTCCAGCGGGAAAGGACCTCTTCCTGCCGGGTACGGTCTCCATTTGCCCCTTCTGCCTCGGTCAAAAGCTCCGGATCTTCCCCAAGCCATGTCCGGCAAAGGTGCTGTATCAAACTGTCATTCATGTTCTCACCCATTCAATGTGTCAAGCTCTGTACGCTGTCATTTTACATCATTTAATCGTACGAGGTATCATTCTTTTTAGGCGATAAGCGGGAGCAGACTCCTGTTCTACTCCCGCTCCTCGCCTTCGCGGAATGTACGGGGGATCCGTGTACCGCAGAGTCGTTATTTCAATTACTCTACAATATATACATCCTTGAAGTCAAATTCCGTGCCATAAGAGAAGATGTGCAGGTTCCGGACCTTGGGGTTGATGGCCCAGGTATTTTCTGCATAGACCTGAGGAATATAGATGAAGTTTTCCAGAATGACCTTTTCAATCTCCATCCAGGTCTGGATCCGCTCATCACCGGTCTGGGTGTGTGCCTTCTCTACCAGAGAACGGAATTCCTGGTTATCCCATTTGTTTTCATCATAAATAAACTGCATAAAGCCCTGAGGATCCCGATAGTTGGAGTCCTGGCCGCCGCCGATGACGCAGTCAAAGGTACCACCCATCAGCATAGGCAGCAAAACATTGATGTCCAGAACCTGTACCGGCATTTCCAGTCCCAGATTGACCTTCCACATGTTCTGAATGGATTGGGCCTGCTGCTTGCCGCTGTCCAGCGTCTGGATGACAAAGCCCTCCTGCAGATCTTCTGCGGTCTTTCCCAACTCATCCAAACCCTTTTGCAGCAGTTCCTTGGCCCGTGCAATCTCAGATTCATCGGAGGCATCGGAAACCACATTGCCATTCTGCTCCCGGAAGTCGCCGCCATCCACACCTGTAACACCGTAGGGTACCAGGCCGTAGGCTGCCAGCTTGCCGTTCTTCAAAATCTGCTCTGCAAAGACCTGACGGTTGAAGGAAATGGACAGAGCCTCGCGGATGTTCTTATTGCTCAGGAATTCATTCGCAGGATTGAACTCAATGAAGGTAACCTTCAGGCGGGGATCCACCTGTAATTCCTTTTCATCAAAGAGGTTCAGTTGATCCTTTCCTACACGGACAATGCTGAGATCGCCGCTCTGATACATCCCCAGAGCCGTATTGGCATCGCTGGTGATGACCACCTCGATCTTTTCCAGCTTTACATTGTCGGCATCCCAGTAGTTTTCATTCTTTTCCAGAATCATGCTGTTCTGGTGGGTCCACTCAGTGAGCTTGAAGGGTCCGGAGGCAACCACCTTATCTACATCTGTGCCGTACAGCTCGCCATGGGCCTCTGCGGCAGCCTTCTGGATCGGGGCCATGTTGTCGGAGGTCAGCATATCGATGAAGAAGTCGCAAGGCTCGGTGGTGGTAAACACAATGGTGTTTCCCTCGGCCTTCACGCCAACCTCTTCAAACCCAACCTTGCCGGTAAAGAATGCTTCTGCATTTACAATGGGAAAATAACGGTATGCAATTTCCGAAGCCATCTCCGGCTTCAGCGCACGCTCCACAGAATACAGTATATCCTCTGCGGTGACAGGTGTACCATCCTGCCACTTGGCACCCTCTCTCAGAACCAGGGTATGGGTCTTGCTGTCTTCGCTCTTTTCATAGCTGGTGCACAGGCCTTCGCTCCAGCCGCCGTCCGTAGTTCTGCGCAGAAGCGGCTCGTGAATGGAAATAATGACATTGCTGGTCTCGCCATTGTTATTGAACCAGGGGTCCAAGGTTGCAGGTTCTGTTCTGCTGATATAAGAGAAGCTCTGGCTGGCTGCCAGCTTCTCATCGGAAGGATTGGTCTTGTCATCAGCCCCATTGGACTGACCGGGGTTGTTGTCCTCAGAATTGTTATTGCCGCCGCCACAAGCCGCAAACGCCAGAGCCATCGACAGTACCAAAAGCAAGGACAGAACTTTTTTTAGATTCTTTTTCATTTTTCTTCCTCCTGCATCTGAATATTGTATAAGACTTCCTCTTGACCAGCGGAATTCCGCCTAATCACATTGTAAATGGGCTGTACTTATTTTTCATTGACCACATGGCAGGCAACCATATGACCGGGAGCACACTCTTTAAGCTCCGGAGGCTGTTCAAAACAAATGGGTTTTGCATGCGCACAGCGGGTGCAGAATTTGCATCCTTTCGGTGCATTGATTGGGCTGGGAATTTCTCCTTCCAACTTGATCCGCTTGCGTGCTTTCTCCGCCGTGGGATTTGCAATGGGAATGGCAGAGAACAACGCCTTTGTATATGGGTGCTGAGGATGTTCATAGAGTTCCTTGTTGGAAGCATACTCCATGATCTGTCCCAGGTACATAACCGCCACAGAATCGGAAATATAGCGTACCATAGAAAGGTCATGGGCAATAAAAACATAAGAAAGTCCGTTCTTTTGCTGCAAATCCAGTAAAAGATTCATAACCTGCGCCTGAATAGAGACATCCAGTGCGGAGATGGGTTCATCACAGACAATCAGCTCCGGGTTCATGGAAAGCGCACGGGCAATGCCGATGCGCTGACGCTGGCCGCCGGAAAATTCATGGGGAAACCGATTGGAGTGTTCTTCATTGAGTCCTACGATTTCCAGCAGTTTGATTACCTGTTCCTTCCGCTCCGCCGCAGACATGTGAATGGCTCTGTTGAGATCCCAGCCTTCTGAAATCAGCTGGCTCACTGTCATACGGGGATTCAGACAAGCATAGGGATCCTGAAAAATCATCTGAATGCTCCGGGCCAGTTCCTGCCGGAAATGCTTGCTGCTCTTTCCACTGATATCCTTGCCATTGAGAAGGATCTGTCCTTCCGTGGGATCGTAAATACGGATAAGGGTACGGCCTAATGTGGATTTGCCGCATCCGGACTCTCCTACCAGGCCCAGGGTTTTACCCCGTTCCACCTGAATGGATATGCCATCGACTGCCTTAACCACTTTTCCGCCTTTGATATTGAAGTATTTTTTTAGGTCCCGTGTTTCCAGAATGATATCTTTACCCATGTTTCTTTACCCCCTTTCCTGTAATGGGGTTCACCACATCCAAAGCTTTGGGATGATAGAGCCAGCAGGAACACCAGTGATCTTCGCCCTCCTGGTCGAATGTCATCGGATAAACCTGATTGCAGGCCTTCATTGCGTAGGGACAACGCGCTGCAAAGGGGCAGCCCACAGGAGGATGAAACAGGTCCGGAGGCGATCCCAAAATGGGATGGAGCGGCTCTCGATTGCTGGTGTCCTCCGGAGGAATGGACTGTAACACGCCCCAGGTATACGGGTGTGCAGGATGCTCAAAAATGTCTTCCGCTCTGCCGTATTCCATGACCTTTCCTGCATACATCACCGCAATGTTGTCTGCGATGTTTGCAACAACACCCAAATCATGGGTAATCATGATAATAGAGGTATCATATTTCTTTTGGATATCCTTGATGAGATCCAGGATCTGTGCCTGAATTGTTACATCCAATGCGGTGGTTGGCTCATCGGCAATGAGAAGTTTCGGATTGACTGCCATTGCCAGGGCAATCATGGCTCTCTGGCGCATACCACCTGAAAATTCATGGGGGTACTGTTTGAAGCGATCCTCAGGACTGGGAATTCCTGCCAAAGCCAGGGTTTCCAGTGCTATTTTTTTTGCCTCTTCTTTGGTCTTATTGCCGTATTTCAGGATACCCTCCACAATCTGTTTGCCAATGGTCATGGTAGGGTTCAGACTGGTCATGGGGTCCTGGAAGATCATGCGGATCTCCTGGGCACGGATCTTCTGCATTTCCTTATCCGACAGCTTCAACAAGTCTCTGCCTTCAAAAAGCACTTCTCCACCCTTATAGATGCCCTTGGGTGCCTCCGGATTCAGACGAACAATGGACTTTGCGGTAACACTTTTGCCGCAGCCCGATTCTCCCACAATGCCCAGGCTCTTACCACGCTCCAGCTTCAGGCTGACACCACGCACTGCCTGCACCTCACCTGCATAAGTACGAAAAGAAAAGGTCAAGTTCCGCACATCCAGCAAGGTATTCGATTTGGTTTGATTGCCTTCCATATTCCTTTCCTCCTGTGTTACTGTCTCATTCTGGGGTCCAGTGCATCCCGCAGACCGTCACCCATCAGATTGAAGCAAAGCATTGTAATACAGATGAGCAGAGCGGGGAAAATCAGCTGATACGGATAGGACAGCAGCTGATTTGCACCGTCGCTGGCCAGGGTACCCCAGCTAGCCAAAGGAAGAGGAATACCCAAACCGATATAGCTGAGGAAGGATTCAGAAAAAATAGCGCCGGGGATCACATTTGCCATGGAAATAATGATGGGGCTCATGGAATTCGGCAGCAAATGCTTCATAATGATCCACAAGCTGCCTGCTCCCATAGTGCGGCTGGCCATAACAAACTCGGATTCCTTCAGTGCAAATACCTGCCCACGGAACAGACGGGCCATACCGATCCAGCCTGTGGCCGCAATGGCAATGATAATCGGGAACACACCAGGCTTCATCACCAGGACCAGCAGCACCACCCACAGCATCTGAGGAATGGATGCAACCAGCTCACAAAAGCGCATCATCAGATTGTCCGCCACACCGCCGAAATAACCGGATATACCGCCGTACAAGATGCCGATGGTACCATTCAGAATGGCCACAATAAATGCAATGGCCAGGCTCACACGGGCGCCCATCCAGCAGCGGGTAAAAATATCCCGGCCCAGATCATCTGTGCCAAACAAGTGCTCCATGCTGGGCCCCTGATTGGTGCAGAAAGGGTCCTGTTCATCATAAGCATATCTGCTGAACATTGGCTGGAAAATTGCCATTAAAATCACAATCAGAAGAAGGATGGCCGATACCATGGCCACAGGATTGGCCTTGAAACGACGCCAGGCATCACTCCAATAGCTCAGAGACGGACGGGTCATTTTATCCGCATCCGTATAAGCAGAATCATCCTTTTGAAAGAGATCATCTGTGAGCTGCACTTTTTTCTCCTCTAAAGGAGCTGTTTCGAGAACTTTTCCTTTCATCTTTTCTCCTCCTTTACCCTGCAATGCGGATACGAGGATCCACAAGACCGTATACAATATCCACCAGGAAATAGCAAATAACCGAGATAAAGGAGAAGATAATGGTAAGACCCATAATCATGGTGTAATCCGAATTCTGAATGGCCAGAATCATAGACTGGCCGATTCCGGGAACATTGAAAATCTTCTCAATTACGAAGTTACCGGTCAAAACACCGGCACACATGGGTCCAAGAGAAGTAACCAGAGGCAGGAAGGAGTTGCGCAGCATATGCTTGCGAACAATTTCCGACTGGCTCAGTCCTTTGCTCTTTGCCGTATAGATGTAATCCTGTCCCATGGTATCCAGCATACTGGTCCGAAGCATACGGGCATAGTGTGCAATATTGGTAAATGCTGCTGCCGCAATGGGAAGGATTGCAAATTGCCAGCCTCTCCAGCCCTGAATGGGGAACAGCTTCATATCTACCGCAAAGAACTTCTGAATCAGGGAGCCAAATACGAAGTTCGGGATGGACACACCCAAAATCGCCAATATAATGACGAGATAATCCACCGGACCTTTATTTTTCAGTGCCGCCACCGCTCCCAGCAAAGAGCCGATCAGACAGCCGATCAAAACACCGCCAAAACCAACAATGGCCGAGACCGGCATTCCACTGGCTACCTCCCCCACCACAGACATCCCTTTGTACTTCATGGACATTCCAAAATCCAGGTGCAACAGGTTGTTCATGTAAATGAGATATTGTTCCCATACCGGCTTATCCAGTCCCAACTTCTCTTCCAGTGCTACCCGCACGCTTTCCGGGGTATCTCTGGACAGTTCAAACGGTTGTCCCGGAATTGCATGCATTAAGAAAAAAGTCACAGTTGCAACCAAGAACAGTGTCACCAGCATAGATAAGAATCGTTTGACCGTATAGCGTAGCATCTCTCTGCTCCCTCCGTTTTTTCTTTCGTTTTGGTTTGCTTGCACAAATATAATTCCCGTTTTTGTTTAATGTGCATATTGCTTTCTTTTCTTCGCTCCCTTATCTTGTTTAATACTACCACTGTTTTTTGTTTGTGTCAAGAATATTTTATTGCACATTTATTTTTTTATACTGTTGACAAGTTTTCATTATAATGATAATATTTTTCATAAGGATGCAAATCGTGTAATGTTTCCTGTTCTGAACAAAGCCCGGCTTCCGTCCGGAAATCCAGAAATTTCCAGCAAGCAGATCATGTTTTTTCCCCTCCGCAGATTTGCGGAACGATAGTTTTCTATGGATTTATCAGATATGTGTTTTACTTTCGACTACTCATATGATATATTGAAGGCATCGAAAAACATCTATATGTGTTCCTTGATTCCTTGATATATGGGCTGCATTCCTGTATTGAAGCCTATATCTGGCGCGAAGTTAATTCTGTTGCATCTGAAAATCATTTTCAATTTTATCGTTCATTATTTTAGGGAGATATGTGTTATGTACGATTTTGAAAAAATTGCAGCATTGCTGCCATTCTTTCGTCAGGCCTTCGATCCTGATGCTGAAATCCTGCTTTGTGATACCAAGGAAATTCTTTATGCAGAGCATCCTCTTACAGAGCGTACCAAACCCGGGAATCCCATCGGTGACATGGAGCGTTCCTTCATCTCGGAAGGCACCTATAAAACCCAGGACAGTGTCCTCAATTATCGAGCTCTGTCCCCTTCTCGTGAGCGTCTTCGGGCATCTACCTATTTCATTAAAAACGATGCCGGAGAACTGGAGGGCTTTCTGACTGTCAATCTGCAAATTGAACAGCTGCTGAAGGTACGCGATGTGGTGGACTATCTAATCAACGGAACCCCCTCCTCCACTGCGGGCGCTCATACCCCGCGGTCCGGTCGCTCTGCCAAAAACCGGCATACCTCTTCCCTGCCAATCAGTCGTTATGAAGGAGTCAATGTTTCCATTCAGGACATTATCCAATCGGTGCTTGATGAATTTTTAGCTTCCTTCGGAATCCCGGCAGACCGTCTTACAGCGGCAGAACGGATTCAAATTGTCTGTGAATTGGACCGGCGAGGGGTATTTCTGGTAAAGGGCTCTATTGCAGAAGTCGCACAGCGCCTCAACTGTTCTGAGGCCACCATTTACCGATATTTGCAGCAGCTGCCCTGATTCCCTGTTATTCCCCAAGAAAAACATCTGAATATCCCTATTAAGGAGGCCATTTGTCATGAATCAGGATCATGTACTGACTGCCCTTCGGAACGCCGGATATGCAGCACGATCTCTCACTGCCATTCAGGAGGGGTCTAATCACGATGTGTTCGACGTTGTCATGGAGGACGGTTCCTCAGCCATCTGCAAGTTTGCTAAGGTGCGGGAAACCGAGCGTGGCATTACTGCGGAAAATCGGGACACGCTTTTCGGCGGCCGTCTCTCTCTGGAGAGAGAATCCTACCTTCTTTCCCTGGCCCGGAATGCAGGCGGGCTTCCGGCCCCGGAAATCTACGGAGCTTATGATTCTCCCATGGGTAAATATATCCTTATGGAGAAGTGTCCCGGCATCTCCTTTACCCAGTGGCAGGAACAGCAGGGCTACCGTTTAGAGCCTTATCTGGAAAGTTTGCGGGCTTTGGGCCGAGATTTCGGCAAACTTCACCGCTCTGTGTCCTTCCCATCCTTTGGCGATATCATTGATAAAGACTGCATTGAACCGGGCTGGGCCAACTTTGCAGACCGATTCGGTGCAGTTGTGGAAATGCGTATTGCACGGGGTGTCAAAAAAGGAACCTTCTCCGAGAAGGAAGCGGAAACAATTCGTGATTTCTTCCAGCGTCAGTTCCATGCCCTGCGTCCCGGGTTGGAGACGGACAAATGCCGCCCGGTTATGGTCTTTACCGATATGCACGGACGCAACTATTTTGTAGACCAAAAGGGAATTCCCAGCGGCTATTTCGATCTGGAATCCTCTCAGGCCGCTCCGGCCGCTTTGGAGTTTTATGGATTCCGCTTTTTCCTGTTCAATTTTTATGATGCCGAAACATTCCCAAAAGCAGAAGCCGCCTTCTTCCAGGGATACCGGGAAGCCAATGGTCCCTGTATGCCCCAAACCCCGGAGGATGAAACTTTGATTCAGCTCTTATCCGGCTGTCGTCTGCTGGAGCTCAGTGAATCCTATTGGGGGGTTGTGGACTCCATTCGCGGCACCTGGGGGCAGCGAATGAAGGAACTGCTGTTTCGGTATATGGAAACCGGCACCATTGACTATCCCGCACTGGGTGCAATGTGGCGTGAGCGAGATGGTCAGCCCCTGCATCCCAAGGCATAACAAAAAATGCCTCCCCCACTGGGAGGCATTTTCTTTCACCATAAGGCGGAGCCATCCGCCCCGTTTTCATACAGAAAGGAAACATGCCATGTCTGATCTTTTTGGGTATGTGGGTACCTATTCCTCCTCGGAAGCTCCGGGTACCTATCGTTTTACATTGGACACAAACACCGGTATTCTCAGCAATGCGCAGCTTGTATATGCCCAGACCAACACAAAATATTCCGCTTGGTGCGGCGGCCTTCTGGCCACTCTGACAGAAATGAACGGCAAAGCAGGACTTGCTCTGATCGACACCGCATCCATTCAGGGCTCGGTGCCGGATCGGGTTCTGACAGAGAATGTCACCTCCTGCTTTCTCACCTGGCACAGGGGGTGTATCTATACCGCCAACTATCACGACGGACATGTTCTGATTTATCAGGTGCATGAGGGAAAGCTCAAGCAAATGCGTCGGATTTTTGTGGAAAAGGAAGCCGGTTGCCATCAGGTTCTGTTTCATGACCATTTTCTTCTGGTCCCCTGTCTGTGCCTGGATCAAATCCGTATTTTTGATCTGGATCGGGAGGATGCACCGGTAAAGCAGCTGGAGTTTCCTGCCGGTACCGGCCCTCGTCACGGCGTTTTTAATGCAGACCACACCAGATTTTATCTGGTCAGTGAAACAAGCAATGAGCTTTTCACCTATCGGGTGGATGGGCTGGAGTTCACCTTGGACCATGTGTGTCCGCTTTTGCCGGAAGGAGCGTTTCCCCATGCCCAGGCTGCCGCCATCCGACTGTCCGCAGACGAAAAAACACTCTATCTTTCCGTGCGAGGTGCGAATCTCATTGTGGTGGTTCAGGTCTCGGGAGATTCCCCGCACATTCTTCAGCATATGGACTCTCACGGATGCGATCCCTGGGATCTGGCACTGGTTCCAGGCTGCCCATTTCTTCTGTGTTCCAATCGAACATCCAACGAAATTCTGTGTTTTTCTTTGGCACAGGACGGTACTATTTTGCAAAAACTGAGTGCACTTTCCGTTCCTCAATGTGTTGGAATCTCCTTAGAATGATAAAATTTTCACATTCGTTTGTACACTTTTGTTGCATCAAAATAAAAGCCCGCTATATTATTCTGATATATAGCGGGCTTTTATTTGTTTTTAACGAGATTTTCTAACTAATTGATACAAAAATAATTTGTGAATTATTTTTTCTTTTTAGGGGGTGCAATTTTATTTCTTATACTGTATAATAAATTATTATTAGTCTTCTCATTTTTTATAAGGAGGTCTCCACCGTGAAACAATCTACAAAATCCATTATACGGGACTACTGCCTGATCATCCTTGGAAGTTTATTGGTGGCTGTTGCGGTCCACTTTTTCATGGCTCCTTCCAATATTGTTCTGGGCAGTGTCACCGGCCTTGCAGTCATTTTGATCAACTTTATTCCCGTGTCTCTTTCCGTCATGACCCTGATACTGAATATCTGTTTTCTCATAATCGGTTTTCTCTTTTTTGGAAAAGAATTCGGATTAAAAACAGTATGCAGCGCCATTTTACAGCCTGTTTTTCTGTTTGTATTCGAGCAGCTTTTTCCGAATTTTTCCTCTCTTACCAACGATATGGTTTTAGACACTCTTTGCTGTGTCATCATCATCGGTATCGGCATTGTGATGCTGTTCAATGCCAATGCTTCCTCCGGCGGACTGGATGTTCTGGCAAAGGTGCTCAATAAATATGTTCACCTGGATGTGGGAAAGGGCGTCGCATTGCTGGGCATTATAACGGTGCTGTGCAGCATCTTCGTTTATGATTCCAAAACCGTGGTGATCGGCATTCTCGGCACCTACTTCAGCGGTCTGGTGATTGACGCATACATCAGTAATTCTTCTCAAAAAAAGCAGGTATGCATTTTAACGGACAAGGAAGACGAACTGACGGATTATATCAACCGTGTACTCAATCGTGGTGCAACCCTTTATGATGCCCAGGGTGCTTACGGCCGAAAGGAACGCCATGCCGTCGTCTCCATTTTGACCAACAGCGAATACGGACAACTGATGGAACACATTCACAAGGTCCATCCCGAAGCATTTGTAAGCGTCAGTACCATCAATGAGGTGGTTGGCGACTGGAATACATCGGAAAGGCTGAAGGAGAAGTAATGCAGCTTCTGTGTTTTTCATAGACCGGCCGCCTGTTTTGTCTTTTTCCCCTGCGCTTCATTTTGTATTCTCCGGCCTCACACCACCAGGCGTGTGGGGCCGTTTTGCGCACCGATTTACAGGAGCCTCGTTTCCTGCCGGATCCATTGCAGGCGATTTTTCCACAATGTTCCACAAAAATCCCTGCTTTATTTTCCACAGTGTACCGGAGCCGGGCCATTTGGTATCTTCTGTATAAAACCCGTGGATTTTCTCTGTTCACGGCATTTTTTCAGGCCTTTTTGGGGGATTGTAATAAATTCCACAGAGCCTGTGGAATTCTTTTTAAGTACTGTGTCTACCTCCATGTGCCTTGTTTTTTTTGGTTCCCTATGGTAGTATATAGGGTGAGAATTTATTTCAATTTTTCTGTGCACATCTTATCCACAATTATACCACAACCATCATAGAGAGAGGAGCCCCGTTGTATGTATTCATCCGCCTATGTCTGGGCAAAGGTTCTGAATCATTTGGAGAATCGGTTGACTCCCGCTGTTGTTTCCAGCTGGTTTGAAGACGCAGAAGTGGTGGAGCTCACTGAGGACAAGCTGATTTTATTCACAGCCTCCGATTTTCGCAAAGAGATTATCTTGAAGCGTTGTCCCGACTATATTAAAGACGCCATGAAGGAGATTTTTAACTCCGATGTCAGTCTGGAAGTCTTCGGGCCCGAGGAGCTGGCAGCCTATAAGTCCAAGGGAAAAAGCAATACTTCCATGAGCTTTAACCCCCAGTTTACCTTCACCAATTTCGTGGTTGGTTCCTCCAACCGATTCGCCCACAGTGCCGCCATTGCTGTAGCCAACAACCCCGGTCAGATCTACAACCCTCTGTTTATCCATGGCCCTGCCGGCGTGGGTAAAACCCACCTTTTGTATGCAATCGCCAATGAATTGAGAAGAAAAAATCCTGATTATAAAGTAGTGTATATTAAGGGCGATCAATTCACCAACGAACTCATCAGCGCATTGCAGACAGGTAAAAATGTAGAATTCCGTAACAAATACCGGGAAGCGGATCTGTTTCTGATCGATGATATTCAGTTCATCGCCGGTAAAGAAAGTACCCAGGAAGAATTCTTCCACACATTCAATCAGCTTTACGAAGCGCATAAGCAGATCGTTATGACCTCCGACCGGAAGCCCAGCGATATGCTCACCCTGGAAGATCGTCTTCGGACCCGTTTTGAATGGGGTCTTTTGGCCGATATCCAGCCTCCGGACTACGAAACCCGTATGGCAATTCTGAAAAACAAGGCCGTTTCTCTGGGATTGGACCTCAGCGACGATATTTGTGACTATATTGCCAACAATATTACCAACAATGTCCGACAGATTGAGGGCACCGTGAAGAAAATTCTGGCCTATCGTGATTTGAATGATATGCCTCTGGATCTTCCTAATGTTTCCCGCGCCATCAGTGATATGTTTAAGGTGGAGGGCAACGCCGTTCCCACTCCTTCTCTCATTATCAATCAGGTCAGCCGATTCTATTCCATTGATGAATCAGTGATTCGGGGCACCCTGAAAAATAAGGGAACTGCCGAAGCTCGTCAGGTTGCAATGTATCTCATCCGCCAGCTCACCAATTTGTCCCTGCCTGAAATCGGACGGGAATTCGGACGGGATCACTCTACGGTTCTGCACTCCATCCGCAAGGTGGAAATGAATCTGAAAACTCCCTCCTCTCCCCTTCAGGCCACCGTGCGGGATATTACCGCCAATATCAACTCGTCTCTGTAAGAGCCGTTTTTTCAACAGCGGCTGTGGACACAGGGTCATAATACCCTAAACTTTATCCACAACCCACAGTGGATAAAGGAAAACTTTTCTGTGGACAACTGTTCCACCAAAATTTTTCCGCAGCCCCTGTGGAAAACCCTATTTTTATCCACAATTTTCTGTGGAGACGCAGGCCTTGATTTTCAAGGGCTGGAGGTGGTTTTCCACATAACTTTCCCCTACTACTATTGCTACTACATTTCTATCTCTCTGTTTATAAAAATAGGGAGAATTTTGGATCGAAGGAGAACGCTCTATGAGGTTTACCTGTGAAAAAAGTTCTTTAGTGGCGGCCATTTCCGTGGCCAGCCGTACCGTGGCGCAAAAGAGCACCCTTCCTGCTATTGAAGGCATCTTTTTCCGGGCCGGAATGGATCTGCAGCTGACCGGTTTTAACCTGGAAACTGCAATTACGGTTTCTGCCGAAGCAGATATTCTGGAAACCGGCGCCTGCATCATGCCTGCCCGGCTACTGTTTGACATTGTCCGCCGGATGCCGGAAGGTCCCGTTTCCGTCTATGTGGATGAAAATTATAAGGTGTTTATAAAAGCCGGACACTCCAACTTCAATATTTCCGCCAGCAATGCCGAAGATTATCCCGAACTTCCCGATGTGGAAAACCGAAACGGTGTTTCCATGCCCCAGAAAAAGCTGCGGGAAATGATCGGCAGCACCATTTTTGCGGTTTCCGAGAATCAGAGCCGCCCCATTCACACGGGCTGCCTGTTTGAAGTGGAAGGCGGCACCATTTCTGTGGTGGCGGTGGACGGATACCGTCTGGCCAGACAGACCTATCATCCTGAAACTCCCGTGGGAAGAACCATGCATTTCGTGGTACCTGCTGCGGCACTAAAAGAAGTAGAAAAAATCCTGGGAGAAGAGGGAAATGTGACATTTACCCTTGGTCCTAAGCATATTTTGTTTGAAATAGGCAATGCAACTTTGGTCTGCCGTCTGCTGGAAGGTGACTTTTTGGACTGGCGCCGGGTCGTTCCTACGGACTGCCCCATCAAATTGGTTGCAAATGTGTCCGATCTGGCTGCCACCATTGATCGTGTGGGCCTCATTGTAACCGAGAAAGTAAAAAGTCCCGTTCGCTGCGTTTTTGGAGATAATATGGCCTCTTTCCGTACCACCACCACCATCGGAGCTGCAGAGGATCAGTGCGCAATGGCCGGCAACGGTCAGGAACTGGAAATCGGCTTCAACTGTCGGTATCTGGCAGATGCACTTCGGGCGGTTCCCAGTGAAGAAGTTTGTCTGGAACTGAAAAACGGTCTGAGTCCCATTGTTTTCACCCCGGTTCGTGAGGAAGATGACTTTGCCTATATGGTTCTGCCGGTCCGGCTGCGGAGCAACTAAGGAGGAATTTTAGCCATGAATAAGAAAATTCCCATCAATACGGAGTTTATTCGGCTGGAAGCATTGCTGAAATTGGCAGATGTGGTATCATCCGGCGGAATTGCCAAGGCCATCATTCAGGAAGGCCAGGTTTTGGTCAATGGAGAGGTGTGCACCATGCGTGGAAAAAAACTGCGCCCCGGCGACACGGCAACCTGGAACGGCAACACCTTTGAGGTGACAGAATATGAGGCTTGACAGCCTCACTTTGCGAGGCTTTCGGAATTATGAACAGGCATATCTGGAGTTTTCCCCAGGGGTCAATTTAATCCTGGGGGAAAATGCCCAGGGAAAAACAAACCTTTTGGAGGCCATCTATTATTTATCCACAGGTCACGGTTTTCGCACAAGAAAAGAGGCGGAACTGATTCGTTTTGGGGCAGAGTTTGCAGATTTCAGCTGCACGGTCACAGATCAGCAGCGGCAGCAGACCTTGCGGGCAGTGCTGTTTTCCGGGAGAAAATCCAGGCAGCTATTTTTGAATGGGGTCAAACGGAAAACACAGGCGGAACTGATGGGGGTTCTCACTACGGTGCTGTTTTGCCCTGAGGATCTGCTGGTATTGAAGGCCGGAGCCAGCGCCCGCCGCCGGCTGATGGATCAGGGACTTTGCCAGTTAAGACCCAGATATGAGGCGGCTTTACAGGAATATAACCGGATTTTGGAACAAAAAAGCCGGATTCTTCGTTCCCGGTATGAAAATCCCTCGCTTTTGCAGGTGCTGCCGGAGTATTCCCAGAGACTATGCCAGGTTGGCGCCATCCTCATTTCTTACCGGGCCAGATATCTTCAGAGTTTGGGCCAGGAAGCAACCAAATTTCACCGGGAATTTTCCGGCGGGCGGGAAACCCTGGAGATCCCCTATCGGACAGTTTCCACAATTTCAGACCCATTTGCCCCGGTTTCTCGGCTGGAAGAGGAACTGTTTGCACATTTACAGTCCCATTATCAGGGAGAGCTGGAATCTGCCCAATGTTTAACGGGTCCCCATAAAGATGATTTTGATGCCACTTTAGAGGGACTCAGTCTCAAAAGCTATGGTTCGCAGGGGCAGACTCGCACTGCTGCCATCAGTTTAAAGCTGGCCCAACGGGAATTATTCCGTCGGGATACGGGAGAAGAACCGGTCCTTCTGCTGGATGATGTTCTGTCCGAGCTGGACCCGGGCCGTCAGGACTTTGTCCTGAATCAGATCCAGTCGGGACAGGTCTTCATCACCTGCTGTGAGCCCGGACGACTGACAAAAATCGGAACCTCTTTTCACATCGAAAAAGGGAGTATTTCAGAGAAGAATTGATAAACAAGGATTATGTAAACCAAAAAATAATGATTTGTTTTATGTAAACCAGCCAAACACTAGGAGGACAGTTTATGTCTGACGAATTGCATGTCACTAAAGTAGAAACCGCATATGATGCGGCACAAATTCAGGTGCTGGAGGGCCTGGAGGCTGTTAGAAAGCGTCCGGGTATGTATATCGGCTCTACCTCCGTCTCCGGTCTGCACCATCTGGTCTATGAGATCGTGGATAATGCCATTGACGAGGCGCTGGCCGGCTATTGCAAACACATCACCGTCACCATCAACCCCGGGGAATCCATCACCGTCACCGATGACGGCCGCGGCATCCCCGTGGATATCCAGCCTCAGACAGGACGGCCTGCCCTGGAGGTGGTCTATACGGTGCTTCACGCCGGCGGTAAATTCGGCGGCGGCGGCTATAAAGTGTCCGGCGGCCTGCATGGCGTGGGCGCCTCCGTGGTGAACGCTTTGTCCCAGTGGGTGCGGGTTAGGGTCCACAAAAACGGCCAGATCTATGAAATGAAGTTTGCCCGGGGTGCCATTACCCAGGAAATGACCATTGTGGGCACCACGGACCGGACCGGAACGGAAGTCACCTTCCAGCCGGACCCGGAAATTTTTGACACGGTGGTTTATGACTATGAGACCCTCCACACCAGAATGCGGGAAGAGGCCTTCCTCAATGCAGGTCTTTCCATTTCCATCCGGGATGCCAGAGTGGAGGACGGCCCCCAGGAAACCATGTGTTATGAAGGCGGCATCCGGGAGTTTGCCACCTGGTGCAACCGAAACAAGAACCCCATTCACGGGGATGTGGTCTATATGAGCGGCAGAAAGGGCGACGCCTCCGCGGAGGTGGCCATTCAGTATAACGACGGATTTTCCGAGTTTATTCTGTCGTTTGCCAACGATGTCCATACCCCGGAAGGCGGTATGCATGAAACCGGCTTTAAAGCAGCTCTGACCCGAGCCATCAATGCCTACGGAATCAAGAGCGGCGCCATCAAGGGCGATGACCGGGTGCAGGGCGAGGACTGCCGGGAAGGAATTACGGCAATCATTTCCGTAAAGCTCACGGATGCCCAGTTTGAGGGCCAGACCAAGGCAAAGCTGGGCAACGCCTATATCAGAACCCTGGTGGATTCCATTGTCTCCGAGCAGCTGGCCACCTATCTGGAAGAGCATCCTCAGACTGCCAAAGCAATTTTGGACAAGGCCATGACCGCAAACCGGGCCAGAGCCGCAGCCCAGAAGGCCAGAGATTCCATCCGGCGGAAAACCGCACTGGGCGGTGCAGCCATGCCGGATAAGCTTCGGGACTGCAACGAATCGGACCCCACTTTGACAGAACTTTACATCGTCGAGGGTGACTCCGCCGGCGGCTCCGCCACCCAGGGACGGGACTCTCGGTTCCAGGCCATTTTGCCCCTGTGGGGTAAGATGCTGAATGTGGAAAAGGCACGAGAGGACAAGGTCATCGGAAATGACAAGCTCCAGCCTGTCATCACGGCCCTGGGCGCCGGAATCGGTGCGGAATTTGACATCAGCAAGCTCCGCTATCACAAAGTGGTTATTATGGCCGATGCCGATGTGGACGGCTCTCACATCCGGACGCTGCTTCTCACCTTCTTCTTCCGTTTCATGCGCCCTCTGATTGACCATGGCTATGTCTATGCTGCCATGCCGCCTCTTTACAAGCTGGTTCGGGGTAAAACCACCCGCTATGCCTTTACCGATGGGGAGCGGGATCAGATTTCTGCGGAAATGCGTGGAGATAACCCCAACGCCAAGGTAGACATTTCTCGGAACAAGGGTCTTGGTGAGATGGATCCCCATGAATTGTGGGAGACCACCATGGACCCAGAACGCCGTACACTCAAGCGGATCACACTGGATGATGCAGTCCGGGCGGATGAAATTTTCACCCTTCTCATGGGAGAAAAAGTAGAGCCCAGAAAAGAATTCATTGAGACAAATGCCAAGTATGTGGCAAATCTGGATTATTAAGCAAAATTTCTGTAAAGCTGATAAGACCAAGAAAAATAAGAAAAAACAGTCAAATCAACTGAAATTAAAAGGGATACGAACTATTTTAGAGAATATATTGCGGGTAATCCGGCCTCTGGGGCTGGATTGCCATGAGATAAAATCGTAACGACCCTGCGAATCGTTGTCTGGCGAGTGGGGCCTGCCCCGCTCCACAGATCAAAGAGGAGGCATTTACTTGGCACAACATAAAAAAGACTATAAGCCAGAGGATATTATGTTCCCCGAGCAGGCCATTGTGAACTCTGAGCTTGTAGGCGAAATGAAAACCAGTTACATGGAATATGCCATGTCCGTTATTGTAGGACGGGCCCTGCCCGATGTGCGAGACGGTCTGAAGCCGGTCCACCGCCGGATTCTTTATGCCATGTACGAGGATAATTTGACTTCCGACCGACCCTTCCGGAAGTCCGCCACCTGTGTGGGTGATGTTTTGGGACGGTATCACCCCCATGGTGACGCCTCTGTTTATGACGCAATGGTCCGTTTGGCCCAGGACTTTTCCATGCGGTATATGCTGGTGGATGGTCACGGCAACTTCGGTTCCGTAGACGGAGACCCCCCGGCTGCCTATCGTTACACGGAGGCCAGACTTTCTAAAATTTCCAATGAGATGCTTCGTGACATCGACAAGGAGACCGTAGACTGGGACCCCAACTTCGATGAAACACGGAAAGAACCCAGAGTGTTGCCCAGCCGTTTCCCCAATCTTCTGGTAAACGGCTCTTCCGGCATTGCCGTAGGCATGGCAACCAACATTCCGCCCCATAACCTGACGGAGGTCATCAACGCCTGTATCTGCATTCTGGATGACCCGGAGTGTACCCTCTATGACCTTATGGAGCACATTACGGGCCCGGACTTCCCTACCAAGGCGATGATTATGGGCAGAGCCGGCATCCGTGCGGCCTATGCCACCGGCAAGGGCCGTCTGACCCTTCGGGCCAGAACTCATTTTGAGGAGTTCAGCCAGAACCGCACCAGAATCATTGTGACGGAGATCCCCTATCAAGTCAATAAACGGATGCTGATTAAGAGCATGGCAGACCAGGTCAATGACAAGCGTCTGGAGGGAATTTCCGACATCCGGGACGAATCCGACCGGACCGGCATGCGGATCGTCATTGAGCTGAAGCGGGATGCAAATGCCCAGGTGGTTCTGAACCGGCTGTTTGCCCAGACTCAGCTGCAAACCACCTTTGCCATCAATATGCTGGCCCTGGTAAAGAATCAGTCCCAGCCCAAAGTATTGTCTCTGCGTGAGATTCTGGATGAGTACCTGTCCTTCCAGGAGGAAATTATCATCCGCCGTACCCGGTTTGACCTGCGCAAGGCACAGGAGCGGGCTCATCTGCTGGAAGGTCTGCTGATTGCCCAGGATAACATTGACGAAGTGATCCGCATTATCCGCAGTTCTTACGACGATGCAAGAGAAAAGCTCATGGAACGCTTTGGCCTGTCTGAGGTACAGGCGCAGGCCATTCTGGACATGCAGCTGAAGCGTCTGCAGGGACTGGACCGGGAGAAGCTTCAGGCGGAGTATAACGAGCTGGAAGAGCGGATTGCTTACTATCAGCGGGTGCTCCAGGACATGGATCTGGTAAAATCCATCCTGAAAGAGGAGCTTATTGCCATTCGGGACAAGTACGGCGATGAAAGAAAGACCGAAATTCAGGATGTAGAGAACGAGATCGATGTGGAGGACCTCATCGAAGAAGAGGACTGCTGCTATACCCTGTCCAGTCAGGGCTATATCAAGCGGATGCCCGTGGATACCTACCGCAGCCAGAGAAGAGGCGGCAGAGGCGTCAACGGGCAGAACCTCAAGGAAGAGGACTATGTCAAGAGCATTTTTGTGGCCTCTACCCACGACTATCTCCTGTTCTTTACCAATATGGGAAGAGTGCACAAGAAGAAGGGCTACCTGATCCCTGAGGCCTCCCGCACCGCCAGAGGCACGGCCATTGTGAATGTACTGCCTCTGGAGCCTGGTGAAAAGGTCACTGCAATGCTGCTGACCCGGGAGTTCCCGGAGGAAGAGTATCTGGTCATGGTCACAAGAAACGGCACCGTCAAGCGCCTTTCCATGAATGTCATTGACACCAACCGGAAAGCAGGCATCCGCGCCCTCAGTCTGGAGGAAGGCGATCACCTGATTTCCGTTATGCGCACCACCGGACAGGACCGAATTGTCCTGGCAACCGCCCAGGGTATGGCCATCTGCTTCAGCGAAACCGATGTGCGGCCCATGGGCAGAGAAGCGGCCGGTGTCAAAGCCATTACATTGTCCAAGGAAGACTATGTGGTTGGTGCCGAGCGGGCCGAGGACGGCAAGTGCTTGCTGACAGTCACCGAAAACGGCTATGGCAAGCGTACGGAACTGGAAGACTACCTCCGCCGGGCCGAGGACGGCAGTCGTCAGCCTCAGAGCCGTGGCGGCAAGGGCCTCAAGAACTACAACATCACTCCTAAGACCGGTCTGGTTACAGGCTGCCGGGTAGTGGGCGAGGAAGATGATGTGATGCTCATTGAGTCCGGCGGTGTCATCATCCGTATGCCTGCGTCAGACATCAATGTGTACAAGCGGGATACCCAGGGCGTGATCCTCATGCGGGTGGAGGGCGAAAGCCAGGTCATCGGCGTAGAGCGTATCGATTCCCAGGAGCAGGAAGAAAAGAAAGAAGAAACCGAATAAGATTCCGGGGCCGCCTCAAGAAACCTTGAGGCGGCCCCGTTTCGGCAAAAGGGATCGCAATGGACGGCTGCGTGCAAAAACACGCTGTCATTTGCAAATCAGAAGGAATTGCAATACTTTTGCTTGTAATCCTTAATAGCATTTGATATAATTAACAATTAGTGTTATGTTGAAAGAAGGAGTTCCCATGGCCTATTTTGCCGGAGAATATGATATTGCTGTAATTGGTGCGGGCCATGCCGGAATCGAGGCTGCTTTGGCTGCTGCGCGTCTTGGCTGCCGCACGGTGGTATTTACCATCAACCTGGATGCCATCGGAAATATGCCCTGTAATCCGGCCATCGGTGGCACAGGGAAAGGCCACCTGGTTCGGGAGCTGGATGCTCTGGGCGGACAGATGGGAAAGGCCGCAGATGCCTGCTGTATTCAGTACCGTATGCTGAACCGGGGTAAGGGTCCTGCGGTCCATTCTCTGCGGGCCCAGGCAGATCGCAGAAAATATCAGGAGTATATGAAGCACTGTCTGGAATGCCAGGAAAATCTGGATGTGGTGCAGTCTATGGTAACGGAGATTACCACAGAAAACGGAAATGTCACCGGCCTTGTGACCCAGTTTGGCGCCCGGTATGGGGCAAAGGCTGTGATTGTGGCAACGGGCACCTATTTGGAGTCCACCATCATCACGGGAAGTTGTGTCATTGCCTCGGGCCCCGACGGCATGCACAGCGCCACGGGCCTTACCCAGAACCTTCGGGCGTTGGGTCTTCCCATGCGAAGATTCAAGACCGGAACCCCACCCAGAGTGAACCGCCGCAGCATAGATTTTTCCAAAATGGAGCTGCAGCCGGGAGACAGCAAGCCGGAGCCTTTTTCCTTTTCCACCAAAGAGCCTGTCAATAACCAGGCGGTGTGCTATCTCACCTACACCAACCAAAACACCCATCAGGTGATTCTGGATAATTTGGAGCAAAGCCCGCTTTATGACGGCACCATTCAGGGCATTGGACCCAGATATTGTCCCAGCATTGAAACTAAACTGGTCCGCTTCCCGGATAAGGAGCGGCACCAGATTTTTGTGGAGCCCACGGGGCAAAATACCGAAGAGCTGTATTTGCAGGGCTTTTCTTCCAGCCTTCCTTTGGAGGTCCAGGAAAAAATGCTGCGGACGGTTCCGGGAATGGAGCATGTTCAGATCATGCGCCCGGCCTATGCCATTGAGTATGACTGCATCGATCCCTTGGCGCTGCTTCCCACGCTGGAATGCAAAGCGGTAAAGGGGCTTTATGGAGCGGGGCAGTTCAACGGTACTTCCGGATATGAAGAGGCAGCTGCACAGGGGCTGGTGGCGGGCATCAATGCCGCTCTGAAAATACAGGGAAAAGAGCCTATGATCCTGACCCGGGACATGTGCTACATTGGAACACTGATCGATGATCTGGTGACCAAAGGAACCAATGAACCATATCGGATCATGACCAGCCGGTCAGAATATCGCCTGCTCCATCGGCAGGACAATGCAGATCAGCGGCTCACTCCCACGGGAGCAAAAATCGGCCTTGTTTCTCAGGAAAGGCTGGCGCAGGTGGAGGAGAAATATGAAGCCGTGCGCCGGGAGCTGCGCCGCCTGGAGTCCACCGGTGTGGCAGAGTCCAAGGCCCTCAATGAAATGCTGGCCG
Organism: Faecousia sp.; assembly: GCA_029257335.1. Classification (GTDB taxonomy): domain Bacteria; phylum Bacillota; class Clostridia; order Oscillospirales; family Oscillospiraceae; genus Faecousia. The sequence goes on from JARIBV010000121.1 coordinate 36,481, forward strand.
GAGCAGAAACCGCCCCGGTGAAAGGATCTGCCAGACTGGCAGACCTGATCCGCCGCCCGCAGATCCACTACAGTGACATTGCTCCTTTTGACCCGGATAGACCTCAGCTCTCCCCTGCCGTGACGGAGCAGGTGGAAATCCAGCTGAAATATGCAGGGTACTTGGCAAGACAGCAAAAACAGGTAGAGGAGTTTAAGCGGGAAGAGTCCCGCAAGCTTCCCATGGACCTGGATTATAACAGCATTGGCGGCCTCCGGCTGGAGGCCAGACAGAAGCTCTCGGAAATCCGTCCTGCATCCATCGGACAGGCAGGAAGAATCTCCGGTGTGAGCCCAGCGGATATTGCCGTTCTGCTGATTTATTTAGAGCAGAACCCTTAAAAGAGGAGACAAGGATGGGACGCAAGCAAGATCAGATTCGTGGCTGCCTTCTTGGCAGTGCAGCGGGCGATGCCCTTGGGTATTGCGTGGATGCCCTGCGTTTGGATGAGATCCATACACGCTATGGCCCCGATGGAATCCGCGGGTATGATACCCTGAACGGGATCGCCCCCATTTCCAGCCATACCCAGCTTGGAATGTTCACAGCCAATGGTCTGCTGTTTGGTGCGACCAGAGGGGCACTCCGGGGAAATATGGCACCATATGTCAATTATCTTTTAATTTTCTACCGGGATTGGGTCCGAACCCAGCGAGTGAGGACCGATCTGCATCATAAGCCCTATGCCTGGCTGTGCCAGGTGGAGGAACTGTATGCCAGACGGTGCTCCGATCCCGGGGTTCCCTTTGCCTTGATGCACAATCCACCGGGGACCATGGATGACCCTGTAAACCGCTCTCAGGGATCGGCAGGACTGACCAGATGCATTCCCATAGGCCTGTTTCTCAGCCCTAAGGACATGAGAAGAGAGGAAATCTGCCTGCTGGGCGCGGAAAGCGCTGCTTTGACCCAGGGAGATCCTCTGGGATTTCTTCCTGCGGCAATCCTGACGGGACTGTTGAACCGGATCATTTATGACCGGACGGACAGCTTCCGCAATCATTTGCTCATGACGTTGTCAGCTGCCCAGCGGCAGTTTGGGAAAAAATACCCCAGCTTTGTCCAGCTCCGGGATCGGATTGCCCAGGCGGCAGACCTGGCCAATGATCCCAGAACCAGCCAGGAGGTCATGGAGCTGCTGCGGCCCAGAGATGCGGCAGGGATTTTAGCCAGTGCCTGCTATATCTGTCTGAGACATCCCGGCGATTATGACAGAGGCATTGTAGCGGCAGTGAACCACAGCGGAGAAAGTGCCGCAGTGGGGGCTGTGGTAGGTGCGCTGTTAGGGGCCCAGGCGGGCATTGACGGAATTCCGGAATTCTATCTGGAGCCGCTGGAGCTCCGGGAAATCATGGAAGAGCTGGCGGTAGACCTGTTTCAGGGCTGCCCGTTTACTCCGGGGTCCGAGCTATATGATGATCTTTGGTATCAGAAATATGTGCAGAGCACCTATGAAAGAAACTCGTACGAAGAACTATAAGGGTCAAAAATGTACGATACAGCCAGGAGCCGTTTCCCGTGCAGGGAAACGGCTCCTGATTTGACTTCTGAAAAACAAAACAGAGCCGGTCCCGCCAATGGCGGACAGGCTCTGTCTGACAGAAAGGTTATTGGAATTTCCAGCTGCATCTGGTGCAGTGGCTTTTGAGCCCCTTGGGCAGCATGGCGCCGCATTTGGGACAGCGCCAAAATTTGTCCCGCATAACCACAATAATGGCAACCATGGCAAGACCGGCACCCAGAAGTCCCATTTTGAACATGTGATTTTCAACGAAAACACTGGCCATCACAAGCACGAAGCAGAGAATGTAAAGGACGCTGATAATGCGGCGGCAGGTTTTTAAGTTCATAGGAAGCTCCTTACTTCATGAGTTTGTCAATGGCATGGCACAGGTCGTCAATGGCCTGCTTGTCCCCTGCAACAACCGCATCTACAATGCAGTGCTGCATGTGATCCCGGAGAATCACCTTACTGGTATTGTCCAGAGCGGCCCGGACGGCGGCAAGCTGCATGAGAACCTCAGAGCAGTCATACCCCTCTTCTACCATGCGCTTGACTTTTCCCAGATGACCGATGGCACGAGCTAAGCGATTCACCACCGCCTTTTGATTCTCGTGGACATGACCGTGGGGATGATTTGGATCATGGCAATGGTCATGGGGATGGTCATGGGGGTGGTCATGGGAATGAGAATGTTCTTCCGGCATGTGGTTATCCCTCCTTCTACAGCAACTCCCGCTATTATATCAGGAAAACAACACGGGTGCAAGGGTGGGGGGAGGATATTTTTCAAGGGAAAAGGGAGAAATCAGGGAACAAATTTGGAAATATTTCCGGATTGACCCTTGTACCGGCTTGCGATTAGTAGTATAATCATACTGAGAGGGCGGGGCGGTCCACGTCCCAATACACGAAATATGGAGGAATTTGACATGTTCAATGCTATGATTGAAACGCTGAAAGCCAATCCCCGCAAGATTGTCTTTACTGAGGGCCCTGATGCCCGGATTCTGGAAGCTACCGACCGTCTGGTCAAGGGCGGTTTTCTGACCCCCATTCTGGTGGGCAATGTAGAGGAAGTAAAGGCCGCTGCCGCTGCCGGTAACTTCAATATCGAGGGCGTGGAGATTCTGGATCCCGCTGCCTACGACAAGATGGATGAGATGGTTGAGAAGATGGTGGAGCTGCGTAAGGGCAAGATGTCCCATGAGGATTGCCGTGCCGCTCTGTCCAAGGGCAACTATTTCGGCACCATGCTGGTAAAGATGGGCTATGCTGACGCTCTGCTGGGCGGTGCTACCTACTCCACCGCCGACACCGTGCGTCCCGCTCTGCAGCTGGTGAAGACCAAGAAGGGGGCTCACCTGGTGTCCTCCTGCTTCATCCTGGTTCGTGGCGAGGAGAAGCTGGCTATGGGCGACTGCGCCATTAACATCGATTACCAGGATACCGTGGACAAGGAAGGCAATGTGGTGGTTTCCGCCGCTCAGAAGCTGGCAGAGGTTGCTGTTGAGACTGCCAACACTGCAAAGGTCTTCGGCATTGATCCCAAGGTCGCAATTCTGAGCTTCTCCACCAAGGGCTCCGGCAAGGGCGGCACTGTGCAGCTGAGCCACGATGCCACCATCGAGGCCCAGAAGCTGGCACCCGAGATGGCTGTGGATGGCGAATTGCAGTTTGATGCTGCCGTTTCCCCTGTTGTTGCCGCTACCAAGTGCAAGGGTTCCCCCGTTGCCGGTCAGGCAAACACCTTCATTTTCCCCTGCATCGAAGCCGGCAACATTGGCTATAAGATTGCCCAGCGTCTGGGCGGTTACGAGGCCTATGGTCCCATCCTGCAGGGCCTGAATGCTCCCATCAACGACCTGAGCCGCGGCTGCAACGCCGAAGAGGTCTACAAGATGGCTATTATCACCGCTGCCCTGGCCTGATTTTTTCCGTGATCCCAATGCTGTCCTGCCAAAAGCAGGGCAGCATTTTTTCTGTTTTGGTACCATTTTGAAGGATTTCTCCCGATATGCCAATGATATGGCAGGGGTGGGAAGAATGAAGCGAGGCGGTACAGGGATTCTTCTGAAAATGCAAAGAAATCGGTTTACTTTTTTATTGGAATCCCTTATAATAATTTGGATAAAGTAAGGAAAATCGGCCCCTCCTATGCTGGGGCTTACCACCGAGGTGACTGCAAGTGACTGAGCTTTCTAAAATTCGTAATTTTTCTATTGTAGCCCATATTGACCACGGCAAATCCACTCTGGCAGACCGACTCCTGGAGGAGTGCAAGGCCATTGACCATCGGGAGATGGAAAATCAGATTCTGGATAATATGGATCTGGAGCGGGAACGGGGCATTACCATCAAAGCCCGGGCCGTTCGCATGAAATATACCGCCGATGACGGCGAGACCTATGACCTGAATCTTATAGATACCCCTGGCCATGTGGACTTCAATTATGAGGTATCCCGCTCCCTGGCAGCCTGTGAAGGCGCAGTGCTGGTGGTGGATGCCTCTCAGGGGGTGGAGGCCCAGACCCTGGCCAATACCTATCTGGCCATTGATGCGGGTCTGGAGGTCGTTCCTGTCATCAATAAGATCGACCTGCCCGCCGCGCGTCCCGCAGAGGTCAAGGCGGAAATCGAGGATATCATTGGTGTTCCTGCTGAGGATTCCCCGGAGATTTCCGCAAAGAACGGAATCAATATCCACGCGGTTCTGGAACGCATCGTGTCAGATGTTCCTGCTCCCAAGGGAGACCGCAGCGCCCCCTTGCAGGCTCTGATTTTTGACAGCCAGTACGATTCCTATCGGGGCGTCATTGTCTATCTGCGGGTAAAAGAAGGCGTTCTTCGGCCCGGTATGGATGTGAAAATGATGGCCACCGGTGCCGTGTACAAGGTAGTGGAGGTAGGTTCCATGCAGCCTCTGGGGCTGCAGCCCACCCAGGAGCTGGGAGCTGGCGAGGTTGGTTACCTTACCGCCTCCATTAAGACCGTGTCCGACACCCGGGTGGGCGATACGGTTACCGATGCCAACAACCAGGCCAAGGAGGCGCTGCCCGGATATCGTACCGTACAGCCCATGGTGTATTCCGGCGTATATCCTGCCGACGGCTCTAAATATCAGGATCTGCGGGATGCCCTGGAAAAGCTGAAGCTGAACGACGCCTCTATGACCTATGAGCCGGAAAGCTCCATTGCACTGGGCTTTGGCTTCCGGTGCGGCTTCCTGGGACTTCTGCATATGGAGATCATCCAGGAGCGATTGGAGCGGGAGTATAATCTGGACCTCATTACCACGGCGCCCAATGTTGTCTACCGAATTACCAAAACAGATGGACAGGTCGTTATGGTGGACAATCCCCTCAACTACCCGGACCCTGCGGAAATCGAGCTGGCGGAAGAACCCTATGTAAAGGCCAGTCTCATGGCACCACAGGAATATGTGGGAAATATCATGGATCTGTGTACCGCCCGCCGCGGAGAGTTTAAGGACATGGTGTATCTGGATGCTACCCGTGTGGAACTCCACTATGAAATGCCCCTGAATGAAATCATCTATGATTTCTTTGACGCCCTGAAGTCCAGAACCCGGGGATATGGTTCTTTGGACTATGAAATGGACGAATACCGCCCCAGCAAGCTGGTGAAGCTGGATATTCTTCTCAATGGCGACATTGTAGACGCATTGAGCTTTATTCTCTTTGCGGACAATGCCTACCCCAGAGCAAGAAAAATCTGTGAAAAGCTGAAAGACAACATTCCCCGTCAGATGTTTGAAATTCCCGTGCAGGCAGCCATCGGCGGCAAGGTCATTGCCAGAGAAACCATCAAGGCCCTGCGTAAGGATGTTCTGGCCAAGTGCTATGGCGGTGATATCACCAGAAAGAAGAAACTGCTGGAAAAGCAGAAGGAAGGCAAGAAGCGGATGCGTACCTTTGGTACCGTGGCAGTTCCCTCCGAAGCTTTTATGGCAGTGCTCAAACTGGATGAGGACTGAATACCATGCTGATGCTAGAGAAACACAATAAAACACCTCTTGGAATCTATGTCCATATTCCGTTCTGCCGCAGCAAGTGTGAATATTGCGACTTTTATTCATTGGGCGGCTCCAAGGAAAAAGGACTGACAGAGGATTATTTGGAGGCAGTATGCCTCCACATGAAAGAGGCCGGAGCCCTGGCGCCCAACTATCTGGTGGACACCATCTATTTTGGAGGAGGCACCCCCACCTATTTGGGGCCGGAAGGACTTGTGCAGATCCTCAATGCCATCCGCCGCCGATTTACGGTGTCCAACGATGCGGAGATCACCTTTGAAGCCAATCCGGATTCTGTGAATGAGAAGCTGCTGAAGCGGCTGAAGGCCGAGGGGTTCAACAGGATCTCTCTAGGGGTTCAGACCGACGATGACCAGCTTTTGAGAAAGCTGGGCCGTCCCCACTCCTATCGGCAGGCAGTGCAGGCGGTGGAGCTTGCCCGAAATGCGGGCTTTCGCAACATCTCGCTGGACCTCATCTATGGACTTCCGGGCCAGACTCTCACAGACTGGGAAAAGACCCTTACCCATGTGGTAGAGCTTCAGCCGGAGCATATAAGCTGCTATGGATTAAAGGTGGAAGAAGGAACCCCTCTTTGGAACTACAAAGAGGCGGCCAACCTGCCGGATGACGATGCTCAAGCGGATATGTATCTGTCCACGGTAAGGATTCTGAAGGAACAGGGCTATGCGCAGTATGAGATTTCCAATTTTGCCCGCCGGGGTCTGCGCTCCAGGCACAATCTAAAGTACTGGACCGGGCAGGAATACCTGGGCTTCGGACCTGCGGCCAGTTCGGACTTTGCAGGAAAGCATTTTACCATTGCGCCGGACATTCACAGCTATATCAAAGGGGTGAAGGAAGGCGGGCCGGTGCTGTCTGAGTGCCAGGAAGTGCCTGTCCGTGAAAGGGCCGGAGAATATCTCATGTTCCGGCTTCGTACTTCCGAAGGAATCGAGGCGGAGGAGTATATGAAGCAGTTTCTCCTGCCCTTTGCCCCGTTGGAAGCCCTTTTGCAGAACTATCGGGCGAAGGATCTGGCCGCCTTTGACGGTACCCGCTGGCGCCTCACACCCCGGGGATTTCTGGTCAGCAATGCCATTTTGGTGGAGCTTTTGGATGCACAGGAGCATTCCACGCCCTTGGCAAAACGAAGAACATAAGAAAACAGGGAATTTTCCGGACCGGAAAATTCCCTGTTTTGCTGTTGATAGGAAAAATCAGAAAGGGTGCCGCCTGCATAGGCAGACAGCACCCTGAAAAGCTTGCGTTAACCGGCCAGAATTTCGGCACGAACCACACCTACAAGAGAATTCAGATGACGAAGCAGCTCCTCCAGAGAGGTCTTGAGATTGTTGGTTTCTGCGGTGATGGTGACACCGGCGCAGCCGTTGGTTGGAATTGTTTGGTTGATGGTAAGTATATTTGCGCTCCATTGGGCAAAAATGGTAAGCAGAGACGAGAGAATACCGGGCTCATCGTGGAGCGTCAACTGGAATGTGATGATTCGTCCTGCCATAAGATTTTGGAAAGGGAGAATAGAATCCCGATACTTATAGAATGCACTGCGGCTGATTCCAGCAATGTGCGTGGCGTCGTTCACAGTGGAGGCTTCCCCTGTGTCCAGGAGGCGCTTTGCTTCCGCCACTTTTAAAAACACTTCGGGCAGGGCAGCGGATTCAACAATGTAATACTTTGGTATGTTGGCCATGAGGCACCCTCCTGTTGTCGTTTTCACCAGTTTTTTAGGAAATGTTCCCGTAGTCATTGTAGCATATTTTGAAAAAAATGCAAGCTTTATATACAGGAGGTATCATGGGAGGAGCTTCAAACATGAAAAGATATGTACTGCCCGGAGTCGCAGTGGTTGCAATCATCCTGATTCTTCCCTGGGGACTTCCTCTGGCGCTGCCGTTTTTGCTGGGATTTGGAGTGGCCTGGGCGGGGCTGCCTCTGGCCAACGCCCTGATTCGCCGGTTTCATCTCTCCCCTAAGCTGGCAACGGCCTTATCCATTTTAGGTGTATACGGCTTTTTGCTGGTACTGGCCTATGTGCTGACCAGGCTGGTGCTGGGCGGGCTGGATCATCTGGTGAACCTTCTGCCTGCACTGGTAGAGGAACTGGACGGACTGGCAGAGGGAATGAAGGGATGGCTTTACGATCAGGTGGAAAAGGCGCCCAGCCGTCTGCACAAAAATTTGAAAGCAAGCATTGAGGAACTGTTTTCCGGCGGCTCTGCCCTGGCGGAGGGAGCTACCAGCAAAATTCTGGGTCTTGCCTCCCGGATTTTGCTTCAGCTTCCGGACACCTTTGTATTTTTGGGAACGGCAGTGGTGTCAAGCTTCCTGATTTCCAGCCGTCTTCCTTTTTTGGGGCAATGGCTGAGAAAAAAACTTCCCACAGCCTGGGCTCAGCGGGTGTTTCCGGTGCTGCAAAATTTGCGATCCAATTTAGGTGGCTGGTTTAAAGCGCAATGCAAGCTCATCGGCATTACATTTTTGGTTCTTACCCCGGGATTTCTGATTCTGAGAGTAAAAAATGGGATATTGGTGGCGCTGGCGGTTTCGTTTGTGGATGCTCTGCCGATGCTTGGCACCGGGACGGTGCTGGTGCCCTGGGGACTGGTGACACTGCTTCAGGGAGATACCCCCCTGGGATTGGGGCTTTTGGCACTGTATGTTCTGACCTCTGTGATTCGCTCCTGTATGGAACCAAGACTCCTGGGACGGCAGCTGGGACTGAATCCTCTGCTGACACTGATGGCAATGTATACGGGCTATAAGCTGTGGGGGATTTTAGGCATGATTGCGGCCCCGGTTCTGACTATTACCCTGCTGGAATTCTGGTCCATGACCAAAGGTTGCAATTTTCCCAAAGAATGATATAATAGCGGAAAATCGGAAAAAGAGGGGATTTTGTGGAACTGGAGCATATTGCACAGCATACGGGGCGACTTTCTGACTTTTTAAAGGGAGAAATGAGAATGTCCTCGGGGCTTATGAACCGGCTCAAGTGGAACGAAAAAATCCTGGTCAATGGAAAGCCGGAGCGAACCAACTATCAGGTTCAGGAGGGAGACCGGATCACCGTGGCGCTGGACGAGCCGACCCCGGAATATCCCGCCGAAGACATGCCCCTTTCCATCCGCTATGAAGATGCCCACATTCTGGTGGTGGATAAACCGGCGGGGATGCTCATTCACCCCTCCCGGCACAGAAACACGGGAACTCTGGCCAATGGAATCCTGGGGTACTATCAGAAAACCGGACAGGCCTGCGCCTTTCATCCTGTGACCCGTCTGGACCGGGATACTTTCGGGCTGGTACTTCTGGCAAAAAATTCTCATATCCACCGGCTTCTCAATGACATGCACGCAGAAGGAACGCTTCAGAAGATCTACCACGGGCTGGTATACGGCAGACCTAAGGACAGCTGTGGAGATATTACGGCGCCCATCCTCCGGTGCCCCCTGCCCAGTCTGCTTCGTAAAGTAGACCCTGCGGGGCAGATCTGCCATACAAAATATAGAATTCTGGAGACCAGAGAAAATAGCAGCGTTCTGGCCCTGATGCCTATGACGGGAAGGACCCATCAGCTTCGTGTCCACTGTGCCTACATAGGCTGCCCCATACTGGGAGATCCCCAGTATGGAAGCCCGGAGAGCATGGAGCTGTCCAGATCCATGGGGCTGCCATATCAGCAGCTTTGCGCAAAGGAACTGATATTTTCCCATCCTGTTACGCAAAGCCCCATGCATCTGGTGTCCGGGTTAGAAGTCGCAGACTGAAACGGTAAACGACATACATCAAAATCAATCGGTGTCCATTCAGAGGATGACCGGTTGATTTTTATTTCAGAGACGGCCTTGCAATGTAATTAGCATGGAAAAACAAATTTCCCTCCATAGGTTTACACATAATTTCAGGGGGCAGACTGATATAGTATAAAAGATGATTATGTGTGAGGAGGGAATCAAATTGAAACGATGGATCGGTTTATTTCTCACAGCAGCGGTGACGGGGACACTTCTGCATAGTCTGTATGACTGGTTTCCCAATCCCCTGTTTGGAATCATTGCGCCGCTGAACGAAAGTGTATGGGAGCATTTGAAGCTTCTGTTTTGGCCATGGATTTTTAGTGCTTTCCTGTGGCGGCAGAAGCAACCGGGGTACTGGGCGGGGATCAGCATGAGCCTGATTGCCATGCCGCCGGTGCTTCTGGGAATCTTTTATACGCTGAAGGCCGGATTCGGAATAGAGGCGGTGTGGATCGACATTGCAAATTACTATGTTGTTCTGGCTTTTGGCACATGGTTTGCCCATCATGTCAGAAAGCTGGAAGAGAAAACCGGACTTCTGGTGATGCTGGCAGCGCTCTGGGGTGGGATTTTGCTGATTTTCTCAGCCTGTCCTCTGAACCTTCCGATTTTTTGGTAAAAATCGTTCGACACAAACAGAATAAAAGGGGTGCCTTTTTGGGGAAAGAAACAGAAATTCTTCCTTTTTCTATGAGTCATACAGGATCTTGACGGATTTTTCTTCTGTTCAAATGGAATGAAATGTGATTCAATATAGGAAAAGGAGGCGGCCTATGACACGGAGTATTTTGATGCATGAGCGTTTATTCAGAGATCCTGAGGGGCGACCTTGCAGGATGCAGTACTTTTTGTTGGTGGACGAAGTAATTTTTGGGGAAAACACGCTGGATATTTATGGGGCGGAAATTCTTTCCTATCGGTCAGAGGATTTTATAGGAAAAAAGACGCTGCGGGGGATCACCCCCTTTGGTCCCCGGATCACTGCGCTGATCAACTGTATGGCCGACAGTCTTACCCCGCCGGAACGAATGGAACGGATGGTAGAAGACCGTGTAAAACAGCTAAAATAGCGGATATTTGGGTAAACTACTGGACATTGCGCCTTTCTTTTGCTATAATGGGAGAAAGTATCGAAAGGAGCGAAATCCTATGAAGTGTCCGTACTGTGGCGATCAGGAGAGTAAGGTAGTGGATTCCCGCCATTCCGATGATGGACTGAGTATCCGCCGCCGAAGAGAATGTCTGGCATGCCAGAAGCGGTTTACTACCTATGAGACGGTGGAAAGTCTTCCAATCATTGTGGTCAAAAAGGATGGTTCCCGCCAGGCATTTAACCGGAACAAGGTCCTCAATGGAATGGTGCGGGCTTGTGAGAAGCGCCCTGTCACCCTGGCTTCTTTGGAGCACGCTGCCATGGAGATCGAGCAGACCATCCAGAATTCTCTGGAACGGGAGGTGCGGTCTGACCACATCGGAGAGTTGGTCATGGAGCGCCTGAAAAAGCTGGATGAGGTTTCCTATGTTCGCTTCGCCTCTGTGTATCGGCAATTCAAGGATGTACACAGCTTCATGGATGAGCTGAATAAATTCCTGAAAGAAAAATAAAGGGGTGTCCCCATGATTCTAAAATTGATGTATCTTTTGCTGCTGGCGGTGCCTGTCTGTGCGGTGGTTTTGGGCTTTATGTGCTGGCGCTGCCCCCCAAAAGGGCCTACCTGGGCCTATGGCTATCGCTCCCGCCGGGCCAGAGCCAGCACGGAAAGCTGGCTGTTTGCCCAGAACCTGGCAGGTCAGATCTGGTATTTCCTGGGTCTTGTCATGCTGGTGGGTTCCTTTGCGGTAATGACAAAGCTGGATATGGAACAGATCGAGGGAGCTTTTTACAAAGCTTCTGTTGTGGTGATTGTGCAGCTTGTGCTGGTCTGTCTGTGCCAGCTTCCCACGGAATATCTGCTTTTGCAGCGCTTCGACCGCTTTGGCCGGGACCGGGAGGCAGCAGAGGAAGCGTCTGAGATGCAGGAGATGGAATATGAGCAAACTGCTCCCATGGAACTTCCTTATGAACAGGAAGCGGACCCAGAGGCGTTTGATTTCCATTTTGATCTGTGTGACGATTCTGAGGCTGCGGAACCGGAGGAGTCTCAAGACAATTTTTAATTCCCTGTTCCCCAGGGCCGGGCCCTGGGGAATTTTGATATTACAGTATTAAGATAATTCGATACAAAAAACTAAAAAAGGAGAGACATCAATGAAACAGAAGAAAATGATTGCGATCCTGCTGTCGATGCTTCTTTTAACCGGATGTGGCAGCAAGGCGCCGGCACAGGAGACCACTGCACCTACGGCAACGGAAAATACCCGGGAAACGGAAGTTGTGACACTGCCCTCTGAGGTGGTGGAGCCTACCCACACAGGAAGCGAAAAGCTTTACCAGCACCCTCTTACCGGAGAGGCACTCAGTGCCCCTTATGCAGGAGGACGGCCCTATGCGGTTATGGTCAATAACTATATTGCGGCCCTTCCCCAGTGCGGCATTGGTCAGGCAGATGTGATCTATGAGATCCTGGCAGAGGGCGGCATTACCCGGATGATGGCCATTTACACCTCCTTAAAGGATGAGACGCCTCTGGGCTCCATCCGTTCCCTGCGGCCCTATTATCTCAGCGTTGCCCGATCCTATGATGCCATTGTGGTGCATGCCGGCGGAAGCGCCCAGGCAGAGGAAGATCTGCGGCAGGCACAGTGGGAGCATATCGACGGCATCCGTGATTCCGGCGACCACTATTACCGGATAGAGGATCGGATTGAAAACGCCGGATATGAACACAGCCTTTTCATTGACGCAGAAAAAATGAAGGACTATGCCAAGGAGGAAGGCTTCCGTCTTACCTGGGAAAATGCAGGTCCATATTTTAATTTCTCCGATGTGCCCATGACCGATGGAGAAAGCGCAAAGGAAGTCACCGTCCATTTCAGCCAGAAAAGCACATCCTTCTCTTACAACGAGGAAGAAGGCCGGTATTACGCCGAGGAATACGATGAGCCGTGGGTAGACGGCAATACGGACAAGCAGCAAACCTTTGAGAATGTGCTGGTTCTGCGGGCAGAGATCCGCACCGTGGATAATGAAGGTCACCTGGAAGTGACGCTGGTAGGCAGCGGAGAGGGCCAGCTGATCCGGAACGGCAAGTGTGTTCCCATTACCTGGTCCCGGGGGGCGGAAGATGCTCCCTTCCTCTATACCCTTGCAGATGGCAGCGCGGCTTCCTTTGCTCCCGGCCGCACCTATGTGGCAGTTATTCACACAGACAGCAATTTGGAGCTTCAATAAGAAACCTGACAGGGCCGTTTTACCACCCGGTAAAACGGCCCTGCTGTTTGTCAGCAGTGGCGCTTTATGAGGAATTATCGCCGGAACGATGGGACGCAGACCGGAAAAATATGCCTGAAATGATTGGAGATGCACAGGTACAGCATCGGATTGCGGAGGAAAATATTCCGGACCTTCTGGGAAAATCAGGGCCGGAAAGACCCAAGTGCAGGGGTTGGGAACAGAAAATAGTAGGAATTTATGAAAAAAGTGTTGACCAACGCCAATTTATCGGATATAATATTCACCGCATGACCTGATTTTTCAGGCCAGATTTATTCGACTCGCTGCGGCCGGAAACGGCTGTTGAGCATCATTCTTGACAGGAGGTGTTATCCCAATGAAGCGTACCTATCAGCCCAGAAAGCGCCACAGAGCCACCGTGCATGGCTTCCGCCAGAGAATGGCTACCACCAATGGCCGCAAGGTTCTTTCTCGTCGTCGCGCCAAAGGCCGCAAGGTTCTGTCTGCTTGATCTTTGTGCGCCCGAGAATGCGGAATAACGCTGTCCAATGATGAGACTGTTGCGGGGGTGAATGGGAGAAGATTCTGTTCGCCCCCTCGTCTTTCTCATAATGCCCGTCACCTCCCGGCCTCACCAGTGTGTTGTCCGGGATTTTTCGGCAGCATCGTCTTTTATCCCGGAGGGAATCCACATGGAATATTCCAAGTCCTTAAAATTAAACCACATATTTCAGAGACTGTACCGCAGCGGAAATCAGGCCGCCAATAAAGACCTGGTGCTCTACTGCCGGAAGAATCGCACCAAAGAAAATCGGGTGGGAATCACGGTAAGCAAAAAGCTGGGAAAGGCTGTGACCCGCAATCGGGTCCGCCGCCGCCTAAAGGAGGTCTATCGCCTCCATGAGGACCGATTCCTCCCGGGTTACGACATTGTGGTGGTGGCTCGCAGCCGGGCCGTGGATGCACCCTTCCAGCAGCTGGTGAAGTCCTATCTGTCCTTAGGGGCCAAGCTGGGACTTTTGCGGGAGGAAGAGCAGTGAAAGCTCTGCTTTTGGCGGCAATCCGCTTCTATCAGAACCACATTTCCCCAGCATTTCCACCCAGATGCCGATTTACCCCCACCTGCTCTCAGTATGCGGTGGAGGCCATTAGCAAATACGGCGCCGGGAAAGGAGGCCTCCTGGCCCTGCGGCGTATTTTACGATGTCACCCATTTTACAAGGGCGACTATTACGACCCCGTCCCATAATTTGGAGGATTTAAATGTCGGAATTTATTCGTATCCCATTTGGTTATCTGCTGGACTTCCTGTACCAGTTCACCTCTAACTACGGCCTGGCTCTGATTTTGTTCTCTCTGCTGGTAAAGCTGATTTTGCTTCCCTTCAGCGCCAAGAGCAAAAAGAGCATGATGCAGATGAGCCGAATGGCTCCCCTCACCCAGGCCATTCAGCAGAAATATCCCAACGATCCCCAGAAAGCCAATATAGAGATCAGCAAAATTTACAAAGAGGAAGGCGTCAGCATGTTTGGCGGCTGCTTGTGGAGCCTGCTGCCTCTGTTTATCATCTTCCCCCTTTTCTATGTCATTCGTGAGCCACTGGTCTATGTGCTGCACTACAGCAAGGAGCAGGCAGCGCAGATGGTGACTCTGGTCAAGGGCATGTCTCCGGAAATTTTCGGCGGCAACTCCTATTATGACCAGGTTGCTTTGGCACCCCACCTCCATGAGTTCGCAGAGCAAATCAAGGCAGCCATGCCGGAGCTGGCCGATAAGTCCATCCACAGCCTGAATTTCCAGTTCTTGGGTGTGAACCTGGGCCAGATCCCTGACTTTAAGTTCTGGGCCTGGGAGGCCTTCTCCTGGAACAAGCTGGGCGGCCTTCTCCTGCCCATTCTGTCTGCCGGCAGCCAGGTCCTGACCATGGTGGTGAGCCAGAAGCTGAACAACTCCGTTACCACAGACAAAGACGGCAACCTGGACAACGAGGCTGCCAAGAATGCCAATAAGACTGCAAACACCATGATGTGGATCATGCCTCTGATTTCCCTGTGGATCGGCTTTACCTATCCCTGTTCCCTGTCACTGTACTGGATGAGCCAGGGTATCTTTGGTATGGCACAGGATGCAATCCTCACCAAGAAGTATCGGAAGCTGTACGATGCTGAGGATAACATCAAGCGGCGTATTGCTGCGGAAAAGGCCGCACTGGAAGCAGAGCGGGAGCGTCAGCGTGCAAAGCGCCGGGAGGAAAACCCCAATGGTATTGTAGAAAATACCAGCAAGAAAAAGCTGCAAAGACAGCAGCAGATTCTGAAAGAGCATGAAATCGCCGAAAACAGAAAGGCAAATGCGCCTGAAAAAGAGGATGATTCCCTGTCCGGCATCCCTGAGCGTCCCTACTGTAAGGGCCGAGCTTATGTGGCTGACCGATATAAGAGAAGCACCTCCGACGATATCGAGGAGTAAGCTATGGAAAAGAAGTTTATTGCAACTGGCAAGGATTTTGACTCTGCAGTTCAGGCCGCCCTCAAGGAGCTGGATCTGGACCTGGAGAGCGTTTCTGTTCAGATTTTGGAACGAGCCAAGAGCGGTGTCTTTGGATTTGGTGCACGGCCCTGCAAGGTCGAGGTGACCTATGAGGTACCGGATCCCGCCCCTGCTGCGGCGTTGTCTTCTGCTTCGCGCAGCAAGGCCAAGAAAGCACCGGAGGCGCCCAAGCCCAAGGAGGCCCCCGCAAAGGAAGTGCCTGCGGAAATGCCCAAGCAGGCACCTGTGCAGGAGCGCCGCCCCGAGCGTGCCCCCCATGTCCGCAATGAGGAGCGCAAGGCTGCCCCCCGTCAGGAGGAAAAGCCCAGAATGCCCGTGGAAGCCAAAGAGCCTGAGGCAGTAAAAGAGCCTAAGGTCTACGCCCCTGCCGCAGCAGGCAGTGTGGAAGAGCAGATCGAGACCTTCCTCAAAGGCCTTCTGGAGCATATGGGCTCCAAGGCTGTCCCCCATGCCCGGAAGGGTGAGGAGGAAACTTATCAGGTAGAGCTGGTGGGCGAGGATCTGGGAATGCTCATCGGCCGCCGGGGTGAGACTCTGGATGCCATCCAGCACCTGTCCAACTATGCGGTAAACCGGAACCGGGATACCCGGGTACGCATCAGCGTAGATGCCGAAGACTACCGGGTGAAGCGTGAAGAGTCCCTGCGCCGCTATGCCCGAAAGAAGGCACAGCAGGTCCTCAAGGCCCATCGCCGCACCACACTGGAGCCGATGAACGCCTATGAGCGCCATGTGATCCATGCCTCCCTGCAGGAGATGGAGAACATCACCACCCACTCCACCGGCACCGAGCCCAACCGCCGTGTCATCATCGAGTATGTGCGATAAGAACTGATTATGAGGCTGTTTTACCCACGGGTAGGACAGCCTCTTTTTTATCCTTCCCAGGATTCTAACCAGTCTGCACACAGAAAATCGATTCCGATACCCATCGGAAGGGCCAAGGACTGAAATTCTGCATAGACTGCCATATGGAGGTGAAATTATGCTGATCGTCCAAAAATTTGGAGGAACCTCCCTGGCCGGGGAGGAGCGGATCCGACAGGCGGCTCAGTGGGTCACCCAGGCCGTAAAGCGAGGCAGTCAGGTTGTGGCTGTGGTGTCGGCCCAGGGAACCACAACGGATGACCTGATTAAGCAGGCCATTTCTCTGAATCCCAGAGTCAGTGCCAGAGAAATGGATGCCTACCTATCCACGGGGGAACAGATTTCTGCCGGACTTTTGTCCATGGCCATTCAGGCCATGGGCTATCCGGTGGTGGCTCTTACAGGATGGCAGGCCGGTATTTTTACGGATAATACCCATGGCAATGCAGTGATTCTGGGACTGGATAATAACCGGGTACAGAGTGAACTGGACCGGGGGAAAATTGTTGTGGTCACTGGATTTCAGGGAATCAATGCGGCCGGGGATATTACGACCTTGGGGCGCGGAGGATCCGACACCACGGCAGTGGCTTTGGCAGGCTGTCTGGGGGCGGATCTGTGTCAGATTTATACCGATGTGGGAGGCGTCTATGACAAGGACCCCCACCTGTATCCCGATGCCGTAAAGTTTGACTGGGTTTCCTATGAGAAAATGCGTCGGCTCATTGCCGGAGGCGCTCAGGTGCTTCACGACCGGTCGGTGGAGCTGGCGCAGAAATTCGGGTTGAGTCTGGAGGTGCTTTCCTCCTTCACAGGCCAGCCCGGGACCATCGTCTGCGGAGAGACATAAAAGAAAAGGCAACAAGCGCTGACCACCGGCTGGTCAGCGCTTGATCTCTCTGTGTCCATAATGGAGAAACAAAAGGGTAATTTTGTTTCTCTGGGCAAAATCCACAAATTTCCCTTGAAATACAGGGGAAATCTCCCTGTATTCTAGGGGGGGGAGGGGTTGACCCCTTGGCGTTCCTGTGATACTATCTTTCTAATACAAAAAACACGGGAAAGGGAGCAAATTATGAAAGTTTCAAGAAAAATTTTGACCTATGGGGTCATTATGAGCATGGCCTTTTTATCGGCTTTGTCCTATCAGTTGTTTGTCTTTCCGAATAAATTTGCACCTGCGGGACTCAATGGATTGTGCACCATGATTCAGTATGCGCTTGGAATCAAAGTCAGTGTGATGAACCTGATTATCAATATCCCTCTGTCTTTAATTGTCATGAAAGTGGTCAGCCGTCCTTTGGCAATTCGATCTTTGTGTTATACACTCTTTTTCTCCTTTTTCCTTCTCCTTCTGGATCATGTTCCTCTGGAAGCATTTGCCTATAATACTTCAAATGGCACCAGTAAAATTTTGGGGCCTATGGTGGCGGGAATTATTACTGGCTTTTGCTATTCGGTTTTAATCCGCGGCGGTTCCTACACCGGAGGATTAGACTATGTAGCAGCGCTGATTCATGTTAAAAAGCCGGAAATTGATTTCCTGAGAATTACCTTTTTCCTGAACTGTATTGTTGCAATGATCTCCTATTTTGTTTATGATTATCAGATCGAACCTGTGCTGCTGTGCATCATTTACTGCTATTTGTCCAGCACGGTTTCTGACCGAATCCTTCGCAATGAGAGATCTGCTATCAAATTTGAGATCGTGACGCCCTACCCCGAGGAAATCTCAAAGGAGATCGTGACAAAGCTCCGCCACAGCGGAACCCGTGTGGAAGGTGTGGGCGTATACTCCGGCGAGTCCACCACCCTTTTGCTGTGCGTTGTCAATAAGAGCCAGATTTTGGAGTTTGAAAATATTATCCGCAGCTATCCCGATACATTTGCGTACCTGTCCACGGTAAAGGAAGTGGTAGGAAACTTCAAACATCTGAAAAAGAATGGTCAGGTGGACAATCCTCTTCTTGACGATGGCTCAGATGGTATCTTATAATATAGGCATCTTGTAAATTTAATCATATCTATTTGGAGGTAGAAAAATCATGGCTTATTATTGCAACGAACCTTCCCATACCTTCAGCGAGTATCTGCTGATTCCGGGGTATACCAGCGAAGAGTGTGTTCCTGCGAATGTGTCTCTGCGCACTCCCCTGGTGAAGTACCGCAAGGGTCAGGAAGAGTGCCCCATCACTCTGAATATCCCTATGGTATCTGCAATCATGCAGTCCGTTTCCAATGACTCCATGGCCATTGCACTGGCGAAAGAGGGCGGCCTGTCCTTTATCTATGGCTCTCAGTCCATCGAAGCCGAGGCGGAGATGGTTGCAAAGGTAAAGGGCTTTAAGGCTGGATTTGTGGTTTCTGCCTCTAACCTGACTCCTGAGCACACCTTGAAGGATGTGCTGGAACTGAAGGAAAAGAACGGCTTTTCCACGGTGGCCATCACCGATGACGGCACTGCCACCGGCAAGCTTCTGGGCATTGTTTCCAGCCGTGACTATCGTGTCTCCCGGATGCAGATGGATGAGAAGGTCAGCACCTTCATGACCCCCAGAGAGAAGCTGATTACCGCTTCCGCTGAGACCACCCTGAAGGAAGCCAATGATATCATCTGGGAGCACAAGCTCAACAGCCTGCCCATTGTGGACAAGGATGACCATATGATGTATTTCGTATTCCGCAAGGACTACGCCTCCCATAAGGAAAACCCCCAGGAGCTTCTGGACCAAAAGAAGCGCTATCTGGTAGGTGCCGGCATCAACAGCCGGGACTATGCGCAGAGAGTTCCTGCCCTGCTGGCTGCCGGTGCGGATGTGCTTTGCATCGATTCCTCCGAGGGCTATACCTGCTGGCAGGAAAAGACCATTGCCTGGGTCCGTGAGAACTACGGCGACACCGTGAAGATCGGTGCCGGCAATGTGGTTGACCGGGAGGGCTTTTTGTTCCTGGCCAAGGCCGGCGCGGACTTTGTAAAGGTTGGCATTGGCGGCGGCTCCATCTGCATCACCCGTGAAACCAAGGGCATTGGCCGTGGTCAGGCCACCGCTCTGATCGAGGTTGCCGCAGCCCGTGACGAGTACTTCAAGGAGACCGGCATCTATGTGCCCATCTGCTCTGACGGCGGCATTGTCCATGACTACCACATGACCCTGGCTCTGGCCATGGGCGCAGACTTCATGATGCTGGGCCGCTACTTTGCCCGTTTCGATGAGTCCCCCACTCCCAAGGTCATGATTAACGGCGCTTATATGAAGGAATACTGGGGCGAAGGCTCCAACCGTGCCCGGAACTGGCAGCGGTACGATTTGGGTGGTGCTACCAAGCTGAGCTTTGAAGAGGGCGTTGATTCCTATGTCACTTATGCAGGTCCCCTCCATGACAATGTGGAGGCCAGCTTGTACAAGGTAAAGAGCACCATGTGCAACTGTGGTGTCATTGACATTCCCTCTCTTCAGAAAAATGCCAAGCTGACACTGGTTTCCGCTACCTCCATTGTAGAGGGCGGCTATCACGATGTGCAGCTGCGCAGCTCCAATACCAAGGCCTAATGAAAGAATCAAAGGGGTTGTCTCAATGAGACAGCCCCTTTCCAATTTTGCGGACATGACAGAGGGCCGGTAGAAATTTCAATGGAATCCCGGAAGTCGGAAGGCTTCCGGTAAAACTCCGGACAATAGTTTTCTTTGACAGACAGAGGAAAAAATGATAGAATATATCTAATTTTCCCCCTGTGGAGGAAAGAAATGTGGTAAGAAAGAGGCGGCTTATATGAGCTATCTTCCCTTGGGGCTTTTCGCCCTGCTGGTGGTGGCGCTGGACCAGCTGAGTAAGTTTCTGGTGCTGGAGCAGATTCCCTTTGGCGCGATAGTGCCCGGTGTGAAGGGGCTGTTTCATTTAACCTATGTACAGAATTTCGGAGCAGCTTTTTCTATGCTTCAGGGGCACAGGTGGCTGTTCATTGCGGTATTTATCCTGTTTATAGGGCTTTTATTCTGGGGAATTCAAAAGAAAGTGCTCCCCTTTTCCAGGTTTGAGATGTGGTGTCTGGCGGCGGTGATCGGCGGCGGCCTGGGCAATATTCTGGACCGGGTATTTCGGGGCTTTGTGGTGGACATGATTGCGGTGGAGTTCATAGACTTTCCCGTGTTCAATGTGGCGGATTGCTTCATCACCTGCGGAGCCATTGCGCTGATCGTCCACCTGGTATTCTGGAATCAGGCCTTTTGGAAGGACGGGAAGGAGAAAAAATAAATGGAATTGATCTGTTGTACAGACGGTCAGCGGCTGGATGTATTTCTCTGTGAGTCCGTCTCGGATCTGAGCCGAAGCGCGGCGCAGAACCTGCTGAATCAAGGCTGCGTGAAGGTAAACGGCCAGAGTGCAAAGAAGAATTACAAGACCAAAGCAGGCGATGTGGTAGAGGTTGTACTGCCGGAACCGGAAACACTGGATGTGACCCCTACGAAGATGGATTTGGAAATTGCCTATGAAGATGAAGACCTTCTGGTCATCAATAAGCCCAAGGGCCTAGTGGTCCATCCCGCTGCCGGTCACTGGGATGATACTTTGGTCAATGGCCTGCTGTATGCCAGAGGCAGCCAGCTTTCCGGCATCAATGGTGTGATGCGGCCCGGCATTGTCCACCGAATCGATAAGGACACTTCCGGCCTTCTTGCAGTTGCCAAAAACGATCTGGCCCATACGGTACTGGCCAGCCAGTTAAAAGACCATACCCTTTCACGAACCTATGAAGCCATTGTATGCGGCAGCTTTAAAGAGGACAGAGGCACAGTAGATGCCCCCATCGGCCGTCACCCTTCCGATCGCAAGCGTATGGCAGTGACGCAGCG
>JARIBV010000001.1 GCA_029257335.1 Faecousia sp.
GGCCACACTGTGGATTTACGAGCTGGTTCAGGATATGGAGAATCTGTCATACCAGCTGGAGAACCTGAAGCTTCTGGGTTCTAAGGGTACCACCGGCACTCAGGCTTCCTTCATGGAGCTTTTTGAAGGCGACGAGGAGAAGATCCTGGAGATGGAGCGCCTGATTGCCGCAGACATGGGCTTTTCCGGCGTGGTTCCCGTATCCGGCCAGACCTATTCCCGGAAAGTAGATGCCTATTTCCTGGGGGCGCTGTCCGGCATTGCCCAGAGCGCTATGAAGTTTGCCAACGACATGCGGATTTTGCAGTCCTTTGAGGAAATGGAAGAGCCCTTTGAAAAGAACCAGATCGGTTCTTCTGCTATGCCCTACAAGCGCAATCCCATGCGCTCTGAGCGAATCTGTGCACTGGCTCGCTATGTGATCTGCGACAGCCTGAACCCTGGCCTCACCGCCGGCACCCAGTGGTTTGAGCGGACTCTGGACGACTCCGCAAACAAGCGGATTGCGGTGGCAGAAGCATTCCTGGCAGTGGATGCCATTTTGAATATTTATATCAATGTCTCCTCCGGCCTGGTTGTGAACCCCAAGGTGGTAGAACGCCGGGTTATGGAGAAACTGCCCTTTATGGCAACGGAAAACATTATGATGGAGTCCGTGAAGCGCGGAGGAAACCGCCAGGAGCTTCACGAAGCGCTCCGCGTTCATTCCCATGCAGCTGCGGCAAAGGTAAAACTGGAAGGCGGCAACAACGACCTCATCGACCGGATTGCCGGGGACGATACCTTCCCCATGACCAAAGAAGAAATCCTGCAGCAGCTTGACCCCAGCGCCTATACCGGCCGTTCTGCCAGCCAGGTTACCCAGTTCCTGGCTGACGTGGTAGCTCCTATTTTGTCTCACTACGAAAATGAAACTATTACTGCTGAATTGAGGGTGTAAAAAAATGAAGGAATTTGAACTGAAATATGGCTGCAATCCCAACCAGAAACCTTCCAAGATCTATATGGCTGATGGCAGTGATCTGCCTGTAACGATTCTCAACGGACGCCCCGGCTACATCAATTTCCTGGATGCATTTAATTCTTATCAGCTGGTCAAGGAGCTGAAGCAGGCCACCGGCCTGCCCTGCGCCACTTCGTTCAAACATGTTTCTCCCACCTCTGCTGCTGTGGGTCTGCCCCTGCCTTTGGAGCTGAAAAAGGCCTGCTTCGTAGAGGACGTACAGGGCCTGGACGAGAACCCCCTGGCCTGTGCCTATGTCAGAGCCAGAGGAACCGACCGGATGTGCTCTTTTGGTGACTGGGTCGCACTGTCTGACACCTGTGATGCGCTGACTGCCACCCTTCTGTCCAAGGAAGTTTCCGACGGCATCATCGCACCCGGTTATACGGACGAGGCCTTGGCAATTCTCAAAACCAAGCGCAAGGGCGGCTACAATGTGGTTGCCATCGATCCCGACTATGTTCCCATGGAAGCAGAGGAAAAGCAGGTCTATGGCGTAACCTTCCGCCAGGGCCGCAACAATTTTAAAATCGATGAGGCACTGCTGAGCAATCTGGTGACTGCAAACAAGGAACTGCCCGACAGCGCCAAGCGGGACCTCATTGTGGCACTCATCACCCTGAAATATACCCAGTCCAACTCCGTATGCTTCGCCATTGACGGCCAGGCCATCGGTGTGGGAGCAGGTCAGCAGTCCAGAATCCACTGCACTCGTCTGGCAGGCTCCAAGGCAGATACCTGGTTCCTGCGGCAGCATCCCAAGACCCTGGCACTGCCCTTCCGGTCTGACCTGGGCCGTCCCAACCGGGACAATGTCATTGACGGCTACATCAATGGCAATGAGGAAGATGTCTGCGCAGAGGGCATCTGGCAGAATTATTTCACTTCCCGTCCCGAGCCTCTCACCGAGGAGGACAAGCGGGAATTCCTGGCCAGCCGCACCGGCGTTTCTCTGGGCTCTGACGCATTCTTCCCCTTCGCAGACAACATCAAGCGTGCCCTCAAGTCCGGCGTTTCCTATGTGGCCCAGCCCGGCGGCTCCATCCGTGACGATCTGGTCATTGAAGAGTGTGATAAGAACCATATGGTCATGGCCTTCACCGGTATGCGCCTGTTCCATCACTAAGACCATCCATGCGCAGAGGGGGCCTGTGCCCCTGTGCAAATCCATACGCCCATACAGAAGCTTTGCTGTGCAGACCGCCGGCTGAATCCGGACAAGGCTGCGAAGCTTTTGAAACGCTGACTCCGGGGGCAATCTGCCCCCGGAGAATCCCAATGATATAGAGGGAGGAAATTCCCATGAATATTCTTGTAGTAGGCAGCGGCGGCAGAGAACATGCCGTGATTCGCTCCCTGCGGAAAAATCCCCAGGTACAGGAAATCTACGCCCTGCCCGGCAACGGCGGCATGGCGGGAGAGGCCACCTGCGTGCCTGTTTCGGCTACGGACCTGGACGCAATCGTGGCATTTGCCAAGACCCATCCTGTGGATTATGCTGTGGTGACTCCGGATGATCCTCTGGTTCTGGGCTGCGTGGACCGGCTGAATGAAATCGGCGTTCCGTGCTTTGGGCCCAAAGCCAACGCTGCCATCATTGAAGGCAGCAAAGCCTTTTCCAAGGATCTCATGAAAAAATATAACATTCCCACAGCCCGCTATGAGACCTTTTCGGATCTCCAGGCTGCGAAGGACTATGTAAAGTCTCAGCCTGCACCTTTGGTGGTGAAGGCGGACGGTCTGGCCCTGGGCAAGGGCGTTCTCATTTGTGAGACCACCCAGCAGGCACTGGACGCCGTGACGGATATGATGGCCAATGCCAAGTTCGGAGCCTCCGGTTCCACGGTGGTCATTGAAGAGTTTCTGGAAGGCCCTGAGGTTTCCGTCCTGTCCTTTACCGACGGAAAGACTGTGAAGCCCATGGTTTCTTCCATGGACCATAAGCGCGCCATGGACAATGACCAGGGCCTCAACACCGGCGGCATGGGTACCATTGCTCCCAATCCCTACTATACCGAGGCCATTGCCCGGCAGTGTATGGAGGAAATCTTCCTGCCCACCATCCGGGCCATGGAGGCAGAGGGCAGACCCTTTACCGGCTGCCTGTATTTCGGCCTCATGCTCACCAAGGACGGGCCTAAGGTGATCGAATACAACTGCCGGTTCGGTGACCCTGAGACGCAGGTGGTGCTGCCGCTGCTGGAAAGCGACCTTCTGACCATCATGAGGGCCACAACCGAGGGAACTCTGGCAGAGACGGAGGTCAGGTTCTCTGAGAAATCTGCCTGCTGTGTGGTCACCGCTTCCCGGGGCTATCCCCTGGCCTATGAGAAGGGATTTGAAATCACCATGTCTGAAGAGGCCAGTGCTCATACCTTCGTGGCCGGTGCCAAGCTTTCCGAGGGAAAGCTTTTGACCTCCGGTGGCCGCGTCACCGGCACTACCGCACTGGCTGACACGCTTTCCCAGGCCATTCAGGAAGCTTACCGTCTGGCAGAGGAAGTCCGCTTTGAAAATGCTTACCGCCGCAGTGACATTGGAAAGCGGGCACTGGAAGCGCTGTAAACGATACACTCGCTTCGCAACAAGATAAATTGGAGGTACCCCATGGTTTATCGCATTTTTGTAGAGAAAAAAGAAGCTCTTGCCAAAGAAGCCGCGGAGCTGCTTCATGAGGTGCGGGAGCTTTTGCAGATTCGGACCCTGGAAAAAGTCCGTGTCATTAACCGCTATGATGTGGAAAATATCGAAAAAGATCTGTTTGATTACGCTGTAAAGAATGTGTTCTCTGAGCCTCAGTTGGATGTGACATTTGAGACGGTGAATACCGACGGCGTTGTGTTTGCTGTGGAGTATCTACCCGGTCAGTTCGATCAGCGGGCGGACTCCGCTGCCCAATGTATCCAGATCATCTCCCAAGGGGAGCGACCCACTGTGCGCACCGCTCGGGTCTATGTTCTGGAAGGCAGCCTGTCCCAGGAGGACATTGCTGCCATTAAAAAATATGTCATTAACCCTGTGGAAGCGCGTGAGGCTGTACTGGAGCAGCCCAAGACTCTGCAGGTGGACTATGCCATCCCCCAGACGGTGGAGACCCTGGAGGGCTTCCTGGAGTTGGATCGTGAGGGACTTTCCAAGATGGTCAAGTACATGGGACTCGCCATGGACCTGGACGACATTACCTTCTGCCAGGCTTATTTCCGGGAAGAGGGCCGCTGCCCCACCATTACGGAGATTCGCATGATCGATACCTATTGGTCCGATCACTGCCGCCATACCACCTTCAATACCACCATTGACAGCGTGAAGTTTGCCGACCCCATTCTGGAGGAGGCCTATCAGGAGTACCTGAATACCCGTAAGGAACTGGGCAGAACCAAGCCCATCAACCTCATGGACATCGGCACGCTGGCTGCCAAATACCTGCGCAGCAACGGAATGCTGGACAAGCTGGACGAGAGCGAGGAAATCAACGCCTGTACCGTCCATATGACCGTTACGGTTGACGGTGTGGAGGAGCCCTGGCTGCTGCTGTTCAAGAATGAGACCCACAATCACCCCACTGAGATCGAGCCTTTTGGCGGTGCCGCTACCTGCATCGGCGGTGCCATCCGTGATCCTCTGGCCAGCCGTGCCTATGTCTATGGTGCCATGCGTGTCACCGGTGCTGCGGATCCTCTGAAGCCTGTGTCTGAAACCATTCCCGGCAAGCTGCCTCAGAGAAAGATCGTCACCACAGCGGCGGCAGGATATTCCTCCTATGGCAATCAGATCGGTCTGGCCACCGGCATGGTGGATGAGCTGTATCACCCCGGTTATGCTGCAAAGCGCATGGAAATCGGTGCGGTTGTGGCAGCGGTTCCGGAATCCAATGTGCGCCGTGAGCGTCCTCAGCCCGGGGATCAGGTGATTCTTTTGGGTGGACGCACCGGCCGTGACGGCTGCGGCGGTGCCACCGGCTCTTCCAAGAGCCACACCCTCAGCTCTTTGCAGGACTGCGGCGCTGAGGTGCAGAAGGGCAATGCGCCTGAGGAGCGGAAGCTGCAGCGTCTGTTCCGCTGCGCAGAGGCAACCCGGATGATCAAGCGCTGCAATGACTTTGGCGCAGGCGGCGTCTCCGTTGCAATCGGCGAACTGGCAGACGGCCTCAAAATCGATCTGAACCGGGTGCCCAAGAAATATGAGGGCCTGGATGGTACGGAACTGGCCATCTCCGAGTCTCAGGAGCGCATGGCCGTTGTAGTGGCCAGCCAGGATGTGGAGCGGTTCCTGGAGCTGGCTGCACAGGAAAACCTGGAGGCCACCGTGGTGGCAGAGGTGACCCGGGAGCCTCGGCTGGTGATGACCTGGAAGGGCAATACCATTGTCAATGTGAGCCGTGAATTCCTGGACTCCAACGGTGCAGAAAAGCATATTACCATTGATCTGGATCCCTGCGGAGATTACCGCACGGCTGTTTCCGGCTCCTTCCGTGAGAATATGACCCGTTTGGCCACGGATCTCAACACCTGTTCCAAGCGTGGCCTTTCCGAACGGTTTGACTCTACCATTGGCGCAGGCACGGTCCTGATGCCCTTCGGCGGAAAGAATCAGCAGACCCCCATTCAGGCCATGGTACACAAGGTCAGCCTGGAAAAGGGCCACACTGAGGATTGCTCCCTCATGTCCTGGGGCTATAACCCCTATGTCACAGAGAAAAGCCCTTATCACG
>JARIBV010000026.1 GCA_029257335.1 Faecousia sp.
AATTTTCAAAGGAATGCAAGGTAGAAAACGGCACGCTCTATGTCGATCCTGACGCCGTAAAGGCCTTCATGTATGAAGACGACGATGTGAAGGATTGGGTCAAATCTTTTAAGTTTGACATCGCCAAGCCGGGCGAGAACGTCCGCATCACCCCCGTTAAGGACGTCATCGAGCCTCGCGTGAAGGTAGAGGGCCCCGGCGGCGTGTTCCCCGGTGTCATCTCCAAGGTAGATACCGTTGGCTCCGGCAAGACCCATGTCCTGCGCGGCATGGCTGTTGTCACCGCTGGTAAGATCGTGGGCTTCCAGGAAGGCATCATTGATATGACCGGCCCCGGCGCTGCTTACACCCCTTTCAGCAAGCTGAACAACTTTGTTGTTGTAGCCGAGCCCAAGGAGGGCTATGAAAACCACAAGCATGAGTACGAGCATGCTGTTCGTATCGCCGGTCTGCGCGCCGCCACCTTCATCGGTGAGCTGGGTCGTGCCGTCGCTCCCGACGAGACCGCCGAGTTCGAGACTCTGGGCATCCGTGAGGGTCTGGAAAAGTACCCCAACCTGCCCCGGGTTGCATATGTCCATATGCTCCAGAGCCAGGGCCTGCTGCATGACACCTATGTCTACGGCGTAGATGCAAAGCGTTCCCTGACCACCATCATCAACCCCACCGAAACCATGGACGGCGCAATCCTCAGCGGTAACTGTGTTTCCGCCTGTGACAAGAACACCACTTACCACCATCAGAACAACCCCGTGGTGGCTGAGCTGTTCGCTGCTCATGGCAAGACCCTGAACTATGTCTGCAACATCATCACCAACGAAAATGTCTACCTGGCTGATAAGCAGCGCTCTTCCGACTGGACTGCAAAGCTGTGCCGTCTGCTGGATCTGGACGGCGCCATCGTGTCTCAGGAAGGCTTCGGCAACCCCGACACCGACCTGATCATGAACACCAAGAAGATCGAGCAGCAGGGCGTCAAGACCACCATCATCACCGACGAATACGCCGGTCAGGATGGCAAGTCTCAGTCTCTGGCTGATGCCGATCCTCTGGCTGATGCAGTGGTCACCGGCGGTAACGCCAACGAAGTGATCGTGCTGCCCAAGATGGATAAGGTCATCGGTATGCTGGACTATGTCGATGTGATCGCCGGCGGTCACGCCGGTTCTCTGCGTGAGGACGGCTCCATCGAGGCAGAAATCCAGATCATCACCGGTGCCACCAACGAGATGGGCTTCAACTGCATGAGCGCCCGCTAATTTGCCAGGAAGGAGGATATCACAAAATGAGTTATCGTGTTGTTCACTATATCAACCAGTTCTTCGCTCAGATTGGCGGCGAGGAAATGGCCCATGTGGCTCCTGAGCTGCGGGACGGCTTTGTCGGCCCCGGCATGGCTCTGAACACCGCATGGAAGGGCGAGGTCGAGATCGTCAAGACCATTGTCTGCGGCGACTCTTACTTCGCTGAACATGAAAAGGAAGCCACCGAGCAGATTCTGGCTTGGGTTGAGGCTGAAAAGCCCGACCTGTTTATCGCCGGCCCTGCTTTCAACGCCGGCCGTTACGGCTACGCCTGCGCTACCATCTGCAACGCTGTCCAGGAGAAGCTGGGCATCCGTGTGCTGACCGGTATGTACGAGGAGAACCCCGGTGCGGACCTCAAGAACAAGGTTCTGATGGTTGCCACCACCAACAGCGCTGCCGGTATGCGTAAGGCTGCTCCCACCATGGCTGCTCTGGCCCTGAAGATTCTGAAGGGCGAAAAGCTGGGCGCCTGTGTCGAGGAAGGCTACATGCCCAACGGCATTCGTGTGAACTTCTTCGAGAAGGAGCGCGGCGCAAAGCGTGCTGTGGATATGCTGGTTAAGAAGCTGAATGGTCAGCCCTTCACCACCGAGTATCCCATGCCCTCTTTCGACCGTGTTGCCCCCAACAAGGCCATCAAGGATCTGTCCAAGGCTACCATTGCCCTGTGCACTTCCGGTGGTATTGTCCCCAAGGGCAACCCCGATCACATCGAGTCCTCTTCCGCTTCTCACTACGGTGAGTACTGCATCGCAGGCGTGGATGATCTGACTGCTGAGACCTACGAAACCGCCCACGGCGGCTACGATCCGGTCTACGCCAACGCTGACGCTGACCGCGTTCTGCCTGTTGACATCCTGCGTGAGTTCGAGAAGGAAGGCAAGATCGGCAAGCTCCACGATTACTACTACTCCACCGTCGGTAACGGTACTTCCGTTGCCAACGCCAAGAAGTTTGCAGCTGAGTATGCTCAGAAGCTGCGCAACGCCGGTGTTCATGCCGTTATCATGACCTCGACGTGAGGTACCTGCACTCGTTGCGGCGCAACGATGGTTAAGGAAATCGAGAGAGCCGGTATCCCTGTGGTTCACATGTGTACCGTTACTCCTATTTCTATGACGGTTGGTGCAAACAGAATTGTTCCCACCATCGCCATTCCTCACCCCCTGGGCAACCCCGCTCTGACCCTGGAGGAGGAGAAGAACATCCGCCGGAAGCTGGTTAGCCGTGCCCTGGAGGCCCTGACCACTGAGGTGGAGGATCAGACTATTTTTGAGGTCTAATCCATCTAAATAATAGACCATCCTGAATTTTCAGTGGTCTGCATACAAGAACGCAAGCGGTAAGGCGTCAATACGCCTTACCGCTTTTCCTATGACAAACGATTATCGGCCCCAGAGGAAGGAATGATCCCTTCCTCTGGGGCCGATTTTTATGCCAGTATTATGCGTCGCACATAACTTCCTCTTCCGGAATGGTCTTCACTCCGAAAACGAAATAAATCACATGCAGGATCCATACACATCCCAGGACGATCCGGCCCACAGGCACCTTGCTCATCATCAGAAACCCGATCAGCATCAGCAGTGACACGGTAGCCAGAATTCGGATCTTCGTCCTTTTCGTCATACCTTTTCCTGCCACATAGCTTTCCAGATTCTTTTTATAAAGCTTCGTATTGATAAACCAATGATTGAGCTTTTCTGAGCTTCTCGCAAAGCAGAACGCCGCCAGCATTAAAAACGGGAAGGACGGCAGCATGGGAACCACCGCTCCCACTGCGCCAAGACCGACGCCTATGCACCCCAGAACAATGTACAGGACTTTTTTAAGTTTCATGGTTTTGCTCCATTCGTCTACGCTCTTTTTTGGATTCTATTACATGACGGATAGCCATGATCGGATGATGAAAAATCATACGCGGTCCCGAAAATCTCATAACTTCCCGGATTTTTTCACGCATTTCAGGCTTGTAGCAATGCACCTTGCAGTTGGAGCAGAAGGTCTTTGTCTCCATAAAGGGGCATTTGTCACTGCGCGCCCTTGCATAGGCATCCAGCTGCGCACACTGGGGGCAAAGCTCTTTGCCCCCGTGTTTTTTTCGGCAGTACAGATGAATCATGAGCGATACGGTTTCTTTTTCCCGCTGTCGTTTGCTCTGTACATCCATCAGCTCATTCTCCCCTGCTCTGCGGAATACACCACATCCGCAATTCCCATTGTGGATTTCCGATGGGATACCAGAACCACAGTCTTTCCGCTGCGCTCCTGATGGAGAGACTTCAGGATCACTGCCTCATTCAGGCTGTCCAAATTGCTGGTAGGTTCATCCAGCAAAACAAACGGCGCATCGTGAAGGAACGCCCTGGCCAGACCCAGGCGCTGCCGTTCACCACCGGACAGTGTGTCTCCCAGCTCTCCCACAGGGGTATCATAGCCCTTCGGCAAGCTCAAAATAAAATCATGTACAGAGGCCTTCTTACAGGCTTCCACAATTTCTTCTTCTGTTGCGTCCAACTTGGCAATTCGCAGGTTGTTGCGGATGGAATCATGGAACAGATGAGTTTCCTGCGTCACAAAGCTCTCCATGTCACGCAGATTGGAGGTATTGATCTGATTCACATTCCGCCCGGAAACTATAATTTCACCGCCCTGCACCTGCCAGAACCGCATCAGCAGCTTCAGGAATGTAGACTTACCGCTGCCGCTTCTGCCTACGATTCCAACAATCTTGTTTTCCGGAATCTCCAGAGAGAAGTCGGACAGAATCGGCGTTTCACCATAGGAGAAGTTCACATGCTTTGCAGCAGCACCGGAAAAAGCAATCTCTTTCTGCCCGGTAATCTCCTCCACCACCGGAGACTCCTCCAGAATGTCGAGCACCCGGTTTCCCGCTGCAAAGGTATTCTGCAAGGTGGCCCCAAGGTTTGCCAGTGCTACCACCGGACCAAAGGAACTCATAAGCGCCAGCGTTGCAATCAGCGCCCCATCAAAGCCGCACAGCCAGGTAGATAAGAACAGCATCGCCATATCAAAGCACAAAATCACCGTGTTGGTCACCGCACCATTACGGCCTGCAATGCGCTTCATACGCTCTTCGTCCTCCGCCAGGCGGTCGGTCATCTCATTCATCTGCTGCATCCGCTGATTTCCCTGGCCATATTGCAGGGTCTCCGGCAAGCCCCGGAGGCTGTCCAGCACAAAGCTTGCCAGACGGCCGGAGTTGCTACGGAAGCGGATTCCGTTGTCACCACTGCTCTTTGAAGTAACAACAGGAATCACAATGCCCACCGTCACATAAGCCGCAAGGGCCAGAAGACCCAGAGCCCAGTGACGCGCGCCAATAAACAGCACCATGACCAGAGTAAACAGCGCCGCAATGCACGCAGGAGAAATGGTGTGGGCATAAAACACCTCCAGCAGTTCAATGTCAGAGGTAATGATATTGATGAGGTTGCCCTTGTCCTTGCCTTCCAGCTTGGCCGGGGTCAGACGGCGCAGTGCGTCGAACACCCGATCCCGGATAAGGGCCAACAGTTTAAATGCAATAAAGTGGTTGCAGGCCTGCTCTGCATAGCGCAGAACGCCCCGAATAAGTGCGAATACCACCAGACAGATGAACACTGCCTGCAAAGACATCCCAACAGGGAACCCTAACAAATTCAGAACTGCAACGCCGCCAAACACTGTCAGGAAGGCAGCACAAAGGTGCCCCACAAGACCCATGAGCACAGCCAGAACCATATATCCGGAAAGAGGCTTTACAAGGCCAATGAGCCGGGTCATTACTTTCAATCCACCACGTTTCATACGGCAGCTCCTTTCGCATAGTGCTCCAGCTCCTGCTGGGTGTTCCACAACTGTTGGTAGCTTCCGCCTTGTGCAAGCAGCGCCTCATGGGTGCCGGACTGGACGACCCTGCCCTGCTCCAAAACATAAATCTGATCTGCATCTACCACATTGGCCAGGCGGTGGGAAATCAGAATGACTGTTTTGGTTTTTGCCAGGCGATAGATCTCCTGCATCATGTGGTTTTCGCTCTCCACATCGATGTTGG
This sequence comes from Faecousia sp., assembly GCA_029257335.1. GTDB lineage: Bacteria > Bacillota > Clostridia > Oscillospirales > Oscillospiraceae > Faecousia. Next base: position 5,365 of record JARIBV010000026.1, read on the forward strand.
AGGTTGCTTCATCGAACAAGTACACAGGGCTGTCGTGGAGCAGTGCTCTTGCCAGTGCCAAACGCTGGCACTGACCGCCGGAGAGGTTGGAGGCCTTCTCCATAAGAGGGGTATCCAGGCCCTGCTCTCCTCTCAGAAATCCCGCCAGATTTACACGCTCGAGCACCTTCCAGAGGGCTGCGTCGTCTGCCTTGGGGCTGGCCATCAGGAGATTGTCCCGGACGGTTCCCTTAAACAGATAGCTCTGGTGGCTCACATAAGTAAAGTTTTGCATCAGGCTCGCTTCGGACAGGTTTTCCAGAGAAATCCCTCCCACGGTCACCTGACCTGTATAGCCTCGATTTCTTCCCATGAGGATGGATGCCATGGTGGATTTTCCACATCCACTTTCTCCCACAATGGCAGTAAAGCTGCCCTTGCGGAAGGTCATATCCACATTGTGGAGAATCTGCCGTTCCTTTTCATAGGCAAAGCAAAGGTTCTTGCATGCAATGGTGCAGTCTTCGGGAACCAACTCCTGCCTCTGCTCCGGCTCAGGCAGATCAAGCAGCTTGAAGATTTTCTCGGATGCTGCCATACCGTTCATAGCAATATGGAAGAAGGAACCCAGAAGACGCATGGGCAGGAAAAAGTCTGCTGCAAGCAGGAGCATCAGAAGACAGCCTGCCAAGTCTACATGACCGGCCCGGAACTGAAGCACGGACAAAATAGCACCCAGCGCCGCACCGCCATAGGCAACCAAATCCATAATGGTAATGGAGTTGAGCTGCATGGTCAGCACCTTCATGGTGATCTTGCGGAATTCTTCCGACTGTCTGTTCATTTCCTCGTGCTTGAAGCCATCGGACTGGTAGATTTTCAGCGTGGTGAGGCCCTGCAAATTTTCCAGGAAGGTATCACCAAGGGCGGTATACTGCCCCCAATACTTTCCCAGAAGCTTTTTGGCCCATGTCTGCACCGCTGCAATGGAAACGGGGATCAGCGGCACACAGACCAGAAGGACTGCGGCCGTAGGCAGATTTACAAAGGCCAGCACAGCAAACAAGGTAACAGGCGCCAGCATAGCATAGAAGAACTGGGGCAGATACGCTCCGAAATAGGTTTCCAGCTGGTCAACGCCCTCCACGGCAACCTGTACAACCTCACTGGTTTGTACCCGTTCTTTATAGGAGGTGCCCAGACGCAGCAGTTTTCCATAAATCATTTCCCGAAGGGTCCTTTTTACGGCTTTAGAAGACAGATATCCCATTCGGCTGGCTAAGGTGGTGCAGCAGAATCGAATCAGAATTGCCGCAGCCACAATCACCGCTGTCATGATAGCGGTATGCTTCGTGGCTGTTTTTTCATAAACCCGCTGCAAAAAACCCGCAACTGAAGCCATTGCTCCAATATTCGCCAGCAACGCTCCCCATTGCAGTGCCACATTGGCTGCAATGTACTTTTTACTTTGTGGGACAACACCTATCAGGCGTTTGTTGATCATCATGAATTTAGGACCCCCCGGCATGTTATAGTCTATCGCACTCAAAGCAGGGAAAACCGCTATCTCTAGCCATTTTCCCTGCTTCATTGTTTATTTTCTAAGCACGAACAGCATTGGGATCTGCCAAAGCCTTTCCAAGCGACTGACAAGCGGCTACTGCCTCCTCATCCGGTGCCTCCTCACAGATGACACTGTCGCAGGCGAACACTGTGCCAGCCTCCTGGCAGGTCTCTTCCCAGTTGCGCATCCATTCGCCATCGCCCCATCCATAGGAACCGAAGAGGGCGATTCTCTTGTCACGCAACTTAGGCAGGCAGGCTGTGAACATCGGTTCAAACTCATCTTCTTCCAGAACCTCTGCTCCCATGGCGGGACACCCAAAAGCAATGGCATCATAAGCTTCCACAATATCCGATGTGAATTCGGTTGCGGTCAGCAGCTCGGCATTGGCGCCGCCAGCTTCAGCTCCTTCCGCAACAGCTCGGGCCATTGCCTCCGTATTTCCTGTTCCGCTCCAATAAACAACTGCAATTTTACTCATTATACATCACCTTTCTTAATTTGTAAATTTGAAAATTAACTGGCAACTGTAAGACAATCAACGCTCTTACCTTTTTTCCACATATCGCAGTAGATTCTTGTACACTGCTTATATTTGGCAAAGGTCTTTTGAGCCGCTTCAGGATCGCCATACACCTTCCAGCAGCCGGCGCATTTTTGTCCACAGGCCTTGTTTTCAATAAATCCATTCACATCTTCCGGTGGGTATCCCAAAAACAGTCCTACTTCGTGTGGAAATTCTCCCTCTTCCTGGAATCTTCCCATCAGCTGGCAGATGCAGGGCTCCACCCGCATATCTTTATAGCCCCGTTTTCGGAGAACAGAAATTGCTTGCTGGTCTTGCAGCACTTTTTCTACTCCCTTTGGCCGAAACACATAAATAAGGGCCCGGCCCTCTTTATAGTGCAGAGGCAGCACACGAAGGCCCTTAGGGACCAGTTTGCGATTGGCCCAGCGAACCGCTTCCATCAATTCCTTTGCAGTACTATAAGAGCAAGGGAACATATTACCGGTCTTGATCCCGGCCAATGTAGGCGAACAGTGCCGAACCAATAGTTCTTCAGACATAGAATACCCTCCTTTATTGCATATGACTGGTGCGTTATTCTCATATGTTATTTTCGTTAGTCTTAACTAACTTTTATAGGAACAGTAAGGGGATGCAGAGGAACTCGCATCCCCATTACCATTACTTTTTCTTGGATTTGCAGGAGCAACCACCGCAGGAACCGCAGGATCCGCCACTGGGGCAACCAACACACTTGACGCCCTTTTTCTTTGACCGATACAGATACCATGCAGAGGCTCCAATAATCACCACAAGAACAGCGATTGCAATTACATTTTCCATAGCAGTTACTTCTTACTTACGCAAAGCGTATTCTTTCTCAAGTTTTTTGTCTGCATTGAGACACAGATACACCACAATGCCAACCATTACCGCAACGGCTGCCAAGCCGGGGAGGAACCCGGCGCCAACGCTGCCGGTCTGGATCAGAGTGCCAATCTGGTAAACCAGGTATGCAACTACGTAGCCCGTACCCAGCTGCAATACAATGCCACCAAAGAGCCACTTGCGATCCTTGATCTCGGAGTGCATTGCACCGATGGCTGCAAAGCAAGGAGGTGTGAAGAGGTTGAACATGAGGCAGGCCAATGCCGCAGCCTTGGTGAGGTTCAGGACAGCCGCAACCTCACTGGCACCGCCGGTCAGAACCAGCTCTTCTGTGTCAATGAAATTCGTGATACCATAGCAGACAGCCAGGGTACCGACAACATTCTCTTTTGCGATGAAGCCGGTGATGGAGGCAGCCGCAATCTGCCACACGCCGAAGCCCAGAGGCACCAGCAGCACCGCGAAGGGAGATGCGATAGAAGCCAGGATGGAAGTGTTTTCCATGCCCTCTTCCACCAGCTGGAAATTCCAGTTAAAGGACTGCATAATCTGCACCGCAGTGTTACACAGCAGGATGATGGTGCCGGCCTTTACGATGTAGGCCCAGCCGCGAGCACACATAGAGAGGAATCCACGCTTCAGGGAGGGCAGTTTGTACTCGGGCAGCTCCATAATGAAGAAGGATTTACGGTTCTTGTAGCCCGCGATCTTATTGACCAGCAGAGCACCCAAGAAGATCAGCAGGATGCCAACAAAGTACATGATGGTACCAACCCAGGAGGCATCAGAGAAGAAGACACCGGCAAACAGTGCAATAACAGGAAGCTTTGCACCGCAGGGCATGAACGGAGTCAGCATAGCGGTTGCTCTGCGCTCCCGCTCATTTCGGATGGTGCGGCAAGCCATGATGCCGGGAATTGCACAACCAGTGCCGATAACGAAAGGAATAACGGACTTACCGGAAAGACCAACCTTCTTGAAGATGGGGTCCAGCACAACAGAGACACGAGCCATGTAGCCGCAGTCTTCCAGCAGTGCAATCAGGAAGTACATCACCATAACCAGAGGCAGGAAGCCCAAAACAGCGCCAACGCCGCCGATAATGCCGTCTACCAAGAGGGACTGCAGCAGAGGCGATGCATTTTCCAGTAGGCCGGCAACCCAGCCCTGGAACTGCTCGATCCAACCTGTGAGATAATCTGCCAGCCAGGGGCCCAGTGCAGACTGAGAAATGTAAAACACAAGGAACATAACCACCGCGAAAATAGGAATACCTGCCCAGCGGTTGGTCAGAACTGCATCGATCTTATCCTGATAATTTTTTTCTTTGGTGAAAACTTTTCTTGTTTCGACTTTAGCAACGATCTGGTTTACAAACTCGAAACGCTTCTTGTCCGCATCCACCACCGCATTCTTATCGGTAAGGTTGATATTCCCCTGGGTATAAGGAGCTTTCTGTGTTTTCCCCTTCTGTGCAGCAGCGATCCGGACCACATCGCCCAGCCCGCCTGCGGAAGTAGAAACAGTCTCAACTACGGGGCAGCCCAGCTTCTGGGACAGCAGCTCCATGTTGATCTTGGTTTGCTTCTTTTCGTTGATATCAGCTTTGTTCAAAGCAACCACCACGGGAATTCCCAACTCCAGGAGCTGAGTCGTGAAGAACAAGCTTCTGCTCAAATTGGTGGCATCCACGATGTTAATAATGACATCAGGATTTTCATTTCTCACATAAGAGCTTGTGATACTCTCCTCGGAAGTAAACGGCGACATAGAGTAAGCACCGGGCAAATCGACTGCCACCAATTCTTCCGAACCGGAGTAATAACTCTTTTTGATGAGATGTTCCTTCTTTTCGACCGTAACACCTGCCCAGTTACCGACCCGTTCATTTCGGCCGGTAAGAGCATTGTACATGGTCGTTTTACCACTGTTCGGATTGCCTGTCAAAGCAATTCTCATAATACAATTCCTCCTTGCACACTGAAGTCTGCCCCATATCCATCATGTGGGCAGCTTTCCTCAACCTCTCTGCACTGCAAATTTGTTAAATCAATATTGCCGCTGCCAGCTGGTTGTCGATGTTATATCTGCCATCCTTAATGGAGATGACGCAACCGCCTTTCATCCGGGAAATGACTGTAATGGGCTCGCCGCTATAGCATCCCAGTGAAAACAGGAAGGCATTTAATTCCTCGTCATCAGTGTCAATCTCGCGAACAATGTACTCTTTTCCTTCCTGCGCATCGGTTAAATTCATTTCTATCACCCAATTTCAATTTCTAAGTACAGGCCTGTGGCCTGTCGGGCATCAGTCGCGTCCAACCACAACCGGCCCAAATGTTAGCCTCTGCTAACCGCGTATATCATACCTTCTAAATAGGAATTTGTCAAGCCCCTGTCTGTATTTTTTTAACAGCACACAAAAATATTTTCGCTTTACTTCAATTTTTAATTGATTCTGTACATCTGCAAAATCCGGCAGCCTATACGACCGGTCTCTGCCTCTGTCTTTGCGAGTTTCGGCAAAAAATTCCGAAGGAATCAACCTTGCAGTTCATTCCTTCGGAAATTTCTTATCTCAGCACAATGGCTGTTCCATAATACAATACCCCAATCAATCAAACACATACATACCAAAAAACGCCAGCAATCCAGGTCCACAGTCGTATTCCACGCCGCATCTGTCCGCCAGCTTCTTCACAAAAATGCAGTAGGCCGACATGCAGGAATATTGCAGATCCGGGAATCTGCAAGGCTCTCCCTTAGTAATGGCACAGGGATTGCAAAGGCTGCATCCGCTGGCCCCCACCAAAAAGCCCTGACAGCCTTCTGCACGCAGCAGCTTCATCAGTCGGATGGCCGCCGCATTATGGGCCGACTTGGCCTCCTTAATGGCAGGCGCATCTGAGTAGTCTGCAATCTCCCAAATCGTCTGCAAGACCAATGCTTTCTTATGAGCAAGGATTCTTTCCTTCATCTGCTCCGGAGAACCGCAGTCCGGGGGGCAGGAGTAATTTACTCCATATTTTCCGCACAGATTTTCCGCACAAAACGGGCGAAAAGAGGGGTCAAATATAATATCTGCTGTATCAATCACGGTTGCAGTTGCAAAGCCTTCTTCCAAAGCATACTGAACCAACGTTTCTTTTGTCATGAAAGGCACTCCTTTGGGGATGATTGCTGTCACCCTTACTATACCACTTCTTGATCCATTGTGCAATAATAAATCGGCCAACCACAGGTTGGCCGATCTATATTTATGGTTCTCCGGGACGCAATTACTTGCGCACAAATACCATAGCCATGCCGTCCTGCTCGATGGACAGCTCGTCACCGTTCAGGGTGTAGTTGATGGACTCGCCCTCGGCAGTCAGAGCCTTGTCATCCCAGGTCAGCTCCTGCTCCTGGCCCATGACAGCCATGACGCCAGTGCCGTCCTCGTTCAGGACCAGCTTGAAGCTATCCACGGAAACTCCGGCAACTTCCAGATCTTCCATCTTCATCTCCTGACCATTCAGGTTGGCGCTCTTCAGAACATATTCGCCAGCAGCGCTCTTACCGCCGCAAGCCACCAGAACGAACACCATAGAGAGGACCAGAATCATGCTAAGTACTTTTTTCATATTGAGTTTCTCCTTTTCTCAAAAATATATCACAACAGAAGTTTCTGTTTGTGAACCATATTAGTGGATGTCCTCATCGTTGAAGGGATCACCACATTCCGGGCAGAATCTGGGAGGATTCTTGGGATCTTCAGGTTCCCAGCCACACTTATCGCAGCGATACAATGGTTCTCCCGCAGGTTTCTTTGCACCGCATTCCGAGCAGAACTTTCCTTTGTTCACCGCACCGCAGGAGCAGGTCCAGCCCTCAGAAGCTTCCGGGCGCTTTGCACCGCACTGCGAGCAGAACTTTCCTGTCACCACTGCGCCGCAGGAGCAGGTCCAGCTGTCTCCGGCTTCCGGCTTCGGTTCCGGCTTTTTAGCGCCGCACTCCGGGCAGAACTTCCCTCTGGCCACTGCACCGCAGGAACAGGTCCAGCTGTCGTCCGCCGAGGGCGCTGCCGCAGGGGCAGGGGCGGGAGCTGGCTGCTGATACTGAGGCTGCTGTCCCATCTGGAACAGACTCTGTCCATTCATACCGCCGGCATTGGCAGCCATATTCATTCCCATAAATGCCATGGCAGGGCCTGCATTTTTATTTTCAGCCGCCGCCTGCATGGCAGAGGCCTGTGCCCCGACCAGATGGGCCGCAGCCATATTGGGATTGCGGAAGGTGGCATTGCGCTGAAGCTCCTTGATCATCTGTTCGTCTTCATCGGAAGCTTTCACGCTGGATACGCCTACTTCTCCGATCTCCAGGCCTCTCTTCTCCCGCCATTTGGAAGACAAAATTTCGTTGAGCACATCTGCAAGCTCCTGGGTGTGACCGGGAAGGGCAGAATAACGAATTCCCATCTCCGAAATCTTGGCAAAGGCAGGCTGAAGTGCTGTCATAAGCTCGGACTTCAGCTGGCTGTCCAGATTATCCCTTGAGTATACTCCGGTAAAGTTGCCGCACACATTCTGATAAAAAAGAGGGGGATTGCAGATACGGTAGCTATATTCACCAAAGCAGCGAATTGCGATATCCACATCCAAGCCAATATTCTGGTCCACCACCCGGAAGGGAACCGGGTTCGGCGTCCCATACTTATTGCCCAGCAATTCCTTCGCATTAAAATAGTATACTCGGTGATCCTTCGGGGCATCACCGCCAAAAGCAACACGCTGGCCCATGGCCTTGATGGTATCCAGAACACTTCTTCCGAAGGAACCTGCAAAAATGGTAGGTTCGCCGGCAGCATCAAATATATATTCGCCGGGCTTATCCGTAAACTCCACTACTTGTCCCTGTGCAACGATCATCAGGCACTGACCGTGTGCCAGAGTAACAATAGAGCCATTAGAAATCACATTTTCCGATCCCTTTGTATTGGAAGAACGACCGGAAACTTTCTTCTTACCCTGTACTGCCAGGATATGAGAAGGCATCGCATCACAGTAGAAAAACTCCTTCCACTGGTCGGCTAGTACACTACCTACAGCTGCCTTTGTTGCTTGTATCAGGCCCATACTGCTGTCACTCCTCTTTGTTTTTTACTAAAAACTTCCTCGTCCGGAAATTTTTTATGATTATACCACACCTTATTCAACTTTGCTATACCAAAATACAAAACTCGTGCAAAATTTATATGTTGCCTACAACAACCGGGAATGTATCGAAAAGTGATATCCTAACTGCCGCGCATTGACTATTCCTCAAATCTGTGCTATTAGTACCCCGGGAAGCGAGGTGCTTGCTTATGACTAAGCAAAAAACTCCTGTCCGTCTGGACGGGTGGCTGACGAAAAATCTATCAGGCAATGTGTTTACCTGGCGTGAGATCGCGCGCATGACAGGACCTTATATTCTGGATAATATGTCCATCATGCTCATCGGTATGCTGATTACCGCCCTCATCAGCAAAAATGGAGAAACCTCCATCGCCGCCATTTCTCTGGCTGGTCCCATTGTCAGCATGCTGTCATGTGTTTTCAGCGCCGTAGGTGCCGGAAGCTCCGTGGTAGTGGCCCAATGCTGCGGTGCCAAGGATGAGGCCCTTCTGAAGCGTTCCATTGGACAGATTATATGGCTGATGGTCCTGCTGGCTGTCATTTCCTGCGTTCCTTTGATGCTCTTTCCCCGTGAAATTTTACTGCTGCTGTACCCCAAGGCAGAAGCTTTGGTGCTGCTCAAGGCCGAAATCTATTTGTCTGGCAGCGCTCTTTCCGTCATGGCATTTTCCCTGTATTATGCTATTTTTTCCATTCTTCAGGGTATGGGCCAGTCTAAAAAATGTCTGGCTCTCAGCGTTATTATCAATGTAGCCTACTTTGTATTCAGCATTCTCTGCCTCAACATTCTGAATCTGGATGTGAAGGGCAGTATCCTGGCCCTGATTTCTGCCCGTGTTCTGGGTGCGCTGTGCGCAGTTGTGCTTCTGTTCTTTTGGCGGCCACCCATTTCTCTGAACCTGCGCAATATCTTTTCTTATGACAGTGCCCTGATGAAATCCACTGTTAAAATCAGTCTCCCCTTGGGTATGGAGCAAATCTTCAATTCCTGCGGTGTTATTGTGGCCGGAATCTACATGGTCAATCTGGGAACGGAAGCCATTGCTGCAAACGCTGTGGCAAGTTCCCTTCTGAGTGGTCTCACCGCCGCCGCTGTGGCGGCTGGCAGTCTGTCTGTCACCGTGGTGGGACGATGCATCGGTGCAAAAGAAAAAGAAGAAGCCTACCACTATGGAAAATGCACGGTTCTCATTGGTCTGGGGCTTCTTACTCTGACAGGTCTGATCTTCTACCCCGCTCTGCCCGTTCTTTTGGCACAATACAACCCTACCCCCGCAGTTGCCGCCATGACCACCCAGGTTCTGCTCTACAGCATCCCCTTCCTGCTGCTGTTCTGGCCTGCCTCCTTCACACTGCCCTACACTCTCCGCGCCGCAGGCGACAGTGCCTTTCCTTCCACCGCCTCCCTCATTATTATGTGGGTCGTAAATATCGGCCTAGGATATATTTTGGCCATTGTGTGCAATCTCAGCCTTCTGGGTGTTTGGATTGCCCAGTGGGTATCCTGGCTGGCCCGCTCCCTTGTGTTTTATGCCCGGTTCCACGGCCGCCGCTGGCTGGATAAGGAAGTTATTAAAAATAATTAGTTCTAAAAACGGACTGTTTTCCTTAAAACGGTCCGTTTTTTACCGGATCGAACTCCTATCAATTACATTTCTTTGTGCAGACTGTCCGCTCGCTCCATTTTGAACGGCTTTTTTTCCCTGGAGCGTATAGTTTTTCCGTTTCCTGCAAACACTACCTCTGCAAACGTCAAATAGGAGGTTCATTCCATGATCCGAGTAATCCGTTTTCTGTCCCTGTCCCTGGCGGTTCTTATGGTCCTGGGGAGTTTCGGCCCCGCTCAGGCAGCACAGGCCCCGGCAGATGCCGTCTACTGCTTTCAAGCAGAGGACTTCCCCTGTAATTCCCCGGAAGACCTCACCGGAATCTGCATTACCGCCGTTCCCGCTGCAAATATGGGCACATTGCAGCTAAACAACCGTGTCATCGTCCCCGGTGACATTTTGACGGCGCAGCAGCTCAGCCGCCTGACCTTCCATCCTGCCGCTGCCCAGAATCAGGATGTGCAGGTGTCCTATCTGCCTATCTGCGCAACCTGTGTGGAGCAGGAGTCCACCATGACCCTGTCTTTGCGCAAACAGGAGAACAAGGCCCCCACCGCAGAAAACAGCACCTTTGAAACCTACAAGAATCTGGAAAACCAAGGGACTCTTCTTGCCAAAGATCCCGAAGGCGGTGCCCTGCAATTCACCATCACCAAGCCCCCCAAGCATGGAACGGTGACCCTGGGAGAAGGCGGCGCCTTCACCTATACCCCTACCAAAAATCGAGTCGGTGAAGACAGTTTTTCCTTCACCGCCACAGACGAACAGGGAGCCGTTTCCCCGGAGGCCACAGTTTCCGTTCAAATTCTGAAGCCTTTGGACAGCACCACCTATAAAGACATTACTTCCGGTCAGTTTGAGGCCATGTGGATGCGTGAAACCGGCCTGTTTGGAGGCAATCTGGTAACAGGAACCCCCTGCTTCGGGCCGCAGGAGGCCGTCAGCCGCAGTGAGTTTCTGGCCATGGTAATGAAGCTTTTAAACATTCCCGTGCAAGACGATGTGACTTCTTCCGGCTTTCAGGATGAAGAGGACTGCGCCCAGTGGCTCCGGCCCTATCTTGCCGCCGCCATGCGTCTGGGGGTTGTTTCCGGGTCTGCGGAAACCGGAAAGCTCCTCTTCCGCCCCAATGATCCCATTACCGGCGCCGAAGCTGCAGTCATGCTTCAGAATGTTCTGATGCTCCCCAATGGAACCGATTCCTGCGAAGATGCCCCTGCCTGGGCCCAGGGTGCCGTGGCCGCCATGTCCGCAGAAGGAATTTTCCTATCTGATCCCGCCGGCAACCTCACCCGTATGGAGGCCGCCCGTCTTCTCTATGAGGTCAGCAAACTGGCCCCCAATGCACCAGGCCTGGAGGTATTCCGCAAAGACTCCTGACCCTTCCGTTCTGCCTGATGCAGCAGTGCCGTCCCGCCAAAAGGCTGGGCGGCACTTTTTTAATGGGGCTTATCTGTACGCTTCAATAGAAAGAGGCCCCCGAAGTCCCCCGCTGTCAGGGACTTTGGAGGTACCGCTAATGATGTTATCCGCCACAGGCAAGGCATTGCCTCCTGCGCAAGTGGCTTGACCTTCCCCTGGTCAGGGCAGGCAGTGAGGCCCCAAGACCGGAACCTTCTATTTTCATATACTTCGAGGACAATACAGAGGACAAAAAAACCCACAACCCAGCCATAGGGGCTGGGTTGTGGGTAAAAAAAGGAGGTGAAGAAATGAAAAAGAGAAAGTTGTCGAAACAACATATAAGCATCTTGTAGTTATATCTTACCTGAAAATTATGAAGAAAAAAAGCGGAAAGTTATTAAGATTGTATGAAGTTGAAAAGTCTTTCCAATAAAATCTTCATTCCCAGAAAAATCAGGATGATTCCTCCAAAAATCTCTGCTTTTTTCCCATGTTTGCTCCCAACCCGGCTGCCCAAAACGGTTCCGGCCCAAGATAACAGAAAGGTGACCGCACCAATGAGTGACACCGCTACCCATATGCTTCCCGGGTTGAAACTCCCGTTTACAACCAGAGGCTTGTCCACCATGGCCAGCAGAGAGATCCCTGCGGCCAGCGCATCAATGCTGGTTGCCACGGCCAGCAGGAGCATTGCCTGCCAGCCCAGGTCTGCCGACAACGGCTCTTCCTCCTGTCCCAGGGTCTCCAGAATCATACTGGTCCCAATGATACACAAAAGTCCAAAGGCCAGCCAGTGAGAATAATATGCAATCGCTCCTGCAAAGGAATCTGCCAGCAAAAATCCCAACAGCGGCATTCCCGTCTGAAATCCGCCAAACCAGAGGCCCACCCAGGCCCCCTGCCGGGGTGTCACCTCCTTCACTGCCAGTCCTTTGCAAACCGACACCGCAAAGGCATCCATCGACAGTCCCAGTGCCAAAATAAACAATTCCAACAGCTTCACTTCCGTGCCTCCCATCATCGCTTGGAATGCATTCCGCCCTTCCTTTCGCTCCGTGTCTAAAGAAACCGGAGACTTCCCGATTGCAGGAGCATGCCGTCCTGCTTTTTTAATCTATGCGTAAAGAGCCTGATTTAGCAGACTTAACGATTGCAAATTGAACCGGTAATGGTATAATTTAAGCAAACGGCTGCGCAACTGCCACGGATCTCCTTATTGCAGCCGGAAAGGAATGGGAGCTGCCTGTGAATGAGCATGTTTTAATTGTAGATGACGAAAAAGAAATTGCAGATTTGCTGGAGATCTATCTGAAAAACGATGGGTACATCGTACACAAATTTTACAATGGCACCGATGCTCTGCGCTGCATTCGGGAACAAACGATTGATCTGGCCTTGTTGGATGTGATGCTCCCGGATACAGATGGCTTTCAGATCTGCAGGCAGATCCGGCAGCAGTATTTCTTTCCCGTAATCATGCTGACCGCAAAGGTGGAAGACGGCGATAAAATCATGGGGCTGACCATCGGTGCAGACGATTACATCACCAAGCCCTTCAATCCCCTGGAGGTTGTTGCCAGAGTCAAAACACAGCTGCGCCGCTATGTTCGCTATAACCATGCCGCCTGTGAAGCCAACGCGGAGGCTTCTGAGGAATACGACATACGGGGGCTGTTTCTTAACAAAAGTATGCATAAGTGCACGCTATATGGGGAAGAAATCGCCCTGACCCCCATCGAATTTTCTGTGCTGTGCTATTTGTGCAAGCATCAGGGAAAGGTCATTTCCGCCGAGGAATTGTTTGAAGCGGTGTGGGATGAAAAATATCTGGACAATAACAACACCGTTATGGCACATATCGGCAGACTGAGAGAAAAGCTCCACGAACCTGCCCGAAAACCCAAGTTCATCAAAACCGTATGGGGGGTGGGCTACACCATTGAATAAGGAAACGAACATCGACCCAAAGGGCAAGCGCCTGAGCAAAGTCTCTCAACGATTGTTGCTTGAGTATTTTTTCTCTATCATGATCTATAGTCTGGTCCTGATCCTGGGGATCTTTGCCGCACAGATGCTCTGCGACCAATTTACATGGTATGATGACACGCCGTTTTATCAGATTCTGAAAGCCGTCAAAGATCATTTGGCGTTTTCCATTGTCGTCCCCCTGTCCGTGGGTTGGCTGATAATCACCTATCGCTTTGTGTGCAGGCTTCTCCACTATCTGGATGAGGTCGAGGTAGCCGCCAAGCAGCTGGCCTCCCCTCCGAGCGACTCCATCGTATTGCCTGATTCCCTATCCTATGTGGAGAAAGAATTGAATCTGGCGCGGGAAAAAGCTCTGAATAACGCACGCACCGCAAAAGAGGCCGAGCGGCGCAAAAACGATCTTGTTGTCTATCTGGCCCACGACTTAAAGACGCCCCTCACCTCCGTGATTGGATATCTAACCCTTCTCCATGATGAACATCAAATATCGGAGCCTCTGAGGCAAAAGTATCTTTCTATTTCCTTGGAAAAGGCCGAGCGGCTGGAAGAGCTCATCAACGAATTTTTTGAAATCACACGGTTCAATCTCTCCGAAATCACACTGCAATACAGCAGAGTCAACCTGACACGCCTCTTAGAACAGCTGGTCTATGAGTTTCAGCCTATGCTTACAGAGAAGCACCTGCACTGTACGCTTGAGATCCCTCCCGATACCATGATACGATGTGATGTGAATAAAATGCAGCGTGTCTTTGACAATCTTCTGAGAAATGCCGTAAATTACAGCTTCGTGGGCGGAACCATTGCCATTTGCGTCACCCGGAAGGGCAATGCCCTCCGAATTAAGGTTCGCAACAACGGAAACACCATTCCTCCGGAAAAGCTCGGACGCATATTTGAGCAATTTTATCGGTTGGATACTGCCAGAAGCTCCTCAAGCGGCGGGGCAGGCTTGGGACTGGCCATTGCAAAAGAAATCGTGGAGCACCATCATGGCACCATTACCGCCAGAAGCGAAAACGAAATCATTGAATTTGAAGTTGCCGTCCCCACTGCTTAGAACGCTTTCCGCAAAGCGCATACCGTCAAAAATAAGTGCTTTTCATGAGAGGGAAAGCACTTATTTTTGATTCCCTGTGAAATGCCGTTCGAGGAACCCGTGCTGTGTAGGAAAATCGTAAGAATTTCCGCAGGGAACCATCAGAATTTCTTACGAGGAAACAAGAACACTTTTCCTCCATGATTGCTATTATTATCACATAAAAAATATGCTTCCGGCTTGGAAGCAGTACCAGGAGGGTATCCTTTATGGCAAAGAAACAAGCTTTGTATAAAAAGAAGCGCTCCCACGGCAGACTGAAATGGATGTTGATCCTATTGCTTGCCATTGGGTTTGGAGCTGCAGGGCTTTATTTTTCTTCTCTGAGGGAGTTTATTACTTCGGGCAGCAGCGGACATTTGGCCCTTGATTCGGTGCAAAACCCTGGGTTTCAAAAGGACTTGGAGGCCTTTGCCAGAGAACACGATCTGGACCTGAGCCAATGGCCCCAGGATCTGCTGGAAGCTGCACAGCGAAATCCGGAGATGGAGCGTTTTGTTCTCCACTATCCCATAAACAAAGACAGTATGCCGGAAATTGATCTGGACGAGTATCAAAACGCCGACAGCGTGCCCCTTCTTCTGCAGTGGGATGAGCGGTGGGGTTACACCCAATATGCGGGAGGGCCCATGGGCCTGACGGGATGCGGCCCCACATGTCTGTCCATGGTCAGCATCTACCTGCTCCATAACCCCTCCTATGATCCCCGATACATTGCGGAATTCAGCATAGAAAACGGATACAGCGTTCCCGGAAGCGGCAGCGCATGGGCTCTGATTTCAGATGGCGGAGAACAGCTTGGTTTGGATGTGACGGAAATTCCACTGGACAAGGATCGCATCATTCAAAATCTGGAGGTAGGAAACCCGATCATCTGTGTGATGGGCCCGGGAGATTTTACCACAACAGGGCATTTTATTGTGATGACCGACTATATCGACGGTAAAATCAAAGTAAATGATCCAAACAGTGAGACACGGTCCGAAATGCTGTGGGAGTACGAAAAAATTCAAGATCAAATACTGAACCTTTGGGTCTGCCGATAACGGGCGCAGCGCTATGCGCTCCATAGCGGCAGAACACATCTATTGGAAAAGAAAGGATAAAATTGGCAGGGTGTCTCAATTTGATTTCCGCAGCAGTGGGAGCAAAGGGCGTTTCCGGCGGCATAGGTGCAATTTTCTCATGCTTCTCGTTTTATACTTTGTAAAAGCTTCCTTTGAGATGCACACTCTGATTAAGGATGTGGATGTGCTGCGCATTTTGTAATCCAGCCTGTTCCTTCTGAATGATACACCATCCTTCTCCCGTGGGTCATCGGCAGTCATGGACGGAAAAGGTGCTGTGCTCCCTGCCGGAACCGCAACGCCTTTTCTCTTACGATCCTTTCCACAAAAATGAGGTGCCACAGCCTGCGGCACCTCATTTTCTCCATGACTGTTAGAAAAACCGGGTTTGAAAAACACAAACAATATCTTTTGCTGCAAGGTTACAATGTAGAATAGCCGCCGCCTGTGACCAGGGCCTCAATTTTCTCGCCTCTGCGGCACATGGGGCAGTTGTGGGCACTGTAGCTGGCATAATCCGGAAGGTCGGAGACCTGGAACAGGGAGTGAATGGGCGTTCCATCCTCCGCTGTATCCTTGGCACTGTAAATGGCAGAAACCCCCGCCACAATACCGCCATAGTAGCGGACGCAGTCCATGCTGCGGCTGATGGTAATGCCGGTGGTGGCGGAAGCCATCAGAATGAGTACATGCTTTCCCTTAATCATGGGGTAGAGATTTTCCCGGAAGAACAACTGGGATTCGCTGCTGGTTTCCGGAGTAACCACATAGATGGTCTGGTGGGCGTTGATGGACATGAAGCCTTCCTTGGTCAGCTCCTCTGCCAGACAGGTACCCACAACCTCCATACCATCCAGACACAAAATGGTATCCACAATGGTGGAATTCACATACTGCTTCACCATTGCTTTTGCCGTGGCTTGGGCCTCGCTCAGTCTGGACTTCTGAAAGGTGACATCGATGTAGTAATTGATGTGGCTATGGTTGGTTACAAAATGTCCTTTGCACACACGCAGGGCCACATTACTTTTCCGAACAGGAAGTTTTACTAAATTCAGCATGTTTTCTCCTCCAATTCTAAAAGGCGCTATGCCCCGACTGGGGCAAAACGCCTTTTTTTCATTATATCCTATGATTTAATAAATTGGCAAGAGAAAAATGTAAATATTTAACGGATTACCCTGCCAATCTTTTACATCCCATTTTATACACATTGCACGAAAGCAAGTTATAGTAGGTCAGGCGGTCCTCATCCTGAAGTCTGCGGATCGTTTTTGCCAGATTTTGGCAGTCCTCCGGACTTTTGAGCAGATCAAAGCCCTGGTCAATTTCATTCAGGCTTCTATGCTCCAGCCAGGAGGCCAGACACTTATAATGAGAATCCCAAAGCTCCCTGGCTTTTCCTGCCTCGCCCCGCTCCAGCGCCTGCGCTACTTCCTCTGTGGCATGGTGCACCGTCATTTGAGACCATAGCCCCAGAGTGAACAAAATTGCCAGAATTCCCAGCCCCAGTGCCAGATGTTTCATGTTCCTTTCTCCTTTCGCACAAAAAAGACTTTCCCTGATGCATCCACCGTAAGAAGCAGAGTCCCGGACAAGCTACACCCCTTGCTCTTCAGAACCTCTGTGAGCCAGGGCCGGTCTTTCCCGATCATACTCAGATTCTCCTCCAGCAATATCCCGTCCGAAATGATGGTCACCGGAAGGCTCTGCTGTTTGACTCGAATTCCCGCTTCTGCCGCTGATGCCGGAGCATACTGAGGATAGAGAAACACGGAAATTTGTCCGTTGGTTTCCAAAATCGCATATTGAACCGTAGAAAGATCCAGAATCTCCCGCTGCCGCAAATACTCCGTCAGTTCATCCAGGGTAATCCTGGTCCTGACCAGATTGCGCTGATTGATTCTCCCCTCATCTATGAGAATGACAGGTTTTCCGCACAGCATGCGTCTGAACGGAATGTTCCACATGGACAGAACCGCAAGAATCAGCTGCAATGCCAGCACCGTCAGAATGGGTGCAATTCCCCAGGCAAGGGGGATTCCCATGTCCTGCATGGGAATGGAGGCCAGATTGGAAATCAGCATGGTAACCACAAATTCCATCGGCTCCATTTCTCCGATCTGCCGCTTTCCCATCAGTCGTACAGATAAAATCAGCGCCGTATACAAGATCATTGTTCTTACTATGGTCAAAAGCATGGTCTCACCTCCTGCACAGTTTTCCACAGGGGCTATGAAAATATACCTGATTCCATTGCGCAAAAAAACTGGGTCCCAGTTTCGGAACCCAGTTCAGTGTATTTTGTTCTGTCAAATCGTACTTGCGGCTGCGCTTCCTTAGGGCTTGGGAGACACATCCTTTGCCCGATACAGAATGGTCACAATCTGCGCCCGAACACAGATATTGCCGGGTGCAAAGCGATTGTCTCCCACACCATCCACGATTTCATTCTCAGCGGCCCAAGCCACAGCTTCCGTATAGTACTTGGAGGAAGCCACATCGGTGAAGCCTGTATTGGTATCATTGGGGGTAGGCTCATTCTTAAACCGCCACAGGAAGGTCACAATTTCCGCACGGGTGCAAATCCCCTCGGGATGAAATTTGGTTTCGGTAACACCGGTGGTGATTCCGTTCTCCACAGCCCACAAAACAGGGATATAGTAGTATCTGTCAGAGGACACATCTACAAAAGGATTTTCTGTGATGGTGGGAGTGGGGCAGCCGGCTGCACGCCACAGGAAGGTTACGACCTGCCCTCTGGTGCTGGGGCCCTTGGGATTAAACTTGTTGTTTCCTACGCCATCTGTGATCTTGTTTTCAACCGCCCAGATCACAGGCTCATAGAAATAAGAGCCGGGCTGCACATCCTCAAAGCTTACGGCCGGGTTTTCATCGGGTTTTTCATCCGGCTTTTCATCTGGCTTTCCCTGCATGGTATCTGTCAGGTCGTACAGGCTTGTCATGCCTTCTGCCATACGCTGATAGGATGTCAGTGCATAGGTGACCTGCTCTGTGGACATAGCATCCCCCTTGCTTGCATCCTTGTAGCCAAAGCCGGATTCTGCCTTATAACTATGCAGATAACCAATCAGATTGGTTTTCCCCCTTGTAAAGCCGGATTCTGCTTTCACTGGATCCATTTTCAATGCCGTCACTGCTGTGAGAACCTGAGAAGTAGTACAGCTATCAGGATACCCGCCCTTGGGAGACAGATTCTCTTTCATGTACGCCACGGCACGATCCACTGCATCCTTGACCGCAGGGTACTGTACATCATTATAATAGGGTGCCAGCGCCTGAACCACCATACCGGTCATGTCCATGCTGATGGTTTTGTTGTCAAAGAGGCCAAATCCGCCGTTTTCTGCCTGGAAGGAAAGGATCTTGGAAATCAGTTTTTCTCTTGTCCACATTGCATCGGAAGGAATCTCAGACTTCCAGCCATCCAGCGCAATCAAGGCCCATGTGGGATAGTTTGAAGAACCATTTTCGATTCGGTCAGAATTGTACAGTCTCTCCAGCAGATTTACTCCGCCAACCGCACAGGGGTCTTTGCCCATGGCCTCCAGGGTAATCACCACACGGGCAAAATCCGTAGGCACCATATTCTTGCTGTCATTTTCCACCTTTTCTGCCACACTGGCATAATACTGATCCAGTTTTTCCTGGGCAACGGATTCCCCCGTTCTCAGGGTGGTAAAAAGATTCCATTCCTTGCCGTACCCATATGCATCCAGCTTCTTCAGTTCTGCGACACCATGTGCAATATCTTCCTTCGCAAGCTTGAGATAGTCAATCTCGACCGGGCGTTCTCCGTCTTTTGTTACATGGACGGTAAATTCAACAGGCTTGCAGTTTGCGGTGTCATCCAGAGGCGTGCCGGTTACCTTTACCACACCGGCGGCATTGGCCGTCAGGCTATGGGTGATCCACTGATGAACCCCAACATCGGAAGGATCGGTATTGATGGTATCTCCGACAGTAACGATCCCCTCCTGATCGTAGGTCCAACGGAATCTCTGCTCTGTTGCGTTTGCAGGGACTGTATCAATTTCGAGATTGATATAGTCACCCTCCTTCATATACAGAGTTTCCTCTTTTACGGATGCCTTTTCCAAGGGATGCAGATATTTAAACTCCACACTAACACTCTGTGTAAGAGTGGGATTATCGATACTGGTCAGTTCAAACCGAGCTATGCCTGCCTTTTTGGGTACAATTCCATTGTGAAACTCATACATATGGGTTGCAACCTCAGGGTCCAGCGCCTTCCAAACCAGCTTGGTATTTCCTGCATTCGCAGGCGCATAAGTAAACTGATAATTCTTTGCAGGATCAGTTCCCTCTGTAATACCCAGATATCCTTCAGCCAATCCGCTCCACTTGTCGATGTACCACACAGCAGGAACTGTCACATGAAAGCTTTCCAGCCCTACATGGTTAGAAACCGCCCTGAACTGTGCCTGTAGATTATTTTCCAGGAATGTAACCTGGAAGGTTGCCTCTCCATTATTAGAAACCTGAAAGGCTCCGGTGCTATCTATAATCCCATCGCCGCCAGCTTTGTCATATTCCAAGGCCTGAGTCTTGGGAATCGTGACCCACTGCTCAGAGCCCTTCAGTTTTCCCTTCACGTTGATATCTACCCGTTTGGTACCATCTACCTGATAGGGCTTGTCCATAGACACTTCCTGATCCCCAACAAAAACCTTGATTTGCTCAATATTAGAGGTAACATTGTCAATATAGAAGGTCTTGATGACTTCATTGGGATTGTCTTTGTTGCGAACTGTTGCAGTGACTTTCTCCACATGGCGGGGACAGTAACGTCCGGAGCCATTGATCCAGTAATGCTTGTTGATATATTCCAACTGGGTCATGCAGTCCCAATCTGCCTTTTTATCGGTTCCTGCAAGGATAAAAGTACCCTGATCCAACGCATTCAGCGTAAAAGTATCCTTGCTGTCCATCTTCTGCACCTCACCATTATCGTACTGAAAATAGACATAAGGGCCCTCCGGTTCTGTGCTGATTTCCGGGGTATTGGGCTTCAGCACAGGATGGCCATTTTCTCCTTTTACCCATTCAGAGCCGTACTGGCCTCGATTCTCATTCAAAGCAGCCAGCAGTGCATCGCTGTTCAGTTCTTCCTCAGTTTTTGCTCCGCTGTTTTTCATTGCCTTGGCAGGGATCTGATCAGAAGGTTTCAGCGTGTTCTTCCAGTAGGTGTTCTCCACTGTGCCATCCGTGTATCGGCCTGCAATAGCGGTTCCGCCCAGACCATTCTCATTTCCTACAGAAAGGCAGTTGGAAATTGTACCACCATCCAAATGCAGAGTAAATCCGCTGGCATAACCACCGGACACCTCGGATACGCAGTTGATAACGGAACCTTTAATTGCATTCCCGCAGGGTCCATACTCCCCCTCACCCTCATATGTGCTTGCAATCAAGCCGGCGAAACGGACATTCTGAATCACAGCCCCGGCTTCGATGGTTTTAAACAAATAATAGGATGTCTTTCTGCTGAATGTGACTGTGTGGCCTCTGCCATCGAAGGTTCCGCAGAAAGGTTGCAGCCATTCATACTTTTTGTCCAGAACAATATCCGCATTCAGGACATAATATCCCTCCGGATCAGAAGGATTGATTTTTCTCATATCCTCTACGGAGGAGATTGTGACGATCTTACTTTGGTCAGCAGGAGGTGCTACGGGGGACACTGCCGCACCATTCTGCGCTCCCTGCTTGTTTTTTGCTTCTTCTGTTGCCGGGTTGTTTTTGGCTTGCGCCGGCACCAAGAATGTGGGCAATAGCATTGCCATTACCAGCAGCAGGCTGAAAACTCGCTTGTACCATAGTTTGTTGGTAGATTTCACTCTATGGACTTCCTTTCCTTTTTAATTTTTCTGCGTCATCGCATTTTCCAGCAACTGTATATGGGCAGCGAATATTCTGTCTAAACTCCTGTTCCTCTACGATAAAGATGCTGATGCGACATGCAGCGTCCCGTATATGCACAAAAAAAGCAGCCTTTCCTCAATGTTGAAAGACTACTTTCTCAGTACATGCGCAATATACCCACAGCAAAGACGCGCACTGCTCCATACGCACCCTTCCATGTAAAGAATCATTCTCTCAGCCTAAAATATTCTTTTCTCCACACGGCAGGTCTCCTGGCTCCGCTTCTCTTTCTGAGGCACCTTCTCGGAATCAATTCCAATGGTAACTGCCCCATCATCCACGTTACAGTAGAGGTGACTGCTCCGGTTTTTCACCGGATTCCCTTTTAAGATTCTTCTCTTAGGAAGAACAACCGCATGGCATATTTGCCTATTCAGTTATGCTTTACGCGCTGACGATTGTAGCATAAGCAGCATCTGTTGTCAACACCATTTTTTATAAATATTTTCAATTTTATCTGCTTTTGCACACAGTATCAGGATAAACTATTCTATTTTTTTGCTTTTAAAAACCTATGTATCACCCATTTACTGTCCCTCCTACGGAGAACTTATCCAGCACAAAGTTTTTCTTTACTTTTTTTGGAGCCTGTGCAATAATAGGCTCATCATTCATCATAACAACATTTTAATCAGTAGCACATTATTGCGAAAGATCCATAATTTTGCGTGCCGATATACTTCATATGGAGGAATGCTCGATGAAATTAGAAATGAAAAACATCCACAAATCCTTTGGAGAAAAGCAGGTATTGCAGGGCATCTCCCTAACTGCGGAAGGAGGAAAAGCCTTCGGCCTGCTTGGCAGAAACGGTGCAGGTAAGACCACCTCGATCCGCATTTTGATGGATGTGTTCCCCCCGGACAGCGGCGAAGTCCTGTTTGATGGAACCCCCATAGACTACGGAACCGTTCAGTTTGGCTATCTGCCGGAGGAAAGAGGCCTGTATCCCAAAAAGAAAATCTTTGACCAGCTGATTTATTTTGCAGAATTAAAAGGAATGCACCACAAAGATGCCGCCGCCTCCATCGACTACTGGCTGCAGCGTCTGGAGATGGCACAGTACCGAAACAAGCGGCTCGATACGCTTTCCAAGGGCAATCAGCAGAAAATCCAGCTGATTACCGCCCTGGCTCATGATCCCCAAATCATAATATTGGACGAGCCTTTTTCCGGACTGGACCCGGTCAATGCAAAGCTTTTGAAGGATGTTGTAAAGGAAGAAATTGCAAAAGGAAAAATTGTCCTGTTTTCCAGCCATCAGATGAGCTACATTGAAGAGTTCTGTGACAGCATCGCAATTTTGAACAAAGGCGAGATCGTTCTTTCCGGTGACCTGCACACCATCAAACGGAACTATCCCAGAAACCGCCTGGTGGTGCAGTCCCAACAGGCAGAAGCAATCAAAGCGGTCTTTGGTTCTGCTTGCACCCAGGAGGAAACCGGCAGTCTGCTGATCACCCTCAACTCCCCTGACGAAAAGCAGGCCGTAATGAAGCGTCTCACCGAACAGTTTGATATAGACGAGCTTAAAGTGTTTGAGCCTTCCCTGAATGACATTTTTGTGGAGTACGCCGGGGCGCAGAATTAAGGAGACGAGAATATGAAACAATTCGGTAAAATATTAAAATTTGAGTCAAAAAACTACTTCACCAATAAGGTATTTGTTGGTGTCACGCTGTTTCTGGTACTTGCCATTGCCGTTGTAATGTTTTTTCCCAGAGTTACCAAGTCCACCGGATCGGAGGAAGTGGCCGCACCGCAGGACCTTCCCATCATGCTGGTCGTAAGTGATACACAGGCACATGCCCAGTCCCTGGAGGAGTCCTTTTCTGCCGCTTTTCCTTCTTATCGTGTGGTCCTCTCCCAGGGCAGTGTGGAGGATGTGAAGGAGAAAATTACATCTGGCGAAGCCGAATGTGCTTTTGTAATTGAAAGCCTTACCGCCTATACATACTATGTGAATAATCTTTCCATGTATGACAGCAATACACACACCGCAGACACTTTGCTGCAAAAAATTTATCAGATGAACGCCATGTTGGACAGCGGCATGACAGCGCAGGAAGCAGAAAATGCAATTTCCATCCCGATTGAAAACAAGACGGAAAATCTGGGAAAAAATCAGATGCAGAACTTTTTCTACACCTATATTATGATCTTTGCCCTGTATATGGTCATCTTGCTCTATGGCCAGATGGTTGCAACCAATGTGGCAACCGAAAAGAGCTCCCGTGCCATGGAGCTGCTGATTACCAGCGCAAAACCTGTGAGCATGATGTTCGGAAAAGTTATTGCCTCGTGCATCGCGGGACTGATTCAGCTGGTGGCGGTCTTTGGCTCGGCACTGGTTTGCTTCAATCTGAATCAGGAATATTGGGCAGAAAATCCCATGGTTTCTTCTATTTTCGATATGCCTGTAGATTTGTTCCTTTACATGCTGGTGTTCTTTATTCTGGGATTCTTTATCTACGCCTTCATGTACGGAGCCATCGGCTCCACCGCTTCCAAGCTGGAAGATATCAACACCGCCGTCATGCCCATTACCATGCTGTTCGTCGTTGCCTTCCTCGTTGTAATATTCTCCATGAGCGCCGGAGAAGTGGACACGCTTGTGATGAAGGTGTGTTCTTTCATTCCCTTTACTTCTCCCATGGCAATGTTCACCCGTTTGGCCATGAGCACGGTTCCTGTCTATGAGGTAATCCTGTCCATTGTCATTTTGATCGGCTCCGCCGTGGGCATTGGCATCCTCGCCGCTAAAATCTATCGGGTCGGTGTGCTGCTCTATGGCACAAGGCCCAAGCTTTCTTCCATCTTAAAGGCTCTTAAAAAGGCCTGATAAAAACCGAACCATGCAGACAGGACCTCCCAGGGGCTTAGCCCGGGGAGGTCCTGATGCTTTATGGAATTGAGCGTCTGGGCAGCTTACCGGATCGCCTTTCTCAGCAGCGGCATCATAAGCAGCGCCACCGTACCGCCGATCAGAGCGGTAACCAGCTGGGGCCAGGAAAACATGGTGGAAAACACCGCGATCTGCTTGGGCTTCAGTCCGTCCCCCAGAAGCGGCACAATACACTTCACAACCAGAAGATACAGCGTGGCAAACTTTGCCGCAGCAGAAACCGCAAGTGCCACCACCTGCCGGACTATGGGCTTTTCCCCGGAGCCCAGCAGGAAATACAGAGCCAGGACAAAAATCACATTGCCTGCCGCCACGCCGGGGACAATCGGAAGCAGCTTGGGACCGATTCCCAGAAAAAACGCAAAGAAGGGGGACAGAACCGCCACAGTAACGCCGCTCCAGGCGCCTGCCAGCAGGACCGACACAGCCAGAACAGCGTTGACGCAGGATCCTGTGATAAACTGTCCCGCAAATGCCTGGGTTCCGGCGGTGGCCCATTGCAGGGCCAGCAGAAGCGCAGTGAGCACAGCGGTACGGGTGATCCATCGGATGCTGCCATTGGAGGGCGGGGCAATTTTGTCAGACATAGAATCAGACTCCTTTCAAATCATTCCTAAGTTTTCGGATTGTGCAGCAATTCATGTACCTTGTCTTTGAAATACCCGTGATAGAAAAAGTCCATCAGGGGATTTTCATTGGATTTCTTAATGGGCATAGAACGGTCCACCGCATAGAGTCCCTTGGCTCTTGCATGGGAGGTCTTATGGTCCAGCCTGGTGGGCTGGCCGCCGCCCATGACGCAGCCGCCTCGGCAGGCCATGACCTCGATCAGATGATATTCCTTTTCTCCGGACTTAATCTGCTCCATGACTTTTCTGGCATTGGCAAGTCCCGACACCACACAAACCTTCAGATCCATGCCGTTATAAGCAACCGTTGCTTCCTTGATGCCTTCCTCCCCCCGGATGCCGCACTCTGCGATGGTGGACAACGCATTGCGGTCCTGGACCTGAGACAGACGCCGCAAAACTGCTTCTGTCACGCCTCCTGTAACGCCAAAGATGAGGCCGCCGCCGGAGCCCAGGCCAAAGGGCATATCACAGGATTCTTCCTCCAGTGCCGCAAAGTCCAGGCCAAAATGCTTAATCATATGGATGAGCTCTGTAGTGGTAATCACAGCATCCGTATCCTTCCCCCCGTTGGTGTAGGCATCCGGCCGCTCGGTCTCCATCTTTTTGGCGGTACACGGCATAACCGAAACCACAAAGGTCTTTTTTCCTCCTTCTCTGGCAGGATCTGCATAATAGCTCTTCAGAACCGCAGAGAACATCTGCTGGGGGCTGCGGCAGGAGGATACATTGGGTTTGAATTCCGGGAAGTCATTTTCCACGAA
Source organism: Faecousia sp. (assembly GCA_029257335.1). Lineage (GTDB taxonomy): Bacteria > Bacillota > Clostridia > Oscillospirales > Oscillospiraceae > Faecousia. The sequence continues at coordinate 30,891 of JARIBV010000026.1, forward strand.
CTTCACCCATGCAGGGCAGCAGGAGGTGAGAAGGGGCAGCTTTCCCCCATTGGCGACCCGATCCAGAAATTCCGCCGACTCCTCCATAATGGTCAGGTCCGCAGTATAGCTGGTATCGAACACCCGGTCAAATCCCATGGTGTGCAGGGCTGTCACGATCTTTCCCATTACATTGGTGCCTTCCGCTATATCGAAGGCCTCACCCACCGCCACACGGACGGCAGGGGCAATCTGGGCCACCACCCGTACATCGGGATCGTTCAGTGCCTTCCAGACCTTTTCCGTATGGTCCTTGATAGTAAGTGCCCCCGTGGCACAAACCACCCGGCACTGCCCGCAGCTGACGCACTGAGTAGCCGCCAGGGGCCGGTTAAAGGCAGGCATCACCATGGCATCGCTGCCCCGATGCATGAAGTTCAGGACCCCCACCCCCTGGAGCTCACTGCAAACACGGACACAGTTTCCGCAGAGCACACACTTATTGGGATTGCGGATAATGGCATAGGAGCTGTCATCGATGGGCTGGGGCTCTTTATAGTTTTCAAATCGCACCGTGCGGATTCCCATACGATGGGCCAGATTTTGCAGGGGGCAGTCCCCGCTTTTCTCGCAGGTGGTGCAGTCTCTGTCGTGGGCGGCCAGCATGAGCTCTACAATCAGTTTGCGATGCTTGCGCAGGCGTTCGGTATTGGTGTAAATCACCATACCGTCCCGAGGTTCTTCCGAGCAGGACGCAAAGGTACGGCCCCGGTCATCCTCTACTGTACAAAGCCGGCAGTCACCAAAGGTAGAAAGCTCCGGCTGGTAGCACAAGGTGGGAATGTCGATCCCGGCATTTCGAATAATGGTCAGGACATTTTTTTCGTTGGTAAATTCGTATTTTTTACCGTTAATTGTAATAACTCCCATGATCTCCCTCCTTATGCGTCAATATAGATCGCATCGAACGCGCAGTTTTCCTTACAGGCACCACACTTGATGCAGGTTACAGGATTGATGGAATAGGGGTGCTTGACGGTACCGGAAATTGCATTGACCGGGCAGAACTTGGCGCATTTGCTGCAGCCCTTACACAGGGCCGGGTTGATCACATAGCGGCGCAGTGCCGTACAGATTTTAGCCGGGCACTTTTTATCCACAATGTGGGACAGATACTCTTCCCGGAAGGTATTCAGAGTGCTGAGGACTGGCAGAGGTGCCGATTTTCCAAGGCCGCACAGGGCCATGGTCTGAATCATATTGGCCAGCTCTTCCAAAGTATCCAGATCTTCCATCTTGCCCTGGCCGCCCACGATCCGCTCCAGAATATCCAGCATCCGTTTCGTGCCCTCCCGGCAGGGGACACACTTGCCGCAGGATTCCCGCTGGGTGAAGCTCATAAAGAAGCGTGCCACCTCCACCATACAGGTGTGCTCATCCATGACCACCATGCCGCCGGAGCCTACAATGGCGTTGAATTTCTTTACCGAGTCAAAATCCAGAGGCTCGTCCAGATGCTTTTCCGTGAGACATCCGCCGGATGGGCCGCCGATCTGGACGGCTTTAAATTGCGCACCTGCTTTCAGGCCGCCGCCGATGTCAAAGATGATCTGCCGAAGGGTGGTACCCATGGGCACTTCAATCAGCCCTGTGTTTTCAATGGCGCCGGTCAGGGAGAATGTCTTGCATCCGGGACTGCCCTGTGTGCCGATGGAGCGAAACCACTGTGCACCTTCCAGAATGATTTTTGGCACATTGGCAAAGGTCTCCACATTGTTGAGTACTGTGGGTTTTTCCCACAGACCCTTTTCCACGGTACGGGGCGGCTTGACCCGGGGCATTCCCCGGTTGCCTTCAATGGATGCGGTCAGAGCAGAGCCTTCTCCGCAAACAAACGCACCGGCACCCCGATTGATGTGCAGGTGGAAGCTGAAATCGGAACCCAGGATGTTCTCACCCAGAAGGCCCCGATCCTCCAGCTGGGCGATGGCTCCCCGGAGCCGGGAAACCGACATGGGATATTCTGCACGGACATAGATATATCCGTTTTCTGCCCGCACGGCATAGGCTGCGATCATCATACCCTCAATGAGCTTAAACGGGTCTCCCTCCATGACCGATCCGTCCATAAAAGCACCGGGGTCGCCCTCGTCCCCGTTGCACACCACATAGCGGACAGGCTCCTTCTGCCGGGCAACCTGCTTCCATTTGCGCCCCGTGGGGAAGCCGCCGCCCCCTCGTCCCCGAAGGCCGGACCGATCAATTTCTTCGATCACCTCATCCCGAGACATGGTGAGCATAGCCTTCTGCAAGGCCTGAAAGCCACCGGAGGCCAGGTATTCGTCCAGAGATTCCGAATCGAACTTGCCGCAGTTTTCCAACACAATTCTGGTCTGTTTGGCAATGAAGGGGATCTCATCGGGACTGATATAATGCCGCTTGTTTTTCTTATACAACAGCCTTTCCAGGATCTCGTCTCCCAGAACGGTCCGCTGGAAAATCTCGTCACAATCCTCGGGCTGTACTTTGATGTACTGAATGATTTTGTCTTTTTTCTGGATCCGCACCAGAGGCCCCAGTTCGCAGAATCCCTGACACCCGGTTTTCTTGACCCCCACCAGCCGTTGGTGTTCGGCTTTGTCATGGGGGGCAAACTCCAAAACGATGTTTGGCTCCTCTTTCACCAGCTCCCGAAAGATTTTATAGATTTCATTTGACCCGGTGGCAATGCAGCCCGTGCCGGAGCAGACCAGGATCCGGCAGTCATATCGGTTTAGCTCCTCTTTCGCACGGAGGCGGGTCTGATTCAGTTCCTCAACAGTTTTAATCATAAGATTTCACCTCTCAGCTGGGCAATCAATGCCAGGGCCTTTTCAGGAGTCATCGAGGGGTACACGGTTTCGTTTACCATCATGGTGGGAGCAAGTCCGCAGGCACCGAGACAGGAAACCGTTTCCACGGTAAACATCATGTCATCGGTGGTATGCTTCTTTTTGCTGAGACCCAGTTCCTTCCACAGGGCCTCCAAAACAGGGGTAGAGTGACGCACATGACAGGCTGTGCCATCGCAGACTTTAATGACATATTTGCCCTTTGCTTCAAAGGAGAAATTCTCATAAAATGTAGCTACGCTGTAGGCCTTGGCCTCGGTGATTCCAATTTCTTTTGCCACATAGCTCAGAAGCTCCCCGGGCAGGTAGCGGTATTGTGCCTGAATATCCTGCATAATGGGGATCAAAGAGCGGGCATCCCGGACATAGCGAGAAATAATTTCATCCGTTTTCCGGTAATAGGATTCATCTAGCATAATGCTTCTGCTCTCACTTTCATACCAGTTTTTAAGGATGTGCTGCCACCTCCTTAATGGGGCTATTATAACACCTTTGGAACGAATCTTCTATAAACGGAATTGCCATAAAACACATGTAGAATTTGATGAATTGGATACCACTCATAATTGCCATAAAAGCTATATAAGCACAATTTCGCCTTCCTTTATTTTATATCGCCATTTCCCGTGTTTTTTCAATTTTTGTCCCAGTTTTTCGTAAAATCTCCACAAAGCGCCTCCTCCGTTTTGGATTGCACAAAATGAACTTTTCTTCTGATCGACTCTAAATCCCTGTTCAAACCGGATGAAATATGATATGATGTAGAATAGAAAGATTTCCGGCATCTTCCGTGATGCGGCACAACTATAAGGAGCGAACAATATGAGTACTACCACCATAACATCAGAAAAAACCATCCTCATCTATGGCCTTTCCGGTATGCAGATGCTGGCTCTGAGTTCCATGGCCGAAAAAGAAGGAATCGTTTGCAAAGCCGTCTCGGATACACAGACCACCCTTACCGTGGCACAGCTTCTGTCTGAGACCCCCTTTCCTCCCCAGCCCTCCCATGCTCTGATTGGAAAATTTGCCCTTCTGCATGGATTCGATGGGCACCCCCAGAGTGGAACCGCACTGATCAACCAGGTGGCCAGCGGCGTTATTAAAGCTATGCATACCAAGCATAACAGCAGCTGGCGCTTCTGCGACCTGTGCACTGAAATCCGGAAAGAATATGACACCGTAAAAAATATGAGAAAGTCCTGATTACCGGAGCGGTTGGAGCCGATGCAGTTCCAGCCGCTCCATCCCGTGATTGATTTTCGCCTGGTTTTCAGGACGCCCCCAATACACCGAATCTCTCCGGGACAGAAGAAAAATGATGCTTCCCTCCCGGCACAGAGTCAAAGGATGATTTCAACTGTCAGAAAGGGATGTTGTTATGACGATTGGTGAGGCATTGGCAAACTTACAAAAATCGGATTTCCGGGCACGGTTTCACCTGACCGAAAAGGATCGCACATACATTGCCGCCAAGGGGCTTCCTATGATCCGGCAGCATGCCTGTGATTTTGTCCGTCAGCGTCTGTCTCCTGCACAGATTCCCAACGACGGAAAGCAAACGCCCATGCGGGGCCACCCCGTCTTTGTCGCGCAGCACGCCTGTGCCTGCTGCTGCCGGGGCTGTCTGGAAACATGGTATCATATTCCGAAGGGCACCCAATTAAGTGAAGTGCAGCAAGAGGGCATTGTGAATTTGTTGATGGCGTGGATCCTGAGAGAAATCCGATGATGCAAAAATCATAATTTCCATTTAAAATTTGCAGTTTCTTCATCATTTCCCCCGAAAAGTATGATACCATTTCTAAAAACAGCAAGGAGGCACCGTACCATGAAGCAATACATTCCCTATGAAAAGCGTTCCAAGAAGGAGCAGAAAAAGATCAATGCCAGCCGCCGAACCACCTGGGGCCCTCTGAACCCCGTTACCCGGAAACCCGAAAACAGCAAAGCCTATCATCGTAAGAAAGCCCAGAACTGGAAGCGTGAGCTGCCGGATTCTGGGTCTTTTTTATACCTCCTCTTCCCCATTGACACGCTTTTGCGGCCCCATGGGATCAGCACAGAGATTGCGTCAATCAATCCGTGAATTTGATAAATTTTCCTATTTTGTGCAAAATAATTAAAATTTGCTTTTTATTAATCTTTATGATATACTATATACACAAACAAAAGAACCAACCGAGAGAAGGGCTTTTCGCCGTGTGATTTCACACTCACACGCATGAAGTGCTTCTTTTTTGCAACTGCTCACTGCTTATTCCCACAAAAGCAGTACAGAAAATAAAACATACTATTAGGAGGAACACAATGGACATCATCAATGTGGAAAGACGAGACCCCATGGCAAAAGCGAAGCACCTGCGGCGAGTGGGCATTGTACCCTGCTCTGTGTATGGAGGAACTCTGCCCGAAGCGGTTTCCATTCAAATGGAGCAGCAGGCTGCAAATCTGCTGCTTCGCCAGAAACGGGACGGCAGCAAGATCCGTCTGAATCTGGATGGTCAGATCATCCCCACCCAAATCAAAGAATACACCCGCAATCCCGATAACCAAGATGTAACCCATCTCAGCTTTCAGGCCTTGAAAGCCGGACAGCCCGTCAAGAGCGTTGTCCACATCCATCGGAAGAACACGGAAAATATCAGAGGCATTCTGGAGCAGATGATCGATGAGGTGAGCTACGAATCTCTTCCCGAGTATATGGTGGATAGCGTCACCCTGGATCTGGAAGGTGCCGCTCCCGGCACGCAGATCACCATTGCAGACATTCCGGAACTGAATAACGAGCACATCACGCTCCACATTCCCGGTGACACCCTTGTTCTTCGTATCAGCGAAGCAAAGACGGCGGCAAATCAGGAAGATTCGGCCGCAGAATAGATAGAATACGGAAAGGGCCTTACCTGTCGATGCAGGTAAGGCCCTTTTTACATCCGAACCTCTCATCTGACTACAAAAATTTCACAACTTATTTTCTTGATTATTTATAACAATGCCTTATACTGTTAGGTAGGGCTGTGACACAAAAGCAAGCCCCACTGTGCTGCCCATACAGCATGAAATCAGACAGCTGTATCAACGCCAGATCCACAAATCCATTTCGGCGCAGAAAAAGGAGAGCCTTTATGAAGCTTGCAATTCTATCCGATACCCACGGGCTGCTTCGTCCCCAGGTATTGAAGCAGCTGAACGATGCGGATGCCATCATCCATGGCGGGGATATCAACACCCAAAAAGTTGTGGAGGAACTGAGCAAATATGCCCCACTATATATTGTCCGGGGCAATAACGACAAAGAATGGGCCGCCTCTCTCCCCCATGATCTCACCTTCTGCCTGGATGGTGTGACTTTTTTCCTGGTCCACAATCAAAAGGAAGTGCCCGGTTCTCTTGCCGGTGTGGATGTGGTAGTGTACGGCCATTCTCACAAATATGCCCAAGAACAACGAGACCGCATTCTGTGGCTGAACCCCGGCAGCTGCGGTCCCAGAAGATTTCACCAGGATATCACCATGGCCAAGATGGAGATTAAAAACGGGACCTACCGTGTGGAAAAAATAATAATTCCCCATGAATCACCTGAGGAGAAATGAACTATGACAAACGAAAATACAACCTCTGTAGCAGAAGAACAGCATACCCCATCCGGCCATGTTTCCGTCTGCGACATGGCCGCCAACACCCGCATCTCCGGATTTTATATCCTGCAATCGGCCTCTCTTCGCACCACCGCTTCCGGGAAATCCTTTCTAAACGCCACCGTGTCCGATAAAACCGCTGCCATTCCCCTGATCCTCTGGGATTACACCGGCCCGATCAGTTCCGCCGATGACGGGAAAGTGGTTTTTCTGAGGGGCCAGGTCTCCGAATTCAAAGGCTCTTTGCAAATCACCGCAGAGGCTCTTCGGCTCCGGGATGCAGACGAGTCCGTTGATCTTTCCACCTTGGTTCCGGTGGCCCCCATCGATGTTGACCGGATGTATGAACAGATTCAGTCTACCGTCCATTCTCTGACCGATGGGGACTACAAGGCCATCTGCGAGGAATTTCTCCGCCGCCACGGTCAGCTGCTGCGGACCATCCCCGCAGCCAAGAGTGTCCATCACAGCTTTCTGCACGGTCTTTTAATGCACACCGGCAATATGTTGAAAACCGCAGATTTTTTGGCAGGCCTCTACCCGGAGGTCATCGATCGGGATCTGCTTCTGACCGCAACATTGCTCCACGACTTTTCCAAACGGGAGGAATTTACCTTCTCTTCTCTGGGGCTGGTTTCAGATTACTCCTTAAAGGGGAATCTGCTGGGTCATCTGGTCATGGTTGCCCAGGAGGCCGCTGAGATTGGGAATGTGCTGAAGGTGCCTGAGGAAAAATCCATTCTGCTTCAGCATATTCTGTTATCCCATCACGGAAAGCCTGAGTATGGTGCCGCAATAGCCCCCATGTGCGCCGAAGGGGAATTGCTCTTCCTCATAGACAATGTGGACAGCCGTATGGAAATTTACCGTACGCATCTGGAACAAACTCCCGTGGGAGCATTCAGCGACCGCATTTTTGCCTTGGACGGCCGCCGCGTCTATCACCACTTCCCTTCAGGCAATCAGAAATAAAAATCGGATTGCACATAATGTCCTGTGGTACCCCCCCATGGATGCGCTTTACTGCCAGTTAAAATTTCCAATTCTCTTATATATCGGAGGCTTCCTATGCACCCCCCCCTATCAAATCATTCCCAGTGCACGAAAAACCATAGCCATTCAAATCACTCCGAAAGGACAGGTGCTGGTACGCTGTCCCAATCGAATGCCTGCGGATGAGATTCACAGGTTTGTGGAAAGCAAGTCTTCCTGGATCGAACAGCATCTTCTCCGACTGCGCAAAAGCCCCCCAGAACCCCCGTTTACCGAAAATCAGCTTCGGGACCTTGCCCGGCAGGCCGCAATCCGTATCCCGAAACGGGTTGCCTGGTTTGCCGAAAAAGCGGGCGTAACCTACGGAAGGATTACCATTCGCAGGCAGCGGACCCGTTGGGGCAGCTGCAGCAGCAACGGCAATCTGAATTTCAACTGTCTGCTGATGCTCGTCCCACCTGCTGTACTGGACTATGTGGTTGTCCACGAGCTGTGTCACAGAAAGGAGATGAACCACTCTGAAAAATTCTGGGCCCAGGTGCAAAAGGTTCTGCCAAACTATGAGGTCAGCCAAAAATGGCTGAATGATTACGGAGCTTCGCTGATTGCACGGCTGGAACCCGGGAAATCGCACTGAGAGGAATAGGAAAACGGCTGGCAAGAAAGAATCTTGCCAGCCGTTATTTATTCCCAAGTTTTCAAGATTTCGATAATCTTCTCTTCATAGTTTCCGATAAAATCCTCACTGCGTCCGCAAGAACGGACATTGCTTTCCGCCCCAGGCTCCGGATCGTTAAATTCCCAGATTCGATAAGACAGCCCCCGGTGCACAAAATTGATGCTGCCGCAATGATTTTCTTCAAAATACGCATACGGCATGTGATGTTTGTTCATATAGTCCTGAATTTTTTCCAGTCGCATACTGCGCCACTTCTTTCCGTTTTGCGGAAATACCGCTTGATATGCTGTAATTATAGGCCATTTGGTACGGAAAATCAATGGGTAAGGCATGTCCCTTTCCCTTGCGCAAGCACAGTTTTCTGTGCTAAGATAAAGGGCATCGAAAAGCGCTTCCTGGACGGAGGTCATATCCTCTGCATAGAAGCAATTTGCCACCTATATTTTAAATTTCAGCCACGAAGAGGTAAACTTCCATGAAATTAACATCCTACACAACCATTTATCAGAACAATCAGAAATTGACCACCGAAACACAAGTTCCTTTTGAGGATGATCTGGGCCGAGAAACCGAGCTCATCAATCTGTATCCGCAGGCTACCTATCAGACCATTGACGGCTTTGGGGGCGCCATTACAGAATCTGCCGCCTATATGTACTCGCTTATGGCCCCGGACCAGAAAAAAGCCATGCTGGAAGAGTACTTTGGGAGCGAACATATGAAGTACCGCTTTGTACGCATCCCCATTGACAGCTGTGATTTTTCCCTGTCTCACTATGAGGCAGACGGCATCGAAGAAGACGAAAACTTCCAAGCCTTTTCCTTCCGGCGGGTGCAGCAGTATATTCTTCCCATGCTGGATGATGCCGAAAAGGCCTACGGCAGAAAGCTTCCCATTATGCTCTCTCCATGGAGTCCTCCGGCCTATATGAAAACCAATCATGAGCGCAACCGCGGAGGAAAGCTGAAGCGCTGCTATTGGCAGCGCTGGGCAGACTATCTTTGCAGATATATTTTGGAATATCAGTCTCGGAACTATCAGGTCACCATGCTGACCCTGCAGAATGAACCAAAAGCGGTCCAGCCCTGGGATTCCTGTGTATACACCCCAGAGGAGGAAAAAGAGTTCCTCCGTGACTACATGTGGCCTGCCCTCACAAAGTTTGGTTTGACCCACATTGAAATTTATATCTGGGACCACAATAAAGAGCGTCTCCTGGAATGGGCCGAAACCATCATTGACAAAGAGACCCAGCATATGGTAGCAGGTCTGGCCTTCCACTGGTACAGCGGGGACCATTTTGAGGCTTTGCAGATTTTCAAGGAGCGTTTTCCCGGGAAGAAGCTGATACTGTCCGAGGCCTGCATTGAATTCAGCCGCTTTGGCCCTGAAAACAATATTTTGAATGCCCAGCAGTACGCCCATGATATGATCGGCAATCTGAATGCCGGAATGAATCTCTTTCTGGACTGGAATTTGCTGCTGAACGAGGAGGGCGGCCCCAACCATGTGAACAACTTCTGTGACGCACCATTTCTTTTCCATCGGGACACCCGCCGGCTGGAAGCGGGAAAACTACAGGCCTATATCAACCATTTCAGTCACTTTATCCCTGCCGGCTCCATCCGCATGGGCCTTTCCCGATACACCGATCAGCTGGAAGCCGTGGCATTTCGGACCCAGGAGGGCATCAGCCTCATCGTTTTGAACCGTACCGCTCAGGCGCTTCCTGCCTACATCAGGCTTTCTTCCCGCTGCGCCCGGATCTGTTTTCCAGGAAACAGCATTACCAGCTGCCTGATTCAATAATGTTCAGGTTTCCTGTCCGGTATTGACAACAAATCCCCCTTTTATACAGAACTTCTTCAGAAAAATCACCCCATTTGTTTACAGGCCTCGGAAAGCCTGTGCACAAATGGGGTGCGTTTCATATATGCGTCTGTTCTATGCTCTTTTTTGCATCTTTCACTTTGTAATGTGCTCTATTTTTGCGTTTACCATCTGAATCAGGTCACCTGGGGCCAACTGCATCAGCATTCCCACATGTCCGGCAGACACCACAATGGTTTCCCACTGCCGGGCGCTGCAATCCACCACCGTGGGAAACAGCTTTTTCATGCCCACCGGAGAGCAACCACCGTGGACATAGCCGGTCAGAGTCAGAAGATCCTTCTGTTTGAGCATTTCGATTCGCTTCACCCCTGCGGCTTTTGCAGCTTTTTTAAGATCCAGTTCCTCACTGGTGGGGACACAGAATACAAAGTATCCACCCGCCAGGTCCGTGGTCACCAGCGTTTTGAAAATCATGTCTGGTGGCAGCCCCAAATGGTCTGCTGCTTTGTGTCCATCCAATGGAAATTCTCTTACTTCATAATGGATGTTCTGCCGATCCAGCATTCGCATGGCATTGGTTTTTGCCTGCTTCATCTCTCAGCCCTCCCGTGGTTCTCCCAGCGCTTTTTTCAAATAAGAGGCCGTCACAGACTTGCTGCTTTGCAGCAGCTGTTCGGGAGTTCCTTCAAAAACAATCCGTCCGCCTTCTTCACCGCCGCCGGGGCCAACCTCCACCACATAATCTGCCGCCTTCAGTACTTCCAGATTATGCTCAATCAGGAAAATCGTATTCCCTTCGGAAACCATGCGATCCAGCAATGCAATGATGTGCTGGATATCCTGCAAATGCAGGCCATCCGTTGGCTCGTCCAAAACCAGAATCTGCCCTCTCCTTTTCAGGTAGGATGCCAGCTTCATCCTTTGCAGTTCCCCGCCGGACAGGGTGGAAAGGGACTGATTGAGATGCAGGTAAAAGAGGCCCACATCTGCAAGGGGCCGAAGTTTTTCTTCAATCACAGTTCCTGCAAATCGCTCCATGGCCTGCTGAATGGTCAGATCCATCACCTGGGCAATATTGAGCCCATCCAGGGTATATTGCAGTGCCTCCCGGGAATAGCGCAGACCGCCGCAGGCTTCACACACGGTTTCAATGGAGTCCATAAACGCCATTTCCGACACAATGACCCCCTTGCCCTGGCAGACCGGGCAGCCGCCGGTTCCGTTAAAGGAGAACATCCCTGCCTTCTGTCCACTCTCCTTTGCAAACAGCTTTCGGATCTCATCGGCCACCCCCAGATAGGTTGCCGGCGTGGAACGAAGGCTGCTGCCAATGCTCTTCTGGCTGATGAGGGTGATCTCTTCCCGGGATTGGTCGGCAAAGGCCTGCATCAAAGAGCTTTTTCCGGAGCCTGCCACACCCGCAATCACCGTCAGCACTCCCCGGGGAAGCTTTACCGAGACATGTTTTAGATTATGCAAATGAAGATCCCGCAGTTCAAACCATCCCCCGGGCTTTCGCACCTGGGCTTTCAGGCCTGTATTCTGCCGCAGCAGTCTGCCTGTTTGGGTCTCACTGTTGAGCAGCTCCGGATAGGTCCCTTCAAACAGGACTTCACCGCCATCGGCTCCCGCTCCCGGCCCCATGTCGATGATATGGTCTGCAATCTCCATGATTTCCTTGTGGTGTTCCACCATGAGAACCGTATTTCCCCGGTTGCGCAGCTCCATAATGGCTTCACTGAGCCGGTGGATATCGTGGCTATGAAGCCCTACACTGGGCTCATCCAGAATATAGAGCATATCAGACAGAGAAGAATTGTTGTACTTTGCAATTTTACATCGCTGGGCTTCTCCGCCGGACAGCGTTCCCATGGCCCGATCCAGCGTCAGATAATCCAGTCCAATGTCTATCAGGGCCTGGATCCTGCTGTGGAGCGCCTCTTTCATATCCACTGCCAGCGGATCCCGAATGGCATCCAGCCATGTGATGATTTCTTTTAGGGGCATTTTGGTAACATCTGCAATATTCTTTCCACCAATCCTGCAAGACAGGATCTTAGAATTCAATCTGGCACCGTGACATTCCGGGCATACGCCCTGCGTGACGATGGGCTCCAGCTTCTTCCAATGCACCTTTGCATCGTCCCGCTTTAACATGCGGTTCATGCGATACATAAGCCCCTCATATTTCCCGTTCTTATAGTAATCAGGAGGAGGATTTTTCAGGGTCATCGGCTCTTGATGGAGGAACAGATGCAGCTCTTCCGAGGTAAAGTCCCGTATTTTCTTATTGGGGTCATACAGGCCGCAGGCTCCATAGTAAAGCCAGCGCCATTGGCCCGGCTCATAGGCCACATACCGGATGACGCCGGGGTCATTCAGACATTTATCAAAGTCTACCAGCTTGTGGACATCAATCTCCGTGACTTCCCCCAGACCGTCACAGCGGGGACAGCGTCCCTGGGGATGGTTGAACGAAAAAGAATCCGAGTAGCCCACGAACGGTTCTCCCACACGGGAAAACAGCAGTCTCAGCAAAGAATAGGTGTCTGTATAAGTCCCCACGGTGGAGCGGACCTGCCCCGAGGGCTTTTTCTGGTCCACCACAATGGCCGGAGGCAGGCTCTCGATCCTGCCCACTTTGGGCCGCCCGTATTTGGGCAGATACCGCTGGGCAAAGCTGGGAAATGTCTCATTGAGCTCCCGACGGGACTGGGCTGCAATGGTATCCAGCACCAGAGAGCTCTTTCCGGAGCCGGAAACACCGGTGACCACCGTGATTTTGTTTTTGGGGATGTCCACAGACACATGCTTCAAATTGTTTTGTGTCGCATCCACGACACGGATCATTTCCTTCCACATAGGGGATTCTCCTGATATTCGTTAAAATATGCCGCAGGCAGGCAGCTATGATTCGATTCCGGTCAGAATTCTATTCGAATTCCTTTAGAGGCGCTCCACAATTTCTTCGGTGGATTTCCGCTTGAAATGGCGCTCCGAGGGGCCGGCTTCCCGGGCAGCATAGCCGATGGGAAACAGAGCAATCAGATGATACCCCTGCATTTGCGGATACATCTCTTGTAAGCGCGGTGCATCAAAACACCCAACCCAAGTGGTGCTGAGACCCAAGTCCTCAATTTCCAGCATCATATGGGTTGCAACGATTCCGGCATCGATATCCGCAAAGTTCCGCTGGTCAAAGGTGCGCACCCAGCCCTTCTCCTCTTCGTAGCCCACAAGCAGAAAGGTGTCCGCTCCAAAGGTATAGCGACACACCTGGCGCAGATTTTCTTTTGCCTGTTCCGACTCCAGCCAGAAAATTTTGAAGGGCTGCGTATTTACTGCCGTGGGGGCGGTGATCCCCGCCTGGATGATCTGCTCTACCAGTTCCTTTTCTACCTTTTTATCCGAAAAACTTCTGCAGGAATATCTCTTTTCTGCCAGTTCTTGAAATTTCATACAATCTCCGTCCCTTCTTTTTTTAATTTCTTGTCTTTGCAATACATCTTATCAGAAAATTCTCTCTTTGAAAAGAAGGCACTTTATGGTTCCTGTCCGTCAAGTGAAGGAATGAATGCGCCCAATGTCTTTTCATAACATTTATTTTTCCGGATGGCTCCGGCGGTAAAACTGCACATAGCGTTTACCCCACTGATCCATGGCACTCATAATGGGAATCAATTCCTTTCCCATGTCCGTGAGCTGGTATTCCACCGTAAGGGGTACTGTAGGGTATTCGGTTCTTGTGATAATTCCGTACTTTTCCAATTCCTTCAGCTGTTGAGTCAGCATCTTCTGGGTGATCCCCGGAATCAGGCGTCTTAACTCGTTGTATCGAATGACTTCGTGCAAATGGAGGTTCCAGATAATCAGCGCCTTCCATTTTCCGCTTAAAATTTCCAGTGTCAGCTCGATTTCACATTGATAGTTGGAACAGCTGACTTTGTTTTCTCGTGAATCAGGCATTCTATTCTCCCTTCTCATAAGCTACATGCTCTGCCAAAGGAGCACCTCAGCAGGTTCATATTCGGTATCCTGAAAAACAGGGTACCACCGGATCCGCTCCGCCGGTTCAAACCGCAGGGCCGAGCATGCGCAGAACTGATGCGCTTGCTGTGGGTCGTCGATTATAAATGACACTGGGCCATCGGCTCCGCCAATGATTCCGATGGAGGCCGCCTCGCAGCCGGAGGCATTTGGATCAGCCTGTGTCTGCTTGACTCTGGGACAATCGCATTCCCTCAGGTCGTCAATGGTCAGGTAGTCCGGCTCAGGCTCAGGAGAAAGCGTATAGCTCATATATGTATAATGAGTGGGATATTCCATTTCCTTTTCCGGGGCAAGTTGCGGAATCTCCAGGGTTCGTTCCTCCAGTTTCTGTACCGACAGCCTAATTTCTCCCCGGCCGCCCGGTCTCTTCAGGGAAATCTGTTCCCCGGGACCCCTGATTTCAAACGCCTCCCCCGGAACCCTCACAGGCTCCTGGCGCATTGTCAGCTTTATGGTTTTGATTTCCGGCCGCTGTCTGGTTGCCCACTGAAAGCAAATCCGTGTAAAGGTCCAGGCATATGACTGGTCTAACCGATAGTGTTCCATGATTTGTCTGACTTCCCAATCATTGGAATCATTGGGGATATAGGAATCCCCACTGCCGTTTCTCTCCTGCAATTCCCTCCCGTTGACAGACACTTCCGGCCAAAATTTCAAACACAGCGGATTTTCTATCTCCATTTGCAGCCGTTCTCTCCGGGATAGCTGCTGTCCATCCCTTCCGGAATATTTTTCGTTCCACATCTCATAAAACTTTTGGTAGTTCTCTGCCTCCACACGCATACAGAAATCTATCACCAGTCCCTGAGTGCAGACATACACCGCAGGCACCAGCCAGGTGCGGTCTGCGAATCGAAACTCTTTCCTCACCGGAATTTCCCGGCCTGCTTTTGCTCTGCCAAAATGTCCGTAAATACTTCCATCAAAATAAACGGCCCATTGGGGAAACGGTGCATTGGGGTTCCTGTCCGGATCGAGGAACTCTTCCGGATATTTGATTTTGCTGTAATCAAACCCGTCTTGCAGCTGTTTCATATACTCCCAGGGCTTTTCCATAGGCAGCAGATGCATGGTCTTTTCGATTTGGTCTACGGTATCATAGACCGGCTGGGCCAAAGCGCTGCTGCCCACCGCTTGATCGAAGTCCTGCTTAGACCATTGCCATGCCTGTTGCAGAAGATTGGCGTCCTTGCCGGCAAGGAGCAGCCGCAGAAAATCCGCAAAGCTGCCGGCAAGAGGCCGTACATAGTTTGGAGCTGCTTCCATAGGGTTGACCGCAAATACCATCTCTCCAAACCCCCGGACAAAGCAATAATGAATACCGTCCACACCGGACCAGCCGATGACATCTGCACCTCTTGGCGTACAGAAATAGGGAGTGTTCTCCTCCCGGCGCTCGATTCCCAAGGGTGTCAAATCAATGTGTTTCTCTAAAAACCTGTGATAGTATGTTCCCATTTGAATCACTCCCACTATTTGATTTATAGGGTATTGTACCACTGATCCGGAGAGAAATCCAGGTTCACAACCTAACAAAAATGCGGTTCGACCATTGGTCAAACCGCACCTTGTCTATTCTATAGATGAGAAAAGCATTACTCAATCATTTTCAACGGGACTTCTGCTTGTTGGGTATTCTCTCATATCCCTTGTCCCTGTTTTGTGTCATGTCGCAAGGTACAGAATCATCCATTGCCCTTTTTCCCCATGACACAAATCCACTGATTGGCAGGCTCTTTCCGGATCTCTACCTCCGAAAAGCCGACTTCCAGTAAATAACACTGCAATTCATATTCGCTGTAGAGATTCATGCCGCTAATTAACTCCATCCACTTTTTGTCGATTTCCTTTGTACCGTCTGTGTCGTTCACAATGGCAAAGGTACCGCCTGGCTTGAGGATTCTGTATACCTCTTGAAAGCTTACCTGAGGCCCCGGCCAAAAATAAACCGTTTCAAACGCAGTTGCCAGATCATAGCTTCCGTCAGGAATCTGCAGTTGAGACACATCTCCCTGAACCACCGTGCATCGCCCTTGTGCAACAGCTGCTTGATTCACTTCCTCTGTCTTTTCCGTTGACACAGACGAATAGTCCAAGCCGGTTACCTCTGCGGACGCATAAATTTCCAGCAGTCTTCCCACATTGCGTCCGCCTCCGCAGCCAATGTCAATGATTCGCTTCGGAGATATACCACGCAGCTGTTCCAGGCCCCAGTCAGACACGGCGGCATGAGCGGAATTCATCTCTTCCACCATCTGCTTTCCCAAAATCCCCACCGGTTTTCTGGTGTTGTTGTAATATTCTTTCAGATTTTCTTCGCTTACTTCTACTTTTTCCATTTTTACAGCCCCTTCTCCTTCATAATGCACGGTAACACAATATGATACAAGATCTGCACATCCCCTTCTCCATAAGGAGACACCCCATCAAAGTATTTCGCCTTGATGGGGTACGGATGAAAGGAGTATTGGCATTTATCCTGCACTGCCCGTTATGATAGCAGATTCCGCAGCTATATTGAAGCCCCATAGGGGGATATCTCTTGGGCCAAGATAGAATATTCCTAAGAGCACGGCACTTTTCTTGTCTTGATGGGACAAACAGACCCCTGCGCAGAGAACCCTTAGATAGGACCTGCGCCATCTGTTCTGATAAATGCGATTCCGGGGCAGGCGTGCCGATACAGACATTGCTGCCGCAATTTCCCCGTCAATCCAGACGGACATCCTGCTGTCCTTCCGGTTTGTTGCTTTGTCTGCGGACGATCTATATGTTTGGTTACTGTAGCTGTCAGGAAACAGATGCGGCCCTACCCTTCGGTGGTTTTTCCTGATGTTGTGTCAGATGTTCCAGTGCTTGAGCTGGGAAAGAAGCAAATCAAACTGCGTACGACGCTGACTTTCCTGTAAGTTCTCCGGATTCGGCATATTCTCAATCAGAAAATCAAGCAGTTCTTCTTTTGACGGATAGACAAACTTCCCCTCCGTATAGCACCACTTACAATAATCCTCGTTGAACTCACCGTCCGGCTCTTTGCTGGTGATCGAATCCTCAAGTGGCATTCCGCAGCATTGGCAAACCAACTTTCTCGGGGAGCCCAATAGTGTATTGATTGACACATCCAGAACCTTCGACAGCAGCTTCAAGGTCTCTGTATTGGGGACTGTTTCTCCGTTTTCCCAACGAGAAACGGCTTGTCTGGTAACAAACACCTTTTCCGCAAGCTCATCCTGAGATAATCCGTGTTTTGTCCTTAGTTCATAAATAACTGTTTTTGTTTCCACAATCAGCACCTCCTTGGAGACAGTATACCATTATAATCAGCACAAAGAAAGCAACCGGCTGTTGCGGATTTGCGCAATCCATTTAATCCGTTCGGCAACGCAGGCATTCCAAACAACGCTTTACTTTTACTCATCAACAGCCGCTGATTTCTACAAATAACTCTATCAAACGCAACGGAAATGCCGCACTTAAAAAAGTTATAAATCATGCCTCTACTTCCTTCAGAAACAAGGAACCATTTCAATTTGGCTTATATTTCTTGCGAAGTTTTGCAAGCTTTCTTCCACAATGGATCATCAGGCACAGGTACAGAACGATCAGCACCGAAAAGCAAACAATTAAAAAAGCATCCACCTTTCCAAGTGAACCAGAAAACGCTCTGACCCAGTTGAGGAGCAGCAGGCAGAAAAAGATTGCAAGCAGAGGCATCATGCGGGTTTTCAGCACATGCTGGATCATATCCGCTTTGGATTGCCCATCCGAAAAGATCTCTCCGTCATTTTCCTGCCGAATCTGGGATGCAGGTTTTCGGAAATACAGCCAGCCGGCACAGCTGCCCGTATATTCCCAGCCGTAATCTTGAAACATCTGCTTGTAGTCACTGCTTGCACTGCGATTCTGATAGTCCAGACGATACACCACATCCTCTGGGCTACATTCTTCAAAGACATAGAAACAGGGAGGAACAATTTTTATAAACCGCAGCCCCTGCTGGTGCTGCCTACGCAGCCAGATTTCCTCTTCTTCGTAATCTGCAATCGAAAACACATGAACCTTGACCTTACTCATGGACGCACTCTCCTTTGCTGTTGCGGTATAAACGCTCAATGCGGCTGATTTCAGCCTTGAGCACTTCCTGTCCCAAAGCTGTAATTTGATACAGCTTTCGCTTGTCCTCTTCTGCGCAAAAGCGGATCAGTCCGTCTTTTTCCATTTTTGAAAGTGTTCCGTACATGGTGCCCGGGCTGATGAGAACCGTATTTCCGGTCATTTCCTTCACCTGCTGACCGATTGCATAGCCGTGCTGTGGTGTTTGCAAACAAAACAAAATATAAAATCCCGTTTCCGTCATGGGAACATAAATGCGGCGAATTCGTTCCTCCATAGCTCCTCCTTTTTTATACTATCAGAGTTCGATATATCGAAGTTCGTTATATTTAGTATATCGAACCTCGATGTATTTGTCAAGCGTCTTTTATTCGTGTTCTCTTCGGGCATCTGCCACTGTATGTGGATCAAAAAGTGCGTGGCCTCCTCTGGAGGCCACGCCCTATGAATTGCCGGAGATGATATCCGTAACGCTTTACCCAAATAGCTTTTGGAGCATTTTGCAGCCATATTTATACAGATAAAGATTGTGTCCCTTGCCCATGTCCAGATAGCGTCCGATGCCGGTCACAGGGTCCACCCCAACCACAATCATCGTCTTTGATGAATACATATCCAGCACCATATTGTCTGCAATCTGAACCATTCCAGCATTGCGCAGTAATTGCGTATTCCGGGCTGTTGGTTCATTGCTGTAAATCATCAGAATCAGGCAAGTATTCTTTCCGTTTTGGAGCTGTTTATCCAAATAATTGTACTCGTTGCGAATGGTTTTTTCCATGTTGGAGCTATCCAGAAGCTTCACATAGTAAGATACGGAATCCTTCAAAAACGAGAACTTTTTTCTTCGGTAAAATCCCCTGTCGTCATATTGAAATTTGTGAGAGCGAAGTGCTTGTTCTGCTTCATATTTCTTCATGCCGTGCAGCTGTGTCAGTTCGCATCCGCCGTATTTTTCATCAATTTTGTTAATGTCCGAAAGCGCCAGTCCGGGCATTGCCTTGATTATCAGAACCAGTCCCGCAATATCGCAAGCAAAAAAAGCTGCGACCAAGGCAACAATTTTCCTTGTTTCCTGCACATCCAGTATGACACCTGCCAATAACAACACAAAGCCCAGTAAGGCCATGACACACCCGATGAAAAGTTTCCATTTTGCTTTTCGGATCGTGACTTCTTCATCGTCTTGTTCAAGTTTATCAATAGCATTCATGCAATATCCTCCCGGCGCTCGATTCCAAATGGTGCCCAGTCGATGTTTTTTCCTAAGAACTTGTTACAGTATTTTCCCATTTGAATCACCCCGCTTTCAATTTTTCCCGTTGTATTTATGGGAATTTATCGTTCTGACGGTTTGGAATTACTACTGTTTTGAATATTTACATGCCAAATTCCTTTGCATAGGTTACATCCCCGTGGATCGGCTTCACCTGAGGCAGCAGTTTGATTGCCATATAGTTCTGAGGAGGGAATCCCTCCGGAATCAAAATCCCAAATTCTTCAGCAGGCCGATATCCCATTCTCGGGTAATAGGTCTCACTTCCCAATACCACAGCGTAAGCATACCCCAGTTCCGCTGCAATCCCATGGCCTTCCCGAATCAGCGCCGTTCCGATCCCTTGTCTCTGATATTCAGGCTTTACAGACAGCGGAGCCAAGGCCAGAACCGTTTCGCTGCCAACCTTCATCTTAGTAAAAAGAATATGCCCTGTAACGGTCCCCCTGTCCTCTGCAACCAGGGACAGCTTGGGGATAAATGCTTCTTTGTTTTTTCGAAGCGCTGCAACCAGGTCCTGCTCCGTACCATCCGAATGTTCCGCAGAGGCAAATGCTTCTTTGACCAGGCTGTAAACAGCGTTATAATCGTGGATTGTTTCCTGCCGGATATGCATATAAATTTCTCCTTTTATCTGTAATGCAGTAAGCGCGTTTCAAAACCAGAATGTCTGTATATTCTGCGTAAGGTTTATTGCTGGCATATACTTGTATAAATTACCTTGAATCTATATTCTGCGCTCTACCTTGCAAGCAAATACTCGTATTTCTCAATCTGATTCAGCATCTGCTCCAAACTGAAATAGCCGCTTCTCTCAATCGTCAGCTTGCCTTCTACATACACGAAAATAGTTGGAACTGTAAATACACCCATCTGGGCACAAAGCTCCGGCAGTTCGGCGACTGATACATACACATAGCATACATCTGGATGGGACTGGTTCCATGCCTTGATTCTGTTTTGAATGGCCTTACAGGGAGCACAGCTTTCAGAGCCAAACTGTAAAATTAGGATCTGATTTTGCTGAATGGCAGCCTGCAAAGCATCCTGATTGTTCAATGTTTCCATGGCATTTCCTCGTAAAAAATGATGCAAACACGATGAATCTGTGTTTGCATCATATTATACCTTTATTCGATTTCCCGTTCAAGTCTGCCGCACAAATTTTTGATGGACACCACACCGGAATTCTGTCTCTTTTTGTTGCGCATGCTGTAAATGGTGGAAGGTGAGATGCCGGAGTATGAAAATAACTGTTTCCGCTTTGTCAAAACTTGCAATTTTTCCACAGTATGATATTATTGCGATACTATTGCAGCAGGAGGGAAGAATAATGAATACAAATGTGGTAAAAATACCTGCCAATTACTTCCGTGGAATGGAGGCTGTGGGAGGGCATATATTTCTAGATGATAAAGGATTGTCCTTTAAGCCTCACATGCTTAATATTCAAAAGGAAGAATTACGCATTGAATTCAGTGATATGCGTGCCGTTGAGAGAAGAAAAACTTACGGCTTAATACCGAACGGCATTGTGGTCTATACAAAAGATGATAAGCAGCATAAATTTGTTGTTCATAGGGCTAAAAAGGTAGCCGACGACATTCGCAGCAAGATTCCGTCCCTCTGATTCTATTGCATTCTTTTTTCCCATCGTACTTATGTAATAACCACGGCATCAAAAATGTCTGGTTCTATATTTGCACTTGCGGTTTGCATACTTCTCGAAAGTCATTAAGCTGTTCTTTCCTTTGAGGGATCCCATAATCTGTGATGTGCTATGCTTAGGTGGAATACTAACCAGCATACGGTTGCAGACCACCTCTATTCTACCAAAGAAGGATACTCTTTTCATGCATTGCTAAAGCTTTTTAGAACCACCGGCACCGCCGGTGGTTTTCTTTATACAAAGAAAGTTCCGAAATCGTAAGATTTCAGAACTTTCTTGGTGGAGATAAGCGGGATCGAACCGCTGACCTCTTGAATGCCATTCAAGCGCTCTCCCAGCTGAGCTATACCCCCATATTCTGTTCCAGTCATTTACGACTCACGCTGACTGCCTTTATATATTACCACAAATTCTCGAAATGTCAATACCTATTTTCAATCTTTTTAAAAAAATTTTGCGCCTCTTGCAGAGGCGCAGCCAATCAGGTCTTTTTAATAAACTTTTCCCCGCAACGAGGACATTTGATGGAGATTTTCCCTTTGTTTCTGGGTACCCGCACAGTCTGATGACATTTGGGGCATCTGTAATAGCGGTTGTTGCGATCCTTCACCCGGTCCACCATCTGAAGAAACCGCCGGTTTTCCTGATAACGCTGATATTTATTCTTAGACAGCATCCGAAACAGAACAACGCCCATGGGAATATACACCAACAGACTCAGAATCGTGCTGCCGGCAATCAAGGCCACCAGG
The DNA here is from genome assembly GCA_029257335.1 of Faecousia sp. GTDB lineage: Bacteria > Bacillota > Clostridia > Oscillospirales > Oscillospiraceae > Faecousia. The sequence continues at coordinate 52,768 of JARIBV010000026.1, forward strand.
GACAAAATCATGTCCGCTACTAAAATGACCAAATTCAGCTGGTCCACACCATAACAGTTTCCAAAAAGTCTGTGAAAGAAATTACGGATTTTTTGCATCATTACGATCACCTGCATTGTATGTTATATCCCCATTATAAGGTTATTTTTTAAGATTTCAACGGCAACTCTTCATTGTTTACGAAATGTTAAAATCCCGTAACTATTCACCCGGATGCAAAGTTTAAATCCGTGGTTGATCCCCATGCGAGAAACCATTTCCCGATGCTGCACATTGCATATTGGGAATATGTCCTGTATAATGGATCTGTCCTTTTATACGCAACCTTTTGGTTGAGTGAACACTCCCCTGTCTGTTGTCTTATTTTACAGGAATTCAACCTTTAAGCCATTCCCTTGTAATAATTGGAGTGGTATATTGAAGTTATCAACTGAAAGGAGCACAATATTATGGAAACAACATTAGGCACGAGAATCGCAATGCTGCGTCGGGAGAAAAATTAAAACAAGATGAGCTGGCTTCTATGCTGGATGTCAGCCCACAGGCCGTCAGCAAGTGGGAAAACGACCAGACTTGCCCGGACATCAGTCTGCTTTCCAAGCTGGCAAACATTCTTGGGGTTACAGTAGACCAACTTCTCTCTGGTAAGAAGGAGTCGCCCGTCGCAGTGATGCCCCCCGAGCATCGTAAAGATATCAAGGATATGGTACTGCGTATCACCGTTGATTCTCATGAAGGGGATAAAGTTCGGATAAATCTTCCCACGGCGTTACTCCAGATTGCCGTGGATATGGGGCAGGGATTCCTCAGGTATCCGGAAACAATGCCCTAAAAGAGATCGATCTGTGTCAAATTCTGGAGTTGGTGCGCCAAGGAGCCACAGGAAATCTGGTAGAAGTAGAATCAGCTGACGGAGATGTTGTTCATATTTTTGTGGAGTAATCTATGAAAATCAAGATAAAATCGAAAAAAGCGCCCGCTCTGTATTTCATTTTTCCCACCTGTCTATTTTGCAGGCCCCTTCTATCTTGGGCCTTGCCAAAAATGCCGCAAATCCAAGCCTGTTCCATCACCAGGCAGCAGGTTCTTGCGTTGGCAGAGGCGCTGAATGACTTCAGAAAACACCATAAGCGTTTTCTATTGCTGGAAGCTGAAAGTGCAGATGGAACAACGGTAGCGATCACACTGTAACTTGACTTCCGTTTTTCATACTGTTATGATGGAATCCATCCGTAAAAGGGGCCTTACTTTTTTGCACTGATTTGAACTTTTCTGGATCGGTGCATTTTGTAACATGACTGACGCCGTCGGTGTCATTTGGAGGTTTTATGATTTACGAGTCCATTGTACGCAGAACTCCTATCAAAAAAGGCTGGTCCGGGGACCGCAAGTTTTGTATCACCGCCTCTGACGGTCATCCTTATCTGCTGCGGATCTCTCCCTTGGAGCAGTTGGAGAAAAAGAACTGGGAATTTTTCAAAATGCAGGAGGTTTCCGCTTTAGGAATTCCTATGTGCCAGCCTATAGAGTTTGGTATCTGTGAAGAAGGGGTCTATTCCATTCAAAGCTGGATTTTCGGAGCCGATCTGGAATCTTTGGTGGACAGGCTGTCCACAGAAGGGCAATACTCCTATGGCTTAGAGGCTGGGCAGATTTTGAAAAAAATCCACACAATTCCTGCTCCTGCCTATGCGCCGGATTGGGAGTCGCGGTTTAATCAGAAAATAGATCACAAAATATCCATGTACCAAAATTGTCCCCTGAAATACAGAAATGGTGATCTATTTCTGGATTACCTGTCCCAAAACCGTCACCTGCTGGCAGGGCGGCCCCAATCCTATCACCATGGAGATTATCACATTGGCAATATGATGATCGATGCTCAAGGGGTTCTTACCATTATCGACTTTGATCGTGACGGCTATGGGGACCCTTGGGAGGAGTTTAACCGCATTGTCTGGTGTGCCCAAAAAGCGCCGAGATTCGCCTGGGGAATGATAGACGGGTATTTTGACGGCAATGTGCCGATGGAGTTTTGGAGGCTTCTGGCCCTGTATATCAGCTCCAATACGCTGAGTTCCCTGCCCTGGGCAATCCCCTTTGGCGAGAAGGAGGTGCAGATTATGACAGCGCAGGCCGAACAGGTTCTGCTTTGGTACAGCAATCTGAGCAACCTCGTCCCTATCTGGTATGCCGCCAAAAGAGAAGATTAGAAAGGGCTGCTGTCACTTATCTCATCTGAGCCCTCAGAAGCGTTGATACAAGCATTTTTATCACACAGAAGGAAAACCTCTGCATCCGGCATTGTATCTCACAGAAGGCATCTGGCGGTTTTGGCTGCATCGTCTCTGTAGATGTACATGAGATACCGAGTCCTTTTGCATGAGGAAACGCTGCGTTGTGCCCCATAATAGTTCCCAACGGGAAAAGGCAAGTCCAAAGCAAGCTTTGTGCTTACTTTGGGCCTGCCTTTCTCTCTTCCACAGGAGTTTTTCTAACTCCAAAGAAAACCAAAAAGCCCACCCGTGAAGGTTTCACAGGTGGGCGCAACAGTCGATTTTAGCTGATACGGATTTCCTTGGCACGGTCCATATCAAATTCCGTAGCCATGTCATAGATGTTGAAACGGTTAAACTCCCGCAGAGTCCGTCCATTCATGGCATAGGTACGAATGAACTTGTTATTGTCCAGATAGGACCAAAACTCTACATCCCAGCTCATATAACCATCCTCATCCTGGCGAACCTCATGCAGAACGAAGTCCACCTGGCGGCCGTCCTTCATAAGCTGGATTAAGGTGTCACGATTCACCTCAATATCCACATTGTTGACGGTATCATGGGCAATTCTTACAGCGTTATCGGTATTATTCATTGGAAACAGTCCTTCCTTTTCATTATTCGGCGGCAACATGCCGCAAACCCTTTTGCTGTAAAATTATCATATCTTATTTCTTATCAAATAACAAGAGGTAATTGCAAAAATGCGTTTTTATTCTAATTTGCTATACGGAGCTATACGGAAAAGAGGAGTGTGCCCGCATCGGATGCTGACACACTCCTTTTCTAAATTCTCTATTTATGAGCTGCAATTTTTAACCTTGTTGTTCTCAGAACTTCTTACAACACTGCCGCGACTTTTCGGATATTATTCATTTCCGCAGCCTTGCTGGCCGTTGCATTGACTTCATCCGGGGTGCGGTAGGTGGGAACTACCTGCTGCAAGGCTTTGCGAACCACCTCATTGTCCTCTGTTTCCACAGCCTTGCGCAAGACCTCCAGTTTCTCAAGGACCTCTGCCTCACAGAGGGGGTGGTCTCTCTCAATGAAGATCATATTATTATCCGTTCTGTCCAGATCTTCCGTTTTGATGAGCAGTTCCTCATAAAGCTTTTCACCGGGACGAAGGCCGGTTTCCACAATGTCGATGTCCTTGTACGGCTGATAGCCCGAGAGACGAATCATGTTTTCGGCCAAATCCAAAATCTTCACCGGCTGACCCATGTCCAGCACATACAGCTCTCCGTTTTGGGCCATGGCACCGGATGCCAGCACCAGCTGGCTTGCTTCCGGAATGGTCATAAAGTAACGAATAATCCGACGGTCTGTCAGGGTAATGGGACCGCCTGCCGCAATCTGCCGGCTGAACAAGGGAATGACAGAGCCATTGCTGCCCAGCACATTGCCGAACCGGGTAGCAGAGAACTTGGTGGTTCCCTTCTTGCTCTGCACGATCATCTCGCACATCCGCTTTGTTGCTCCCATCACATTGGTGGGGTTCACAGCCTTGTCTGTGGAGATCATGATGAACTTCTCCACATGATACTGCTCGGAAAGCTCCACAATATTAAATGTACCAAATACATTGTTCTTGACTGCCTCACAGCAGTTTGTTTCCATCAGCGGCACATGCTTATGTGCTGCTGCATGCAGGACCACATCGGGACGATGCCGTTTAAAGACCTGCTCCAGCTGATTGCGGTCGCAGACCGTTATGATCTCAACCTGTAAATCCAGCTGGTCGCCATAGGCAATTTTCAATTCCTGCTGCAAATCATAGGCATTGTTCTCATAGATATCCAAAACGATCAGGCGCTTGGGATGCATCTTTGCAATCTGCCGGCACAGCTCACTGCCGATGGAACCGCCGCCGCCAGAAATCAGCACGGTTTTTCCTTCATAATACGCTCTGGTTTCCGGAGTAATAAAGTCCTTCGCATTCCGGAATAAAAGCTCCTCAGGAGCAAACGCTCTCAGATGGCGTTTGCTCTTTGCTGTTGTAGAAGAAATAGACTGGGTAACGGGGAAATCATATGTTTTCAGACGGCAGCCCGTCTTTTTATAGGTTTCGCATAGCTCCATTCTTTTCTCTGCCTCAGTGCTGGGCAGGGCAAAGACAATTTCCTTGATTGACAGATCAGCCAAAAGATCCAGCGTTCCCTGCTCCTCAGAAAGAACCTGTATTCCATGAATGTATCTTCCAACTTTGTCTTTGTCCACATCAATAAAACACACCGGTCTGTAGGACGCATTGGGGTTATTGAGAAGCTCGTCTGCCAGGGTGACACCTGTGCGGCCTGCTCCCACAATCGCTATATTGATCTTACGCTGACTCATCCGGTATTCTTCCACTTCACGCTCTATATCCAATCCGGTCAGCACTGATGCAATTTTGCGAATCAGTTGATTGGTTGCAGGCAGTCTGGACGCCGATTCATAAATGTACTGATACAGGTATCTAAACCCGATAGACATAATCAAGTTTGCACACACACTGCAAATCACCCGCAGCAGGGTAAGCTCCCCTTGAATCAGGAAATAATAGACCAGGCAGAACAGTGCGCCGCCAACAGCGTCACACAAAATCAGGCGCAGGTAACTGGTCACTCCGGCATACCGCCAGATCTGTCGATAAGATTGAAGTGCAAGCCGGGCACCTAAGACACACACATTGATCAACCCGATCTGAACGACAACATCCACAGCACTGATATTCCGCATTTCCTTCGGGTATATCACAAGCACCGCAAGCCACACTAATGACAGCAAAACTGCGTCATACAGCATCAGCTTCCATTTTGAACCGCGTCTTTGCACAGCCCTTCCGCCCCTCTCTTTTACTTGCACAATACTGCACCATCCTTTCTGATCTCGTATGCCCATCCAGAAGAACGCTCAATGCCGGCTTCACTGCGCAGGCTCTTGAGCGTTCCTCCGTACTATGAAAGGATTCAGTATTCTATAGCTTCCATAGCAAGCAGCACACCGCTGCATCATATTATCTTTTAGAACTTTTCTCTATGTTTGCTTTGCATAAAGCATCCACCGTTGACAGGCTTATTTTTCGCGCTTATAAAACAATTCCACGATGTTCTTCGTGAGGGAATCTTCGTTAACATGGTATTCCATGAACTCTTCCCCCTTCACAGCCTTACCGTCCAGAACTCTGGTTGGCTGCATAGTGCAGCCCTCAAGTCTGTGGTTCAGTGCGTCCAGCTGATTGATGCTGCAATCAGAGCGGAAATACTGTGTAATCTCTACCAGTGTTTCCGAGAAAAAAGACTCATCCTGCTTTACATGTTTCTGGAACTGTTCATACAATGCCGTCATGTACTGCCGCTGACGCTCCATACGATGCAGGTTGGAGCTATCCTTCAGTTCTGAGCGGCCTCTTACATAGGCAAGGGCCTGTTCGCCTGTAAGGCGTACCTCTTTTCCCTTCACCAGCTGGGGATCGATCCCAGTAAAATCATCCATGATTTCCACTGTGACGCCGCCCACACGGTCATTGATTTTTACAACCGCATCCATGGTCAGGGACATATAGTGGTCGATTCTGACGCCGCCCAGAAGCTTTGACACGGCCTTCGCCGTATTGATGCAGCTGTCTGAGCCTCCGCTGCCAAAGGTGTGGGACAGCGCAAGCTGGCCGGTAAAATGACCGGCTTCGCCGCCCCCTACCCCTAGTCGCTGAATTTCCGTCATGGTGTCCCGATTCAGGTGGAGGACATCACAGGTTTTTGCCTGATGGTCCAAAACCAGAAGCAACAGAAAATCCGCCTGCTGATTGTTTAGATAACCGATTTCCTGGGCGGGTGCCTGATATTTGTCCACACCAATAATGAGAACTGTTTCCACATTATCTTTTGGTACATACCATGCATCTTGATAGAGCATACGCTCCTGCTGTACACCATTTTGTGTCCCCGCACCTGCCGGCTTTACCCATTGGTTCTGCTCCTGCCAGGCATGCAGAACGAGCAATCCACCACCAATCACCAAGCCGATACAAATCAGCAGCACAACAACCTTCAAACTGTTTCGTTTCAAACGGATCTTCATTGAATTACTTCTTCCTCTCGTTCAACCAACCTGAGATTGGTGAACCTTTAGTGAACCTTCTGTTCCTGCTTCTTAGCGTTCTGCTTCTTCTTGTTCTTGTTGTTCTTAACCAGGAGAACCACTACGATACCTGCAACAACAGCCACAACCACAATGGCGCCGATCATCATGCCGTTGCTGCCGGACTCCGCAGGTGCCACATAGGAATCATTCTTCACTGCAAAGGCCACGGGAGACAGGCTGTCAAAGGTAACGCTCACATCCCCATTGTCATGACGCTCTACCTTTGCGCCGTAGATTGCTTCCCACTTGTCGCTTTCAAAGTTATGCAGGGTGAGCATCTGCTCCTCGGAAGTCAGGCCCAGCTTGAAGCGCACGGTAATGGTGTTGCCCTCCTGTGCCAGAAGGTCCTTGCTCTCGCCGACCAGGCTCACATCAAACAGATCACGAACCACCAAAGCTTCTGCGGGGATGTCCCACTTCATTTCCTTCAGCACATCGGGCAGGTTGGGGATCAGTGCCTTCAGGCTGTCGCTGTCTGTGATCTGCTTATAGGCGTTTTCCAGCATCTCCCGGATTTCTGCGGAAGCTTTGGCTGCATCGGATACAGGGGTAATCTGCAGATTGGCTGCGGACACACCTGCAACTTCCTTGCCGCTTGCATCCTTAATGATTGCAACCACTTCGTTGCCATTCTGATCGTTGACCATTACAATTTCGGGAGCGCCCTTCTGCTGCACGCTGGGGGTAAACTTTTCTGCATAGGCTGTTACTGTAAACAGCATCACTGCCAGGACAAATGCTACTACACGATTTCTACGTTTCATTTTTTGTTCACTCCTAATATTTTTGTTTTACAACATCTCATGTAAGTTACTTACATGATGACCGATTAACTCATATGCCCGCTCCAGATTTGGCGGGCGATCTGCCATATTGTGGCAATCTGAACCTAAAATATGGATTTCCCCCCTGGCAAGCATCTTCATTGCTTTATGGCGGGTTTTCCAGTTGTTGAAAAATGAGGCATTGGACTGCATATGTATCCCGCAGTGTATCAGCTCTTGACAAATGCCTTTTGGCTGCCACGAAAGATAACGCTCTATATGCGCCAGCACGACCTGTACATTCTCTTGCTCTTTCAGTTCCAGCACATTGGAAAGCATTCGGTCCGACCATTTGCGAAAGGGCATTTCCAACAGAAACAGTCTGGTTCCCTCAATACACAGGTCAGATATTCCATCCACCTGACCGATTCCTTCAAAGTACTGCACCTCTGCTCCTAAGTACAACCGGGGCATTCCCGGTTCCAAGTTGGGTTTCAGCTTCTGCCAGGCTTCCTCCCGTCGCTTTAAAAACTGCCGGGGGCTATTTTCATCTGCGTAGAAGTGAGGGGTCAGAACAATCGTTTCAATCCCCTGCCTTGACTCTTCCCGAAGCATTGTCAGACTTTCTGCAACGGACTTACTGCCATCATCCATTTCGGGCAGGATGTGCGTGTGAAAATCTATCATTTTATTTCTTTGAGGTCTCCTCTTTAGGACGCTTTCCATACCCATAGGTTTTGTCCCGGCGGTAATTTCCATATCGCTTATAGCTCTTCTGCTGGATATCAGAGCCAGTCATAACAAAGCCCAGAATCTTGGATTTTGCGAACTCCAGCTGACGCACGACCTCAGCCAGGTCTCCCTGACTGCAATAATTTTGCCGAACCACCACAACCATGCCGTTGAGCAGATTGGACACAATCAGTGCATCAGATACAATATTGACAGGAGGCAGGTCCACGATAATCACATCAAATACCCCTGACATGGCTCGGATCACAGACTCCATCTGTCTGGAACCCAGCAATTCCGCAGGGTTGGGCGGGACATCTCCTGCTGTAATCACCCGAAGGTTACGCAACAGGCCCGATTCCTGCACCACTTCATTTCCCGTGCATTGGCCCACCAGCAGGTTGGAGATGCCGGGTTTCGGCTCAATCTTCAGGCGCTTGGCTATGGTAGGCAGGCGCAGATCCGCTTCCAGCAGCAGCACCCGTTTCCCTGTCTGGGCCATGGTGTATGCAATATTAACCGATGTGGTACTCTTGCCTTCGCCGCGAAGTGCGCTGGTTACGCCGATAACCTTACAGCCTCCTTCATCAGGAAGGCTGAAGTTAAGGTTTGTTCTGAGCAGTTTATATGCCTCTGCTGCTGCAAAAGACAGCTTGTCGCCAATCATTCTGTGGCTCTCTTCCGGTGTCAGAAGGTCTCTGTTTTTTCCTTTAGCCACGCTTATTCCCTCCCTGCTCACTTGCTTTCAAATACTGGCCCTTGTGCTGACCGGCTCCATAGTAGCCGGAACGATCCTTGGTGGTAGACATCAGATCCGGGATCACTGCCAGCACAGGAATGTCATAATTCTGGAGCAGATAATCGGAGTCATGAATCAGATCATCACGCAGCTGCGCAACGATAATGATACCGCAGGCAAGCAGCACACCCACAAGTGCGCCCAGGGTCACATTCTTCGCCAAGCTGGGAGATGCCTGATGTGCCGGCTCTACTGCATAATCCACGATGCGGACAGAACTACCCTCCACTACTGAGGCGATTTTACCAGGAAGCACCTGCCCAATGGTATTGGCCAGAAGTTCCGCTTCCTTTGGATCCGGGCTTGTCACTTCAACTCGGAAAATTTCCGTGGAATTCACCGGGGAGGCAGAAATCATTGTTTCCAGCTGCTCGCAACTATACCCCACGCCGGACTGTTCAATCACTTCGTTCAGCGTTGTGCGGGTCTTCAAAATAATGATATAAGTATCCACCAGGCTCTGGGCTGCGGTCAGGTCACCCTGACTGATGCTTACCTTGGTGCTGCCAACAGAAATCGAACTATTGTTGACATACAGCAATGTACGCGCCTTATACAGAGGGGTCACCAAATACTGCGTATAGGCAAATGCGGCAGAGCCGAAGATCACAGCCGCCAGAATGATTGCCCACGCCTTGCGCCACAGAGCTCTCATCAGCTTTGCCAAATCCACTTCCATATAGTCTTCGTTTTTTTTCATGTCGTGTTTCCTTTCTAACAGAACAAGTGGTTTCATGCTCTATTACAAGCACAACACATTTCTGCGCAATAATCCCTTTCTTTTCGTTCTATCGTAGATTATACCATATTTTCTTCGTTTTACAAGTTATATTCATGAGGAATTTTGTGTTTTTTCGCTGTATGTTCTTGTTGATTTCCCCAGTAAAATCAAAACCCGATGCATCAATACCACGATATCACTATACCCATCTTCTGAAAGTGCACAGAATTCTGCAGATCGGAGGTTTTGCAGCAGATCACCCGTTCTTTTGCGCTACCATCACGCACTCTTTGATAATGGTCTCCATTTCCTTCTTATGCGCCTGCATATCTTTGGCCAAGGCGATCTGGCAGCGAGTACGCACCAGATTATGCTCCGGGTAATTGATTTTAAAATATGGATCTCCCAAAAGATAGTCCGCCAGGAAGCGGGTGGCCAGTTCCACCGTCAGCGTAAAGCAGCTGAGTCCCAAGGTATCAATCTCATCGGCTGTCAGTGTATTGGCTGTCATCTCCAGGAAGCCCTCTGCAAATGCACGAAATACCTCCAAGTTTATAGCGGCCTTCTCATATTCCTCACAATCTTCCGGAACTACATTGGCTGCAAAGCGGATGGCATCACCAAAGTCATGGCCCACCAGGCCCGGCATTACCGTGTCCAAATCGACAACCACAATGGCAGAATTGTCATCCGGGTTGAACAATACATTGTTGATCTTTGTATCATTATGGGTCACACGCAGGGGCAGCAGGCCTTTTTCCTGCATATCCGTAAGCTTGCAGGCAGAATCCCTGACCGACAGCAAAAAGTCAATCTCCGGCTGAACCAACTTGCATCTGCCTGCAGGATCCGCCTGTATGGCCTCTTCCAGCTGCTGATAGCGCAGCTTGGTATTGTGAAATCCCGGAATTGTTTCAGAAAGCCTGGAGCTGTCAAAATCTGACAGCTGCACCTGAAATTCACCGAAGGCCTTTCCGGCATTTCTCACCACCTGTTTATCGATCATGGAACTGTATGTTACCGAGGAGGGGATGAAATTTGTCATTCTCCAGAAATTATCCCCGTCAATGACATAAATTTTACGGTCAGCCGTATGATGAAAATGCAGCGCAACCTGACCGGGCTTCTTTTTTCTGATATGCTCTGTCACCTGGTCTATATTTTCCATCAGCTGCACGGGATTCTTGAAGGCATATGTATTGACATTCTGAACCAGATAGGATTTTTGCTCACCGCCGGGCAGTATGAACTGCACTTCATAAGTCTGGTTGACATTTCCAACCTGAATGGTTCGATGGCCTACATAAGTACCCTCGATACAGAACTGTCTGCTGACCTGTTCCAGCTTTTTATCGATATCCATCATAATAAAACCTCTTACATTAGTTTCTCGGAAGGCATAGCAATTACCTCTGCAACTGCCCTGCTCCTTCTTTCTTTAAAGAGCTGTGATGTCGTTATGCGACAATTTCGCCTTTAGTATACCATATAACTCTTTTGATTTCCATACCGTATTTGACTTTTTTCAAACGGGGGGGATCTGTTTTCTTTTTTTAATAATGTTCCATAAATTCAAAAATTCGCCAGATTTTCCCCGCATTACAGCAAAAAGAAAACTTTGTCCGTCCAAACCGTTTTATCTGGCCGTCCAAAGTTTTCTGATTTTCATAAACACATGCGTCGGGTCATGTAAATTTCCTATGCAATAAAGTTTCCTATGATCCATGCATGGATTTTCTTTCCGGGAAAAGATCGGACAAAAAAAAAGACGCTCTACAGCGTCTTTTCGAGTTGTTTTGGTGACCCGCTGGAGATTCGAACTCCAGACCCATTGCTTAAAAGGCAATTGCTCTGCCAACTGAGCTAGCGGGTCATGGCTGGGATGGCAGGACTCGAACCTACGAATGCCAGAGTCAAAGTCTGGTGCCTTACCACTTGGCGACATCCCAATATCGACACCGCCGCAGGGAATGAAAAGAAAATGGGGTGGATGAAGGGATTCGAACCCTCGGTCTTCAGAGCCACAATCTGACGCCTTAACCAGCTAGGCCACATCCACCATATTCGTTTCATAGAAAGGGGTTTAGAAAATCCTGGTACGCCAGGAGGGACTCGAACCCCCTACCTACTGCTTAGAAGGCAGTTGCTCTATCCAGATGAGCTACTGGCGCATATGGAGCGGGTGACGGGAATCGAACCCGCATATCCAGCTTGGAAGGCTGGTGTTCTACCACTGAACTACACCCGCAAGCCTGAACCATCAGCTCTACAAGCATACCATAGGGTCTGCTCTTTGTCAAGTAC
>JARIBV010000093.1 GCA_029257335.1 Faecousia sp.
CCAGACCGCCGATAATAGACACTGTCTGTCCGATAGAATGAGGCAGATGAATTCCTGCCTCTTGCAGGATTTCAAATGCCAAAAGCAATCCCATCACTTCCATAATCGTCGGAAAGGGCACGGAAGCCTTACTCTCAATCATCGCCTTCAGCAAAGGAAGTGGGATCATTTCCTGATGGTAGGCTGCCATTGCCACATAGAAGCCCGGCAAAAGCAGGCTTAGAAAAAGGGCTCCATACCGCAGTAATCGCAGAGCCGATGCCGTCAGGTAATCTGTTCCCAAATCCTCCGGGCTTGTCAAAAAGGTGCCAAGATCCGTGGGACTCAGATACCCCAGAGGCAGCCCGTCTATCAGCAGCCCTACCCGCCCACTCAGCAAGCCCTGACAAAACTTATCAGCCCGCTCCGTATATTGCAGCATGGGAAATGCTGTTGGGCGAGACCCTGTCACATATTCCTCCACGGAAGCCGGTGTCAGAAACCCGTCAATATCTATGGTATCCAGCCGGGCTTTCAGCTTGTCCACCAGATCCGGGTTTGTAATCCCGTCAATATAGGCCACTGTCACATTTGTCAGACTGCGGCGCCCCACCAAGGTTTCATAGAGCCGCAGATCCGGGGTCCGCATGTGGCGGCGGATCAGACTGGTGTTGGTTCTTACCGTTTCCGTAAAGGCATCTTTTGGCCCTTTGACCGTGTTTTCTACCTCCGGGCCTGACACACCACGCTTTTCTCCCGTTTTGACTTCATAGGCAACGGCACCGATTTGTGGAAAGAGCACCACGCAAAAACCATTGACCAGTTTCCTGGAAATATCATCCAAGTCTTTGCAGGAGGAGGCAACAGAGTTATATACTGCTCCGAAAAGAGCCTGCTGATACAATTTTTCCAGCTTGTCTCCTCTGAGATTCATGGAAATGGGTTTGAAAATATAGTCCGAGGCCTGGGACCCCGATACCAGGCCATCGATCATGTAGGCATAAAGTTTATGCCCATTACATAGGATTTCCCGTCGGACGAAGTCTCCCGCACCCTCAAAAATAGCGCAGATGGCTTCGTCTGTGACTTTCCCCGGATACATGGGATCTTTTCGGAGGGTAGGCTGCTGCATCTCATTCACCTCCTCCCAAGTATGCCCACAAAAACCAGAAGCTACTCAGAAAGAGAAGTGAAAATCCAAAGTTATTCTAACTTTTTTCCTGTTTTCATCCTTGACAAAGGACTGTATCTTCCGCTATAATAGGCGTAATATCAAAAAGAGGAGTGTGATCTGCGGCAATGGACAGTTCCAGTAGTGGCGATAGGGATGGCAATCAGTTGATTCTGCTTTCGTCTGGCATATCTGCGCCGTTTTTTAGGGTGTAGGTGTGCTTTTTGTGCATCTATAGCAGTTTTATCAACTAATACTTTAAAGGAGTTGCCTAATCAATATGAACCCTGACATAATCACAAAACTGATCGTTATGGTGGCCTGTCTTATCATGTCCGCCTATTTTTCCGCCACAGAAACTGCATTTTCCTCCCTGAATCGAACCCGGCTGAAAGCCTTGTCCGAGCAAGGAAACCGCAAGGCCGGTTTGGCCCTAAAGCTTTCCGACGACTATGACAAACTGATCTCCAGCATTTTAATTGGAAACAACATTGTAAATATCGCCCTGGCTTCCATCGGCACTGTCTTGTTTGTGCAGCTGTACGGTGATGTGGGCGCTACCATTTCCACTGTAGTAGTAACCGTAGTGGTTCTGATTTTCGGCGAAGTGACCCCGAAATCCATCGCAAAAGATAGCCCGGAAAAATTTGCAATGTTCTCCGCCCCTATTTTGCGTATCGTAATTGCCGTACTTACCCCCTTGAATTTTCTCTTCTCCCTGTGGAAAAAACTGATCTCCAAGGTCTTTAAAGTGCAAGCTGATGCGAAAATGTCCCAGGAAGAACTGCTTCTTTTGGTGGACGAAGTGGAACAGGAAGGAAGCATCGATGAAAGCGAGGGTGAACTTCTTCGCAATGTCATTGAATTCGGAGACTTGGAGGCCCAAGACATCCTGACACATCGTGTAGACCTGGAAGCCGTTCCTCTGGATGCTTCCAAGCAGGAGATCGCCCAATGCTTTGCCGAAAGTCGGTTCTCCCGTCTGCTCGTTTACAAAGAGAACATTGATAACATTGTTGGTGTCATTCACCAGAAGGACTTCTACATCGGTGAAGGCATCAATCCTCAGTCCCTTGAAGATCTGATGGCACCTCCGGTATTCATCCATCAATCCGAAAAAATCCGTGACCTTCTGGAGCTGCTCCAGTCCAAGAAATCTCACATTGCCATTGTCATTGACGAATACGGCGGTACCTTGGGTATTGTCACTATGGAGGACATTCTGGAAGAGTTGGTAGGTGAGATCTGGGACGAACACGACGAGGTTGTGGAAAACTTCGTAGAGCTTTCCGAGAATACTTACCGGGTAGATTGTTCTTTGAACCTGGATGATTTCTGCGACAAGTTTGATCTCAAAAATGATTTTGACAGCGTATCTCTGGGCGGCTGGGTTATGGAACAGCTTGGCCGGATTCCCGTGGTTGGGGATTCTTTCACCTATGAAAATCTGACCGTGACCGTAGATGAAACGGAGTCGCACCGTGTCAACACCATCACCGTTGTATGCAGCACCAAAACCGAGGAGGAAGAGGCGCTGGAAGCACAGGCAGAAGCCTGATGAAACCAAATGATGAAAAAGTCCTGCTGCAAGGAAGTTCCTTCGCAGCAGGACTTTTTTGTGTCATTTTAGGTATGTCTTTGCAATATTAAGATTCAGAAAGAGCGGCGATGAGATTTTACACATGAAACCGGTCATAGCTCTTGTAGCAGTCCAGACACAGTTTTCTGTCCCCTTCCAGCCGAATCCAGTTTGCTCCCGTCACTTCTCCACAGCAATCGCAGACATAGGAGCGGAACATTCTGGCCCGCTCAGGAACTTCAATGGCAGTTTCCTTCACATCAAACAGCTCCTTGGGCTCCCGGCTCTGGTAATACGCCAGTGACTCCTCCTTTGTCATTCCTTGCGGGGTGGGTTTCAGAACCAACCGGACAGACTTGCCGGTGGTACGATTGTACATGGAATAGGCCTGCTTGCCCCGCATATGGAACAGCAAATTGCCTTTGCCAATGCTGCACCCCAAAATGGCCTGAATGGCATCTACACCACAGGCGTCATTTTCAGAAATGCAAACCACCTGTTCATCCTTGGAGAAGGTTAAATTCAAAAGTTCGATTGCGTATAGCGCCGCCTTATAACCGATGGTCAGTCCACCGCAAACATGGCCATGAAAGTCCACGCATCGATTCCACAGTTCCTGTTCATTCATTGCTATTTCCTCCTAATGAAAAAGTTCATCCAAATTTGTTTTTACATAATCAGAAGGCTTGATTCTGACAAGCCGCTCCTCTTTCAGCAGATAAATGTTGTCAGAAATTTTAGCCGCACTCTCCAAATCATGGGTAATCATCAGCATGGAAAACCCGCGCTGGTTTTGCATGGCCTTCAGCATTCTGAGCACATTGGCGCAGCTGGAAGGGTCCAGCATAGAGGTTGGTTCATCCGCAATGAGAAGCTTCGGCTCCATGGTAAGCGCCCTTGCCAGGCTCACTCTCTGCTTCTGTCCACCGGAGATGGAACGCACTGTCTTTGTGAGAAACGCTTCCGATATGGGAAGGCCCACATCCTGCATTGCTTTCAGTGTTTTCTCTCTTCTTATCTCCAGTGATTCTCCATGGAGGAGCAATGGCTCTGCCACCGCATCCAAAATCGTCATTCTGGGATTTAACGAAGCTTCACTGTCCTGAAATACCAGCTGAATCCCTCCGATTGCCTTGTGCAGCCCTTTAAAATCCGGGGTCTTTTCCTCAAAGAATACTTCTCCTTCAAACTTTCCCGGATCAAAACCACTGAGGATCCGGGCCAGGGTGGTTTTTCCTGCGCCGGATTTTCCTACCAGAGAAATGATCTCTCCGCTGTGGATCGTCAGATTGCACCGGGTCAAAACCCGTTGCTTTCCATAGGATTTACCGATTTCTCTGCCCTCAAGAATTTTTACAATGCCCCCGCGGTGGCAGGAGATCCACCTTCCATCGGACCGACGCTCCAACCCAGGTGCTTTTTCACCGCAAACTTCTACCGACTGGGTGCACCTTCCATAAAAAGGGCAGCAGTGGTGGCGCACACAGCCTTCCCGATCCGGAGGAATTCCCCAGATATCTTTTGCAATATTCAAACTGATGCTGGCATGAAGCAATCCTCTTGTATAAGGATGACAGGGTCGGTCCAGGATCTGTTCTGTGTTTCCTGCCTCCATGACATGTCCCTCATAGAGAACCATCATCCGCTGTCCCAGCATGGAAACAACATACATATCATGAGTAATGACCAGAAATGCAATGTGGTGTTCCCGATTTAGTTTCAGGATCAGCCGAATCAGTTCTTGCGCAGAAGCGTGATCCACAGCCCCCGTGGGTTCATCCAGGATCACCAGCTTAGGCCGCAGGGCAATCGCATTGGCCAGCAAAAATTTTTGTGCCATGCCGCCGGACAGTTCTCTGGGGTATCGGCTCAGGTCCTCATAGGTAAGTCCCACTTCCTCCATGAGCGTCTTCATATGGCTGTCCTGTTTGCTCCGGGGATAGGCCCGGTCCAAAACCTCCTGTAGGTGTCCGTATAATGTCATGGTGGGGTTCAGATACTGAACGGAGTTCTGAAACGCAATGGAAAAGGTGGTCATTCGCAATTTTTTCCGCTCCCGCTCCTTCATGGTAAGAAGCTCCTGTCCATTCAGGACCACATTTCCGCTGACCTTTGCCTCCTCATTTTGCAGGCATGTAATGGCCTTGGCAAGCGTTGTCTTGCCGCTGCCGGATTCTCCAATGACTGTTAAGATCTCCCCTTCCTCCAGCTCCAGGGAGACAGGGTGCAGGGAAAATCCGGGATATTCCACCATCAAGTTTTTAACACTCAGCAGCAAATCTTCTCACGCCTCCTTTAGCCAGACCTGCTCCATGGCCTTGGCCAGTAATCTTAAACACAGGGTGGAGCAAACCAGAGACAGCACCGGAGAAAGCAGCCACCACTTCCAAAATTCAGTAAAGAAAATACCGGGAAATCCTTTTGCCCTGGCAATCATCAACCCCCAGGACTTCGCCAGAGGGTCGGAAAGTCCCAAAAATGCCATAGAAGATTCCTGTACAATGGACGCTCCAATGACACTGATGGCATTGACCGTCAGCAAGGGCAGCAGCTCCCGCAGCATATGGCTGCGAACAATGTACCAGGTTCCGCCGCCATAGCTTTTTGCCAGGCGAATATACGGTGTATTGCGAAGAGATATGGTCTTTGCCCGAAGCTGCTTGGCAATGGGCGCCCAGGAAAAAGCCGCAATGATCCAGACAATGTTCCAGGTACTTTGCCCAAAGAAGGCGCCCATTACAATCATAACCGGAAGCTGTGGAATCGACAGCAGCACATTGATGAGAAAGGACACCACATCGTCCATCTTCCCCCCCATGTAACCCGCTGTGACTCCCAAGCCTCCACCTAAAAGAAATGTAAATCCAGCCGTTCCCAGGCCGATGGTCATAGAGCGAAAAAAACCAACGGATATCTGGGCATAAATATCAATTCCCAGATTATCCGTCCCCAGCAGGTGAGAACCACTGGGCGCTTCCAGAGAGCTGCCGGAAGGCAGCGCTGCACTATTTCCATAAAAAACAGCTCCATACAGGAAAAACAGGGTAAACAGAAGGAACACCGTCAGATAAAAATACACTTTTTTCATCTTACCGCTCCTCCCTGTCGATGAGTCCATTGAGCAAATCTGCCACAAACAAACTCAGCAGCACCATCACCGTAGACAACAGAAAGATATCCTGAATCATGATATAATCCCGATATTTTACGGATTCTTTCATAATGGTGCCCAGTCCGGGATATGAAAACACATTTTCGATGAGCATGGTCCCTCCCACCGTGCTTCCGACGCACAGAAACAGGCGGGCCAAAATCGGGGTGATTCCATTGACAAAAATATAGCGCCACCGAATTCTGCATTCCTTCAATCCCCTGGCCTTGGCAGCCAGAATATAGGGCTTTTTCCGGATGCTCAGAAAGCTTGCCCTGGCAGTAAAATAAAACTTAGGAATGGTGAACAAGCACATGGCAAAGATGGGCAGCATGGCATGAATCATCACATCCCGAAGCCAGTCCCAGGTAGAGCCATATTTTGCAAATGCCGTCACCGCTCCGGACAACGGAATCCATTTGACCTTGGCAGCCACCAGGAACAAAAGCAAAATACCTATGAGATAGGATGAGATTTCCGTAACCACAGAACAGATGCCAAAAATAACCCGGTCTGCCCTTCGCCTCCGTATACTCCACAGGGCCAGAAAGACTCCGGCCACCATACTGAGGACCAAGGTGGTCCCCATGAGGAACAGGGTCCAGGGCAGTCTCTCCCGGATCACATCCGCCGCAGCTCGTTTGTAGTGGATGCTCTGACCGAAG
>JARIBV010000052.1 GCA_029257335.1 Faecousia sp.
TTGGCGTGTCTGAGACGGCAGAAGTAAGTCCCACCCCCCACGGGGTGGGTGGATTGAAATGCAGAGCCTGAGTTGATAGAATCAAACTGAGATGTCCCACCCCCCACGGGGTGGGTGGATTGAAATCAACTTACCGGCGGTTACTGGCAGAATTAACCACCGTCCCACCCCCCACGGGGTGGGTGGATTGAAATCCAGACGAACGACTGGGCAGGGGCCGACACATGGGTCCCACCCCCCACAGGGTGGGTGGATTGAAATAACCAAAAAGGAGGGGCGCTATATATGACCTATCCCCCCACAGGGTGGATGGATCGAAATAGTTATGTTGTTGCCTGAAAGTCAAACCGCATGATTTCCCCACGGTGGGATGGATTGCAATGAATATTTGAGCACATGCCTTACAAGCATGAGGTCAGCCCACTGTGGAGGGGGTGGGATTCAAATAAATTGCAAGGCAGCATCGTGACAGTGCTATGAAGGGTAATATTCACAAGGAAATAGGTGCTACATATGAAAAAAATACGGAACCATATCCAAAACATTATATGGATCTGCAAACCATTTTGGAAATACGGGAAAATTTATATTATTTTATCTATCTGCGTTTTAGGATTATATTCGTCCATTGATGATATCATCTATGTACGATTTCCTGAAATCATGATTGAGCTGCTGTCTGCCAAAAAATCATTTTATTATATAGCCGGTATCGCCGCGCTGATTTGTGGGATAGACTTTTCAATCAATATAATACGCAAAATCTCACGGGGATATTTCACAAAAAAGGAAACCGAGATTGATCTGAAAGTAAAACGGGATATTTATGAAAAAGCCATGGGGCTGGATTATAAGTATATGGACAATCCCAAGTACTATGATCGCTATGCCTGGGCAATTCAGGAGTATGCGGGGCAGGTGAAGGAAGGCCGTGAATTTCTGGTCGGTTTTTTTCAGTGTCTCTTGAGCCTAGCGGTGCTGGGCACAATTATTGGTTCTTTGGGTCCATGGATTTTTTTCCTGGAAATTGCCCAAATGATATTGCATACCCTTGCTGACAAACAGGTAAATCGCCATGTAATCAATCGGAAAAAGGAAGTCCTGCCCTTGGATCGCCGTCTGGACTACTTCCATCGCCTGTTCTATGTCAAGGACTATGCTGCTGATATGAAGTCCACACCGCTTAGCGGCACTGTTTTTCATGAATATGAGCAAGTCGGAAAGCGTAAGCGTAAAGTGGTCGGCTCGTATGTATGGAAAGTGACATTCTGGAATTGTATTCACGAAGTCATTTTCGGTGTGACACAATTTATCATCATCCTGTATCTGGTTCGTGGAATTCTTTCCGGCAGGATTCCGGAAGTAGGGATGTATATGACGCTCCTGCTTTCTTTTTACCGATTGGATACGAAAATCGATATTTTTACTTCTCTTGTTAAGGATGCCAGTATTCTTTCTATGAATGTGGAAGCAATCCGAGAATTTTTTGAATTTCCATCGGAAATTGAAACAGACACAAAGCAGGGAGAAGCGGCTCCCGAGGGCAGCAACTTTTCTGTGGAA
This sequence comes from Faecousia sp., assembly GCA_029257335.1. Classification (GTDB taxonomy): domain Bacteria; phylum Bacillota; class Clostridia; order Oscillospirales; family Oscillospiraceae; genus Faecousia. The sequence goes on from JARIBV010000052.1 coordinate 1,564, forward strand.
TTTAAAAATGTTGGTTTTTCATACGAAAATTCAAAGTTTGCTCTGTCCGGATTGAATCTCTCAATCAAGCCGGGAGAGAAACTCGCAATCGTTGGTGAAAACGGAGCAGGAAAGTCCACATTTGTAAAGCTTCTTTTGCGGCTGTATGATGTGGCCGAAGGAGAAATCCGAATCAACGGCAGACCCATTCAGGCGTATGATGTGCATGCTCTGCGGGAGAGAATCGGCATTGCCTTCCAGAATACCAATATTTACGCAATGAGTTTTGAGGACAATATTGCGCTGTACGGAAAGATTTCGGAGTCTACCTTGCACGAGATCTCAGAAAAACTCGATTTAGACTCTATTCTCAGAAAAAATAACACAACTTACCAGGCTGAACTGACAAGAGAGTTCCATGATGATGGAATCATGCTGTCCGGCGGTGAAGCACAGAAGATTGCGCTTGCAAGAGTGATGAGCAAAGAATTTGGATTGCTTTTGCTGGATGAACCCTCTTCAGCCCTTGACCCAATTGCGGAATATAAAATGAATCAGGTGATTCTAAGTGCAGCCAACAAAGCAACAACGATTATTGTTGCCCACCGTCTGTCCACCATTCGGGATGTAGACAGAATTGCGGTATTGGAACACGGCGCCATTAAAGAATGTGGAACCCATGAGGAACTGATGGCGCGGCACGGAACATATTATGAAATGTTTACAAAGCAGGCTGAAAACTATGTGAAGCAATAAAATTTTATTGCAATAAAAATCGCCTCAGCTTTTCCTTAACATGGTAGGGAAGCTGAGGCGATTAAATAGGATAAGCTTAATTTTTTAGAATCGTAAATTTGGAGTGAGGACTTTGTAGAGATAAAATCAGATGGATGGGATCTTTCTTATGAAAATTGAGTGTTAGAAAATGTTGGAAAAGGAAATGAAAGGGAAAGAAATCCCAATTTTTATATAAAGAAAACCGTCCAATTCAAACGAATCAGACGGTTTTATGGTTGCGGAGGCAGGATTTGAACCTACGACCTTTGGGTTATGAGCCCAACGAGCTTCCGGGCTGCTCCACTCCGCGATATCTGTGCACCCCTCAGTGCCCATTTATATTATCACACATAGATGGGATTGTCAAGTGCTTTTTTGAAATATTTAAAAATTTTTTCTCCCCCAGCAAAAGCTGAGGGAGATGTTGCTTAGAGAAAAAGAAAGATGAGAAAAATGAAAAGATACAAAGCAACGGTAACTGCTTCCGCATTTGCTTTACGGGAATATCTTATCCTTTAATTTTGAACAGCATATGAATATTCAGCAAATAAAAATAGAGCAATCTGTGAACAGTCTGCCCTTTACAGAGGAACTTCCAGAAGTTTTGCAGACCGGTTTAGAATTTCCGGAGTGCCAAGACTGTTCGTGAGAGTGATGGAGCCTTTGCCAGTTCGGAGAAGATTGGCCTCTTCAAGGCGGCGGCGGGTTTGCATGGCAGTGCCATGGCTGCCATCCAGGATCTCCACATCAGGACCTGCCAGTTCCTGAATCACAGGCTTTAAAAAAGGAAAATGAGTACAGCCCAGAACAATAGCGGAAATGTCTTCCTTTAGAACAGGCGTTAAGAGCGAGGAAAGATAGGCGGAAAGCTCCGGGGTGTGGAGCTGCCCACTTTCCACAAACTCCACCAGACCGGGGCAGGGAAGCGGCAGGATCGTGGCAGTATCAGAAAAGCGGTCCATGAGAGCGGTGAATTTATGTTCCCGCAGGGTGACATTGGTAGCCATGACCAGAATTTTTTTCCCGGGGTGCCGATCCACTGCCAGTTTTAAAGCGGGTTCCATGCCAATAATAATGGTGTCCGGGTATGTGGCCCGCAGGTCTTCGATGGCAGCAGCGGTTGCGGTATTACAGGCGATGACTACGGTTTTGATGCCCATGGGGCGATGCTGGGCTACACAGTTCTGGGTCAGAAGGCGGACCTCTTCGGTACTGCGGGTGCCATAAGGGGCATTTTTGGAGTCACCATAGTATAAAAATTGTTCTTCAGGCAAAATTTCGGACAGCTCGCGCAGAACACTGAGGCCACCCAGGCCAGAATCCAAAACCAGAATATATTCATCTTTGTTATGCATGATTTCACCAGCTAAGAAGTAATGTACAAAAATCTCACTGTCTCTCATTATAACAAATTTCTCCCGGAACTTCAATGGATGCGTTGACTTTCCACGGGATATTTGTTATGTTGAAACAAAAGGAGGTTCGGGCATGAAGACCCTGTTATATGTAGATTGTTGTATTCGCGGCAGACAGTCCAGAACTAGACGCCTGGCAGAGTACTTTTTGGAAAAGGTTCCACCACAGTGGAAAGTGCAGATTTTGGAACTGGAAGCAGAGGGACTCCACTGCTTATCAGGCGCATTTTTTCAGCAGCGGGAAGAGCTGCTTCGTATGGATGAGCGGAACCATCCTCGTTTTCGGTATGCGTGGCAGTTTGCTGAGGCTGATATGGTGGTATTTGCGGCCCCTCTGTGGGATTTGAGCTTTCCTGCACTCTTAAAAATATATATTGAAAATATCAGTGTAAAGGGCATCACATTTGAGACCAATGCGCAGGGGTGTTATGGCATTTGCCGGGCCAGGCATATGGCTTTTCTCACCACACGAGGTGGATTTTATGAAGGGACCCCCATGGAAATGGGCAGCCGTTATCTGGAGGCAATGGCGAAGTTCTTTGGAATCCCCAGCTATACCTGTATCGCCGCAGAGGGCCTGGACATGCCCACAACGGATGTGGAACAAAGCATCATGGATGCGTGTCAGAGGATCGAAGCGTGGACCGCAGAGGCCTTTTATATGGCATGAGAAAACCGGAGGCTGCTCTGTGCAGGCAGGAGCAGCTTCCGGTTTATAGGTACTGTTTTGCAGAATATGGGTGTAATTACGCAGAGTCTTTACTGGATTTCTCAAATTTTATGCTGATGACGAAGCAACTGCAATGTCCCAGACTTAAAAAGTTTGGCGGTTACCCCAAAGCGTGAGGCTGCCGGTTTCCTGTCAGGATGAATGCAATCAATTCTTCCACATCGTCAAAGTCGTCGTAGTCCCCGTTGATACCTTCCCGGTGGTACACCACTCCACGGTTTTCATTTCTTTCCAGGCAGTTCAGCAGAGCTTCTTCTCCATATCGTTTCATAAATTGAGTAAAAGCATAGGGCTTGATTTTTGACAATAATCCTTTTCTGCAAGTTTCAGGACAATCATAGCAGTGCGTGAAGTGCCTTTCAAGGGAGCAACGCTTGTTTTCACATGTACGATCATCCGGGCAATCACCGGAATTACAGCCGTTACAGGTCACATTTTCAGAACATAAGCAACAGGCAAGACCACATCTTGCAATTCCCAACGCTCGCTTCATATCAGGGCTCCTTTCCTCATTGTCCTTTGTTATAGCATGTCCCAAAGGTGAAATCAAGCAGCTGCGGGAGTGAAAAACTTGGAATTGGAGCGATGGTGCAGGTTGAAATCATGGATTGGTAACGAACAGGTCCCCGGTGAATCAGTTCACCGGGGACCTGTTGCATTTATCAGTCGGTATAGCCAACCAGATCAGCCAGAGCACGGTCAATAATCACCGTAACATCGGGGTGCATCTTCAGCATAGTGGAGGGGTTATATACATCCACATTCTCATCCATAATGAGGCCGCGAATTGCGTCGGCCTTCTTGGGGCCGGAGGCAATCAGGATGATCTTGGAGGCACGCATAATGTCACCCATGCCCATGGAAATGGCCTTCTTGGGCACCTCGTCTTCACTCTCAAAGAAACGGGCGTTGGCTGCGATGGTGCTCTCGGTGAGGGACTCCACATGAGCATTGTTGTGCAGCACCTTGCCGGGCTCGTTAAAGGCGATATGACCATCTTCGCCGATGCCCAGAAGCTGAATGTCCACATGGGTACGGTTCAGGATGGAACGGAACTCCTTGATGCACTCTGCCTCATCGCCTACGCCAGAGGCCACAAAGGTGTTCTCCTTGGGGATGTTGATGTGGTTAAACAGATGGCTGTCCATGAAATAGCGATAGCTCTGGGGATGATCGCCGGTGAGACCCAGATACTCGTCCAGGTTTACGGAATGAACCTGGGAAAAGTCAACCTCGCCGTTTTCATAGGCACGAATCATGGCAGCATAGACCACTTCAGGGCTGCTGCCGGTGGCCAGGCCCAGGGTAGCGGTGGGCTTATCCTGGACAACCTTGGTAATCATACCGCCGGCGATTTCGCCGATTTCTGCATTGTTGCTGGTAACGATAACACGCATGGTTTTATCCTCCTTAAACGGATGCCGTCATGGCGTCCCACTGATTTTCCATATCCTGAACCAGACCCATCTGGGTACGGCAGCGATCCAGATTCTGCTGGGCGCGCTGGGTGGCGAAATAAGTGTCGCCCTGCAGATAGTCAGTCAGGAAGCGCAGACCGCATTCCAGGGTGATGATCCGGGCACCGTCAGCCAGGTGCTTCACTTCCTCCTGGGTCAGGCTGGGGCAGGCCTCCAGATAACCCTTCAGGTATGCCCGGTACATCTCCAGATCCAGACCAACCTTGGAAAGGTCGGTTTCGTCCTCAGCGGCCTTGTTGGCACCGAAGCGGATGGAATCACCAAAGTCATACACAGACAGGCCGGGCATAACAGTATCCAGGTCCACCACGCAGACAGCCTTCCGGGAGGTGCGGTCGAACAGGACGTTGTTCAGCATTGCATCGTTGTGAGTCACCTGCAGAGGCAGCTTGCCCTGCTTCTGCAGCTCAACCAGCATACCTGCATTGGCCTCCCGGGTCAGGAAGAAGTCGATTTCCTTCTGCACATCCTTTGCCCGATCCATGGAGTCGGCAGCCAAAGCGGCGTGGAACTGCTGGAAGCGGACAGGGGTATTGTGGAAATTGGGGATGGTCTCGTGGAGCTTTTCAGCGGGGAAACCGGCCATCATTTCCTGGAAGCTACCAAAGGCCTTGGCACTTTCGTAGAAATCGTTCTGGGAAGACGGTCTCTGGAAACAGATGCTGTTCTCAATGTGATGATACATACGCCAGCAGTCGCCATTTTCGTCCTGATACCAGTCTTTTCCATCCAGAGTGGGAACCAGACGCAGAGCTTCCATGGGATGACGCACACGCTGCGCAGCGTAGCGGGTAACTGCACCGACATTTTCCATGAGGGCGGGAATATCAGAGAATACACGGTTGTTGATCTGCTGAAGCTCATACATGGAGCCCCAGTTTGTTACGATCCGGTAGGTCTTGTTAATATGTCCGAAGCCGTAGCGCTCGCACGTTACAGGCTTTCCGTTTAGACGAAATGCAAAAACAGCTTGTTCCATTTTTTAACCTCCAGTTTGTCTTTCGCCGCATTTAGGCGTTAGTTATAATTGCATGATAACAATTTTAGCTATAATTGACAATGGGCTATGTTGGAAACCCCTAGCTTGGATAAAATTAAAAGCGAAAAAGGCAAATTAAGAACTATGCGTAAAAGCTATTTCCTCCAATAAACTCCCGTAAAATACTGGTGGGGGGAACATCCCGGTCCAATTCAGATTCTTTTACAAAGTTCAAAATCTTCACAATGGAACGCACCTCTTCATAGTAGGGGTCCTCCGGGGGGACCTGCTCCAGAAGAGGGAAGATGTGACGCTTCAGAAGGGACAGCTCATAGATCAGGGAACTGTTAAAAATCACATCTGCATTTTCCTGATAGGGGAAGATCCAGCGCTCCTCACCCCGGCGGACGGAATCCCACATGGACAGGGTCTTGCTGACAGAGGCATTTCTGGTTTCGTAATCCCGCACGATCCGCCGCAGGAGCCGCAGGTAGCTGGTGGGGATCCGATTGTGATTGTCCAGATTCAGAGGCAGCAGGGCACTGACATAAAGCCGAAATACCAGATTATGATCTACATTATCAGGGAGCAAGGCCGGATTCAGACCGTGGAGTCCTTCAATAATCACAACGGAATCAGGCCCCAAGGTGAGTTGACGACCGGAGGAGACCCGCTTTCCAAGGTTGAAATCAAAGCGGGGCAGACTTACGGTCTCTCCGTCCAACAGCCGGGACAGATGTTCCCGAAACAGTGCGGTATCGATGGTGTCAATATGTTCCAGATCCAATGTTCCGTCCGGGCCGGGAGCAATTTTGTCACGATCGATGTAATAGTCATCCAGAGACATGAGAATGGGGTACTTTCCATGGACTCGGAGCTGAACCGCCAGACGGTTTGCACTGGTTGTTTTGCCGGAAGAGGAGGGGCCGGCAAGAAGGACGGCCTGGGCATTTTGGGCAACGATTTGATCGGCAATCCGGGAGAAGCTTCGCTCATGGAGGGCCTCATTGACACGAATCAGCTCTCCTAACCGACCTTGCTCCACCAGCTCATTCAGATCGGCAACGGTTTCGCACTCCATGAGACTGCACCACTTCTCACTTTCCCTGAACACAGCAGTAAAGTTTGGCATTTCATGGTAAGGGGCAACCTGATCGGGATTGCCGGGATCCGGGAAACAGAACTGAATGCCTTGGCCCTGATCGGAAACAATGTCCCACACAGAAACATATCCTGTGGAGGGAGCCATCTCCCCATAGAAATAGTCCATGTAGTCCCCATAGCGGTAGACAAAAAAGTCCGGAGAATCACGGAATTGCAGCAGGCGTGCTTTGTCCTCCTGGCCGTCTGCCTGAAAGATGGCCTGTGCATCCTTGGTAAGGATCCTGCTCCGCAGCAAAGGAATATCCCGCGCAATGATTTCCGCAACCTGCTCCTTCAGTGCAGGGACATCTGCAGGAGTAAAGGCAGGTTCCTTCTCAATGGTGACATTCAGTGCGTTTCCTACGGTAAAGTTCATTTTTGCGATAGCGTCTGGCCAGAGCTGACGAATGGCCCAGAAGAGAACAAACTGCACGGTGCGGCAATAAACTCGTTTTCCTCGGGCATCACCATAGCGCAAAAGTGTAATTTTGCCCTGAGAGGCTTCCATGGCACGGCGCATGGTTGCGGTACCGTTTACAATAGAATCAGTGCTTCGCTGAGGAATATAATTCAGCGTGAAGGTGTCACCGGCCAGCCGCGCAGCCAATGGGCGGCGGGACAGACGGCAATCCTCCAGCCCAAGGGCTTTTACAGCATCCAGCAGGCTTTCTTCAGGCTTTGTGTCATATTCCAAATGATCGATCCAAAGTTTCATGAAAACACCTCGCAATCAATTAGTGAGTTTCCCTTTTATTATATGCTAACGCAAAGAAGTTTGCAAGAGGCAGGGGAAAATTACAGCAAATTCAGAAAAAGAGAACAATAATGGGTATTTTGCACAAAGATGTGGAAAAAGTAAGGGTTGCAGGATGAAAAAAAGCAGCAGCTGTTGTATGGTGGCGTTTTTTTGAGAAAATGCGGAGAATACAGGGGGAAAAAGCAGAATTTCACGCCAATCAAAACATCCTCAAATAAGGTTTTTTGTGGGTGGGATAGCAGGATCCGAAAGTTCAGTCACAGCAACCCTGTATGCCAAAAGTCTATGAGAAGGTAATTGACTGTGTAGTAGCCAAGTCACTCTGAATCTATCCATCGATTTTTGGCGAATTGAATAGAATTTACCAATTACAACAGATGTGGGTGGATTTTTTAGGGGAACTGTTGTATACTATGTGAAATAAGGCGGCAGCACTAGCCCACCTTGTCAGTTTTGGTTAGATTTGGAGGCTTATATGAGTAAAAAGTATAGTGGAAAGTATACGTATAGTGCCAAAGAGAAAGAAAACAAGCCTAAAAAGGCGAAAAAGCACCGCCCATGGCAGTGGATTCTGCTCAGTGTGTTTTTGGTGCTGCTGGCGCTGATCGTAGGTGTCGCAATTTTCCTATTTTCCAAGTTCAATCGCATCAACCGTGTGGACCGGGACGAGAGCAGAATTTCTCCGGAGGATGCGCTGACCCTTGAGGTGACAGAGGGCGAAACCGTGGGCGTTGACAGCAGTGTTCCTGTGGTAGACCCTAAAGATGCGCTGACTTATGTAGACTACAAGGGAAGACTCATTGGTGAATCTGAGGATATCGTGAATATTCTGCTGATCGGACAGGACCGGCGGGAAGGCGAAGGCCGGGCTCGCTCGGATGCCATGATCCTGGTCAGCTTCAACACCACTGACAATACCATTACCCTGTCTTCCATTTTGCGTGATACCTATGTACAGATCCCCGGCGGCTATGAGGACAACCGGATCAATGTTGCCTATGTCTTCGGTGGTATGGGCCTTCTGGATGAAACACTGGAAGAGAACTTTGGCGTCTATGTAGATGGCAATGTGGAAGTGGATTTCTCCAGCTTTGAAAAGGTAATTGACATTCTCGGCGGTGTTGAAATCGAACTGACTCAGGAAGAAGCGGACTATCTGAACGGAGAGCTCTACTATAAGTTCCAGGGGGGTGTGAACCAGCTCAATGGCAGAGAGGCCTTGGAATACAGCAGAATTCGGTACTTGGACAGCGACTTTGGCCGGACCAGCCGCCAGAGAACGGTGTTGAATGCACTTTTGGAGTCCTTCAAGGGAGTAAGCCTCAGTGATGCTTTGAAGCTGGTAGACGAGATTTTGCCCATGTTGACCACGGATATGAGCAACATGGAGATCATCGGTTATGTGACCGATCTTCTGCCCATGCTTTCTACTGCCAAGGTTCAGAACATCCATATTCCCGGAGACGAGAACTACTACAATGCCTCCATCCGCGGAATGGCGGTGCTGGTACCTGATCTGGAGGCCTGCCATGAGCAGCTGAGAGATGCAATTATGAAGCAGGATCAGAATGTAAATGTAACGGAAAAGCCGTAAGGCGGACAGGACCGCATCTCTGTCCTTTCTGAGAACTCAAAATTGGGCCGGGTCAAGCACTCGGCCCATACACAAAGCGCCACAGCGAAATTCATTTGCTGTGGCGCTTTCTCTATACTATTTAATTACGTGTGTAGAGACAAGGTGGTTTATCAATCGTCATCGTCTACATCCACAAGGATTTCGTCACGAACCATGAGGCCAAGATCATTTTTAATACGCCGACCTACCATGCTGATACGGATCACGGTGATGAGATCGGAAATTCCCTGATAGAGGAGGACGACACCAATCACGATCATCAATGCGTTTCCAAACCATCCCCGCTTCACCATGAACAAAACGCCCATAATGGTAGTGGCAATGGAAAGCAGAAGCATGATTCCCCACCTGTCCACTCCCAGATCTCGCAACGCGAATGTCCGTTTGATCCCCAACAGGCTGTCAATAATAATAATCAGCCCAAGAACGTTTTGGAGCATGTCCAGAATGCTGTCTGGAGAAACGAGAATGAAAATGCCAATGGCTGCGGTAAGAACACCGATGACCAACTCAAAGGTGAGGTTTCTTTCTTTTGCAAAAAGAAAGCCGATTACATTGAATGCACCGTACAGGGTCAAAGCACCGCCCACAGTGTAGGTAATAATGTTTGTGCCAAGCTGTGTGTTAAAAATCATCACAGTACCTAACACAATAAAAATCAGGGAGGCGATAATGAAACCCCAACGAAATTCCTTTAAGGCCCGTTCCAGTCTGTTACTTTTGCTCATGGAAGGATCTCCTTTCTGCGTGGCAATCCGCCACTGATCTTGTTCTTCCTCACATTGTATCAGATTATTGTGAAAATTGCAATAGAAAACGGAACGAAAACTATGAAAATTCGACATACTTCATCGAGAAACTGTAATATTGGACTTTTTCAGCATCAGTGGTGTTGACAAAGGTGCGGAATGTGCTTTATAATGCATGGCAGAGGTGGTTAAATGAATGTGCGAGTATTTCGCCAACCGTGTTATTTTGCCGAAGCGGTTTATTTGCTGTATTCTTTTGTGAATCATATTTCTTATGTGCAGGACTACAGCCGTGTGACACGGGGCCTCGGCAGATTTTTTGATAATGATTGCGATGTTACAGCGCGTCGTGTTGAACTATTGGATCAGATTACAGAAAAAGTAACGCTGAATATGAATCCGGATGACGAACGGCTCCGCTATTTCTTTGCAATACTTCCGGGCACCGACCGAAAGACCTGCTGCTGCCTGGCGCAGGTGATGCTTGTCAATATTGCAGTGGATGCTGCGGATGTAGATGACTTTGCAGCAAAGCTTTTGCGGGACTTTAACCTGATGCAGGACAGTGGCGTGGAAATCAACGATATGAATGCCATGGGACTTGTGATGGACCTGCAAGACCCTTCTGAGCCCAAAGAGTCTTTGGGTGTGCAGCTGGAACGCCTGCCTTGCAGTGTGGAAGCAAAATGGAGCCTTCTGCGAGTGCTTACGGACTATGAAGCGCACCTGAAGGAACTGACAGAATTGGTCCGGCCGGTGGCAGAAAAGCTGCGGGAAGAAATGACCCCTCTGGTGGAGCTTAATCAGTCTGTTCTGAACCGCTGGACGGAGTATTTTGAGGTTCATACGGTGGATGATTTTGAACGGGAGATGTTCAATACCAAGCTTCCTTTTTTGCAGGAGGACACACCGGAAGAGCTTTGGCTGAGCGTATGGTCCTTCAACATGTTTGCCTGGTGGACAGAGTGGCTGGGGGATGAAAACAATCCCATCCAGATGGCGTATATTGGTATGTGCATCCGATTTGAATTGGCTGCCAAACGGAACAAACGACCTGATGAAGAGACATTGTCTGCCATGCTTAAAGTACTGGGCAGCAAAGACAAGCTGGAAATCCTGCATCGCTGTGCGCAGAAGCCATGTTCTGCCGGTAAATTGGCGGCGGACATGAATCTGAATTCCGGCACAGTGTCCAGAAATCTCTATAGCCTTTACAAACTGGGCTACCTGTCTCCCAAGGGAGATGGAGAGCGAGTCAACTATGTGACAAGGCTGGAGACCATTCAGCAAGTATTTTGCTGGGTCATGGAGTATGTAACAGAAGAATCCTGAGAATGTTACAAGATACAATATTATAAGGTATAGATTGCGTAATTGTGTGGTGTGGCTTATGAAGAGCGTGCCTGGAACCAGTCTGCAGATCCCCTGAAGGTAACCTAAAATAGGAGTCATCTTTGGGGGAATTTTTTACAAAGATTCTTTGCTGCAACATGACTTTAGCAAGATATCTATGATTATGTACTAATGCATCGGCTCCATATTGTGCAAGTTAACAAAATATGAAAAAGCACTTGAGTTTTAAAAAATCCTATGCTATCCTATGGTTAACCTGCAAAAAATGCAGGACCGTGTAGAACGGTATGCTATTTTGGCAGAATCAAGTTGTATCAAATTGTGTCCATGGGGGCGACCTACCTCAGACGGCACAGTGAGATAGCGAGCCAGTTTCGGCCGCAAATATTTGCAAGGAGGAAACAGTGAATATGAGAAACAATTTCAAAAGGTTTTTCTCTCTGATGCTGGTGGTTGCTCTGGTATTTGCCCTGAGTGCAACGACCCTGGCAGCGGACGAAAAAAACCTGCTGACTCTGGACGCCAAGCCCGGTATCCAGAATGGCATCATTTCCGTATCCGTAAACGCAAAGGATGGAGGGATTGTTGCTGACGGTAAACTGGCGTTTACTTATGACAGCAAGATCCTGAGCTTCAAGGATGTACAGGTTGGCTCCGTTTGGGGCGAGAACGATGTTGTCGTTGAGGCGAACGGTGATAAGCTGGGTACCGTCGTTGTGGCATTTGCCGCAAACGAGGCTGCCGAGGCTGGTCAAATCTTCACCTTGAGATTTGAGGCTGTGGATCAGGGTCAGTCCACTGTCGCAGTAAACAAGGATGAGAGCTATGTCACTGGCGCTGATGCCAACGCACTGGATTCCAACACCGAAGTTAACATTGTTGGCTTTGATGATGTGCTGGCAGGCCGCTACTATGTTGAGGGAATCAACTATGTCATCGGCGAAGGCTACATGGAAGGTGTGGGCAACAACAAGTTTGCACCCAACACAAAGACCTCCCGCGGTATGGCTGTAACGGTTCTCTATCGGATGGCTGGTTCCCCCGAAGTCAATGAAGAAGTTCCCTTCACTGATGTGAATGCTGACAGATACTACGCAGATGCAGTTGCATGGGCTTACAAGGAAAAGATTACCGAGGGTGTCAGCGAGACCAAGTTTGCACCTGGCCACATTGTGACCCGTGAGCAGATGGTAACCTTCCTGGCTCGCTATGCAGCTTCTAAGGGCGTTGAGATTGAGGCTAAGGGCAACCTGGACAAGTTTGTTGATGGCGATGCAGTTATGAACTTCGCTGT
>JARIBV010000133.1 GCA_029257335.1 Faecousia sp.
CCTGACCGGCTATACCGATGCCGAGCAGATCAGCACCTATGCACAGGAGGCCATGGCCTGGGCCGTTGGTGCCAAGATCATGGAGGGCGTGTCTGAGACCACCCTGGCTCCCGGCCACAACGCCAACCGGGCACAGGTTGCTACCATGCTCATGCGTCTGGCTAATCTCAACAAGTAAGTCCTGATACAATGGGGCTGCCCACCGTATTGGTGTGGCAGCCCTGTTTTTTTATGGAAATCAGGAGAAAAACTGACTCTTTCTTTTTTTGGCATCATCTAGTACAATAAGGGAAATTGAAACTTGAGGTGATAAAATGCTCCCACAGGCATTTTTACAGCGAGTCCGGCAGCAGCTGGGCCCGGAATATGAAGAATTTCTTGCATCCTATGATCTGCCCCGGGCGGTGGGTCTGCGGCTCAATCCTCTGAAATGGAAGGGACAGACCTTGCCCTTTTCCATGGAGCCTGTCGCCTGGGCAGAGTACGGATTCCGATATGAGCCGGGCCAGCGTCCGGGCCTTCATCCCTGGCATGAAGCCGGGCTTTACTATCTCCAGGAGCCCAGTGCCATGGCACCGGCAGAGCTTCTGGACCCGCAGCCGGGTGAGCGGATTTTGGATTTATGTGCGGCTCCCGGTGGAAAATCCACGCAGATTGCGGGCAAAATGGGGGGAACAGGCTTGCTGGTGTGCAATGAGTACAGCCCCAAGCGGGCCAAGGTCCTCTCCCAGAACATAGAGCGCATGGGAATTTCCAATGCGGTGGTGCTCAATGAGACCGTAGAGCGGTTGGCGGCGCGGTTTCCCGGCTGGTTTGACCGAATCATGGTGGATGCTCCTTGTTCCGGGGAGGGGATGTTCCGCAAAGAGGCGGCGGCCCTGGAGGACTGGAGCCCCGAAAATGTGGAGCTGTGCGCCCGGCGGCAGGCGGGGATTCTGGATGCCGCCGCCAGGATGCTGGCCCCCGGCGGCAGGATGGTCTATTCCACCTGCACCTTCGCTCCGGAAGAGGACGAGCTGACAGTGGCCGCATTTTTGGGCCGGAACCCGGAATTTTCCATTGCCCAAGTGGCGGCCCCCTGGTTTGCACCGGGCAGCAAGGAGGCCCCCGGCACCTTCCGCCTCTGGCCTCACAAGCTGAGAGGGGAAGGCCACTATGCTGCCGTTCTGGTGAAAAATCAGGGACATGAGGAAGAACCTGCCCTGTGTAAGGGGGAGAAACTGCCCCGGCAACTTACGGACTTTATGAAGGAACTGGGGCTGAAGCTCCCGGAGGGAAAAGCCGTGGCCTTCGGAGATACCTGGTACTGGGCACCGGTCCAATGTCCCGAGCTCAAGGGCCTGAAGGTCCTAAGACCCGGTCTGGAGCTGGGACAGTGCAGGGCAAACCGCTTCCAGCCTGCTCATGCCCTGGCACTGTGGTCCGGGGTGACAGGACCTGTGCAGGAGCTGACTTTGGATGAGGCCTATTTGTACCAAGCAGGGGAGACCCTGCCGGCAAGCCAGCGGGGCTGGCTCCTTGCATGCCTGGGTGGGGTGCCTCTGGGCTGGGCAAAGGGAGCCGACGGGATGCTGAAAAACCACTATCCCAAGGGCTTGCGGCGACGGAATGGATAAAATCTGAGGGAAACCTTGGGAATCCAAACTTATTTCTTTACAATTATCCCAATTTATGTTATAATAATGATTGGCCCTTTGCGTACTCAGTAAGGAGGCACGATTCATAGGAGAGGTAAACTCCATGACTAAGTATCAAATTGAAGGTGGCCATCGCTTAGAAGGCACCGTTACCATCAGCGGCGCGAAGAATGCCGCTGTGGCGATTATCCCTGCGGCCCTTCTGGTGAAGGGTGTTTGTAAAATTGAAAATGTACCGGACATCTCCGATGTCCAGATTCTCCTGCAGATCCTGGAGCAGATGGGTGCATCTGTCCGGCATCTGTCCAGCAATACGGTGGAAATCGACTGCTCTCAGGTGGATTATGTGGAGCCCAATCCCGATCTGGTGCGGCGCATCCGTGCGTCTTACTACCTCATCGGTGCGCTCTTGGGCCGTTTCGGCCGGGCCAAGGTGGCAATGCCCGGCGGCTGTAACTTTGCCCCCCGTCCCATTGACCAGCATGTGAAGGGGTTTGAGGCCCTGGGGGCGGATGTGGAGGAAAACAGCGAATATGTCATTGCGCAGGCCCAGGGGGATGCCCTGCAGGCCGGCCGTGTCAATCTGGATGTGGTGTCGGTTGGTGCTACCATCAACATCATCATTGCCGCTGTTCTGGCCCCCGGTCAGACCATCATCGAAAATGCCGCAAAAGAGCCCCATATCGTGGACCTGGCCAATTTCCTCAACACCATGGGTGCCAGAATCTCCGGCGCCGGTACGGATGTTATCAAGATCAAGGGCGTCAAGTCTCTGCGGGGTGGCTTCTATTCCATCATTCCGGACCAGATCGAGGCCGGCACCTACATGGCTGCGGTTGCGGCCGTGGGCGGCAATGTGTTGGTTAAGAATGTGATCCCCAAGCATATGGACTGCATTTCCGCCAAGCTCCGGGAGATGGGAGCAAAGGTGACGGAATACGACGATTCCATTCGGGTGGAAAAGGTGCGTCGTCTGCGCCGTGCTACGGTGAAGACCCTGCCTTATCCCGGCTTCCCCACAGACATGCAGGGCCAGATTGGCGTGTGCATGACCCTGGCGGAGGGAACCAGCCGCATCACGGAGAGCATCTATGAGACCCGGTTCTTTGCCTACTGCCAGGAGTTCCGTGCCATGGGCGCTATCATGGAGGTCAACGGAAAGACTGCGGCGATTACAGGCGTAGAATCCTTGCATGGTGCCACCGTGCAGGCTCACGACCTGCGGGCCGGTGCGGCTCTGGTGATTGCCGGTCTGGCGGCACAGGGAGAGACTTTTGTGGAGAATATCCATTACATTGAGCGTGGATACGAAAACCTCATCGGAAAACTTACAGCCCTGGGTGCACAGATCAGGCGTGTAGAAGATTAAAAAATTCCTGTCCCGGCACTACGGCCCGGAGACAGGAATTTTTTATATATCATGTCTATGCGTTCCTGCTTGAATGTGCTATACTTGGTGACATCATTGAACTTAGCGGAGAGTGAATTTATAAAAAAAGTAAACAGTTTGCAGCGGCAGTGTCAAAAAAGAGAAATCCTCATATATACAGGGGGTGAAGACCAGCGTGCTGCGGATTTTACCGGAAATGTGCTGTATTCGTGTGAGAATGGACACCGGAAGAAGTTGTGAAGATTCCGCTCTGAGTTTTACAAAATAGCAAGGATATAAATGCCGGAGCGTAAGCAACTTCAATGCGATCCGGCTTTTTATGACGGTTCGGCACCGTTGTCCATACTGCGAAAAAAGGGGGGAGGTTCGGAAACCGCCATCCCCTGTGGAAAAACTCTGCTCAAGTGGGTGGGCAGAGGGAAAGGAGGGAGTATGAAGAAAAAGAAAAACCTTGTAATCATTATGCTGCTTTTGCTTGTGACCCTGGTGCTTTCGTTGGTGGCCTTCTCCCATCGGCCCCATCGGGGGGACACGGTGGAAAGCCGCCAGATCCTGCTGGACCGGCAGACGGGAAACGGCATAGGATGCCACTGGACCATTGTCACGGAACGGGAGGTGGAGGGATATCTGATCTGCGGGGCCTACAGCACGGACCATCAGGCGGCCATTGCGATTTTTAAGACCACCGGAAAAAACACCTATGAGGTCATGGCCTTTGCCAGCCATGATCAAAACGAGGTCATGGTGGAGACTGCGGTCATGGACGGCCGTGTTTATGATCTCGTTTGGTTCTGCGGAGCGCAGACCACACACGCAGAAATTACCTGCACCATAGACGGTCAGGAGCAGAGCCCCGCTGTGTATGACACAAGCGAAATGGAACTGATCTGCCGGGAAGCTCCGGCGAAGGAATACGCCATCCGGGCGGTCTATTTTGATGAGGCTGGAACCCGGTACGAGTCCCGCTGAAACAGGAGGCCCGGCGCAATGGCTGCGCCGGACCTCAGTCAACAGGCAGGAGATGAAACGCCATGAAAAAGAAGATAAAAGTGATTGGAGCCGGGATTGTATGTCTTGCTGCTCTTTGCTGGCTTATCTGGCGGTTTATGCCGGTTTGCGTTCTTCAAAAACTGGACCCCAAAGAGGTGGCCGCGATTGAAGTTCTGAATCGATCCAACGGGAATGCCTTCAAAATCACGGACCCGGGGGAGATTACCTTCCTTGTCGGCGGCATCCAGCAGATCACATTCCGGGAAAAAACCATTGCCGGCAATGTTCCGCACTGGTATGTTCTGAATTTTTTGGATGAAAACGGCCGGTCGCTACGCTCCTTGTTCCTGCAAAACCATCATAACATTCGAGTGGAGCTTACCGAGAATCGGGCAATATTTCTCGCCTGCGAGGAAGGTTTGGAGAAAATTGCCGATGAGTTGGAGCGCCTGGAAGCGGCCCGGTTTCCTGACAGCAACCGGGACCCGGACTTTTCGGGAAGCGGAATGAGGCACAAAAGGAAATAGAAAAATCAGGCCGTTCCCATTGGGAACGGCCTGATCGATCGGTGAAAAAAAGTGTAAGAGGGTCTCTTACTTGATCTCGGCGGTAGCGCCCGCAGCCTTGAGCTCCTCGACCATCTTCTCGGCATCTTCCTTGGAGATGGCTTCCTTCAGGGTCTTGGGGCAGTTGTCAACGATTTCCTTAGCTTCCTTCAGGCCCAGGCCGGTAGCAGCACGGACAACCTTGATAACAGCGATCTTGTTAGCGCCGACATCCTTCAGGACGACATCGAACTCGGTCTTCTCCTCAACCTCAGCAGCAGCAGCGGTAGCGGGACCGGCAACAGCAGCGGCAGCGGCAGAAACGCCGAAAACTTCCTCCAGAGTGTGAACCAGCTCGGACAGCTCCAGAACGGTCAGACCCTTGACTTCCTCAACGAGAGCAGTGATCTTTTCACTAGCCATTGTAATTTCCTCCTAAAATACGTTCAAATTAAAAATAAATAAGTGGATGATTAGGCCTCTGCAGCTTCTGCAGCGGGGCCTTCCTTCTGAGCACGGACCTGATCCAGGACAAATGCCAGGCTGGAGATAGGAGCCAGGAAGGTACCCAGAACCTGAGCGACCAGAGCGCTCTTGTTGGGCAGCTCGCCGAAGCCGTTCAGCTGCTCAGCAGTCAGGACAGCGCCTTCAACCAGGCCGCCCTTGATGGTCAGGGTGTTCTTGTTCTTCTTGGCGAACTCGCAGATAATACGAGCGGGTGCGATAGGATCGCCGGTGGTGCAAGCCATGGCAGTGGTGCCATTGAGAAGCTCGTCAAACTGGTTGTAGCCGGCCTTGTTGGCGGCGAAACGAGTCAGAGTGTTCTTCACAACAGAGTACTCCACGGAAGCGTCCCGGAACTGCTTACGCAGATCGGTATCCTGAGCAACGTTGATGCCCTTGTAGTCTACGAAGACCACAGAAGTAGCGCCGGAGATCTTACCGGTCAGCTCCTCAACGATTGCCTTTTTGCTCTCAAGAACCTTTGCGTTGGGCATGAAAGTGTCACCTCCGATAAAAATAAATGCCTCATGCCAAAAGACATGAGGACACAGAAAATGTATAACAAGTTCTGCAAACCTCGGCAGGATGGAAAAACCATTATGGCAAATGCCTCCTGCTGTCTCTGGCAGCCCTCTTATTATACCAAAGCTTCGCCAAAAGTCAAGCACTTTTTTCACAATTTTTAAAGGGGGCTGTGGAAAACTCCACAGCCCCTGAGAACACCGATAAAATTATGTTCCCCACTGTTCCATTCCAACAGGGGCCAGCACCATGGCGCTTCGGCTGGGAAGATACAGCCGCAGCACATGGCCCGGGGTGGGGTAGGGCACATGACCGGTGCGGCCCTGACCGCCGAAGGGCAGGTCATCGGTAGACAGCTGCACCTCATAATCCACTCCATGAGGAACATGGATGGGATAATCCACAAAGGATTTTGTGGGATGGAAGTTGAACACAAACAGAAGGTTGTTTCTGGTGAAGGCCAGCACATGGTCGGCATTGTGCACCATGACCAGGTCGGCCATGGACTGGTCAAAGATCCGGTATTTTTTGGAAAGGCGCAGCATCTGCCGGTCAAAGGCCCCCAGTTCTTCATATTTGAGGAAGTGATTGTCCAGCAGGCTCCACTGGCGGCGGCAGTACTGGAAGCTCCAGCCGTTGCCCTCTCTGGGAAAATCGATCCACTCCGGGTGTCCGAATTCATTGCCCATGAAGTTGAGATAGCCTTCTCCGCCTCCGGCCAGGGTCAGAAGGCGGATCATCTTGTGCAGGGCCGTGGCCCGGTCGATCACCATGGTGTGACAGGATTTGTTCATGTCGGTATACATGGCCGCATCTGCCAGCCGGAAAATCATGGTTTTGTCACCCACCAGGGCCTGGTCGTGGCTTTCTACATAGGCGATGGTCTTTTCTCCGGGGCGGCGCAGGCACATGGAGCTCCAGATCTGCTCCAGGTTCCATTCCTCGTCGGACTGCTCCTTCACCAGACGAATCCACATGTCGGGAAGCCCCATGCCCAGACGGTAGTCAAAGCCGATGCCGCCGTCTGCAATGGGCAGGCACATGCCGGGCATACCGGACATGTCCTCTGCAATGGTGACGGCTCTGGGATTCACCTGCCGGATCAGTTCATTGGCCAGCTGAAGGTAGGTGACGGCCTCGGTGTCGGTGTTGAGGGAAAAATATTTCCGGTCAGAGTCAAAGCTGGTGCCCAGGCCGTGGTCGTGATAGAGCATGGAGGTGACCCCGTCGAAGCGGAAGCCGTCAAAGTGGTATTCCGTCATCCAGAATTTCAGGTTGGACAGCAGGAAGTGAAGGACTTCATTTCGGTCGTAATTAAAGCATTTGGTGCCCCAGGCCGGATGCTCGCCTCTGCCGCCGGTGTGGAAAAACTGCTCCGTGGTGCCGTCAAAGAGGTGGATGCCCTCGGCGGTGTTCTTGACGGCGTGGGAATGGACCACATCCAGCAGCACCCGGATCCCCATGCCGTGGGCCTTGTTCACCAGATATTTGAGATCCTCCGGACAGCCGAACCAGCTGGAGGCCGCAAAGAAATTGGAGACCTGATAGCCGAAGGAGCCATAATAGGGGTGCTCCATAATGGCCATGAGCTGAATGGTGTTGTAGCCTGCGTCCAGGATCCTGGGCAGGGTCAGGTCCGCAAACTCCCGATAGGTGCCGATTTTGGGCGCCTCCTGGGCCATGCCCACATGGGCCTCATAGATATAGAGGGTGTCCCCGGGGACAAAGTCCTGGTCTGTCCAGGGAAACGGTTCGGTGCCCCAGACCTCGCAGCAGAACTGATGGGTCTGCGGGTCCTGCACCACCCGGCGGGCGTACAGGGGAATGTGCTCGGTGCAGCCCCCCTGATGCTGCACCAGGGTTTTGACCCGACTTCCTTCCTCCAGGGCATCCAAAGGCAGCTGAATCTGCCAGACACCGGCTGCCCTGTCGATGCAGGTCAGGGGATGGGATGCCCGGTTCCAGTGGTTAAAGTCTCCCGTAAGGAACAGGGCTTCCGCCTTTGGGGCCCACTCCCGGTAGATCCAGCAGTCTTTGGACCGATGAAATCCAAAAAACAGATGGGCGTTGGCAAATTCGCTGAGGCTCTGCCCATCTTTTAAAAGCTGGGCCTTTTTACGGCTGTAATTGTCCATGCGAAGCTGAATGTCAGCGGAAAAGGGAACCAGCTGGGGATTTAATTCCAAAATACGATACATAAACGGAACTCTCCTTTCATGAAACGGGTGCCGGCGCAGAGCGTTCTGCAAGAGATAGGTATGATACTACTATAGTGCAGAATGAAATAAAAAGCAAATCCATTTTTCAGGATTTGCCTCTTGAAAAGGGGAATAGAAAAATACCCTCCCGGCGAAGGGGCCGGGAGGGAAGGGGGCTAGGAATTGGCTTTGGAGGCGAACACCTCCAGAAGCACCACACTGGTCAGGATGATGACACCGCCCAGAACCATGTTTTTGGTGAGGGGCTCCATGCCCAGCACCACGGAGAAGAGACTTCCGAAAAGACCTTCGGTGGAAAGCAGGACACCGGCCTGGGCCGGGGTGGTCCAGCTCTGGGCAAGAGTCTGGAGGAAGTAGCACAGGCAGGTGCTGAACAGTCCCAGAAAGATCACCGCCGGCAGTCCCCGTCCCAGATCTGCCTGAGAAACGGAGGACAGATCCGTGAACAAAAACAGAAGGGCGGAAATTGCGGCAGAGGTGGTGAGCTGGGCCAGATTCACCACCAGCACATCCCGCCCCTGGGTGGCTTTGCCCAGGGTGGTGATGTGCAGGGCAAACAGCAGGGCACAGACCAGACAGAGGGCATCGCCCAGCTGAAAGTGCAGACTGAAGCTGCCGGGGGTGATGCTGAGCACCCCGATGCCGCAAAGGGTCAGGGCGGTGAGCAGAAAGGTACTCACCGGGGGGCGTTTGCGATACAGGGCCCATAACAGGAAGGGCACCATGACCACATTGGTGGCGGTGAGGAAGGCGCAGTGGGACACGGTGGTGTGAGACTGGCCCAGGATCTGGGTATAAAATCCGCCGAAGAGGAAGATTCCCGGAAGGATTCCGGCTTTAAAATCCTGAAACCGCCTTTTTTTCCAGCCGGGGAGGCAGACCAGGACCATGGTGAGGGCCGCCAGGGAAAATCGCAGGGTCATAATGAGCAGGGCACTCATGTGCGCTTCCAGGGCAAGCTGGCTTGCGATGAATCCGGTGCCCCAGATGGCGGCCACCACCAGACACAGGCCGTCAGCCAATAACATTCTCTTTTTATTCGTTTTTTCCATGAAGCGGGGTTCCTTTCGATGTTTATTTCAGATACCCCAGAGCCCGGCGGCCGTTCTGCGCCGGGGTCAGGGCGTTGTCCACAGGGGCGAAGGCCAGGGACCATTCATAGGCTATGGGGTAGGCCTTGTAAGCTTGCAAAGCTGCCGGGCCGCAGCTTCCGCTGCCCAGACCGGAATTGCGATAGTCCAGATGGAGATAGAGCCTGTGGCTGTCATGCACCAGATCGCAGGCATGGGCCGTGGAGCGGAGCATTTCGTCGCTGTAGGGGCGCAGGGCCATGTCAATGGGTCTGCTTGCTGCCACGGAAAGACCGGAGCCGTCCGGCCCGGAAAGGACCAGCCAGCGGACCCCGGTGCGGTTGCCGTTTTCCTGGGGGCAGGAGTAATCAAAGCCCATGTTATGAGGGTCCCCGGACCAGATGCCGTCGGCCTGGGCCTGCTTGCTGTCGCAGTAACATTCGCCGGGGCCGTAGCCACGATAGACCACCGACCGGATCTCGGCAGGAAGGAAGGACTGGGTGCCGATTTTGGGCAGCTCGGTGGGAGGCGTTCCATAGAACTCCCCCTGGAAGGAAACCGAGACGGCACCATTATCCCAAATATGGTAGGTCATCTTCACATGGGTGCCCCAATCCAGAGCCGCAGGGGCAAAATCGCCCCGAACGGTAATTACCAGGGCGTCGGTTTCCGTGGCCCAGTCCAGTGATTTTACGCACATCTTCATGGAGTGCAGATGCTTCCGGTTCCACTCCTCTGCGTGGCATTGATCGTTGTCCGTATAAGGACGGTTGTAGTTCAGAAACGGACTTTGCTCCAGAAGCAGACGGCCATGGACCCGATAGTCCCGGATGCACCCGGTGACCGGGTCCAGAATACAGGAAAAATCAGAACCGGAAATGTGCAGGGTGTGGCCCACCAGAGTGCAGGCGGCAGGCTGTTTGGGCTCTGCCGGGGCCGTGGATTCTTCCCGTACAACGGCTGTGGCCCGTCCTGCGATCCAACCAATCGGCTGCTTTCCCACAGGGGCTGTGGATAAAAACTCCACTTCCAGGGTGACAAGTCCCTCCCGGGGGAGGTCCTCCAACATAGAGGCGTCGATGGAAAGGTCTGCTTTCTGCCGGGGACCGATGGGCGGCAGGCCGAAGGAATGGGAGCTTTGCACAGTTCCGTCATACAATACCGTGAGTTTGCAGGAAAATAGGGACAAATCCAGGAAGTCAAAGCGGTTTTTCAGGGTGAACCTTCTGGTTTTTAGATCAAATTGTTCCACATGGATGGGTTCTGCCACCCGTGCGTATTCCCAAAAACCGGGACTGGGAACGCCGTCGGAGCGGACCAGACCATCCATGCAGAAATTGCCGTTGTGGAAAGCTTCGCCGAATTCTCCGCCGAAGCGGTAGCGAACCTTACCATCCGAGCCCTCTTCATAGACGCCGTGATCCTTGAATTCCCAGACGAAAAGCCCCTGGATCCGTTGGGATTCCTCGCAGACCTTGAAATATTCCTCGAGTCCTCCGGGGCCGTTGCCCATGGCGTGGGCGAATTCGCACAGAATGTGGGGCCGCTTGGGGTCCTGCTGCAGATCCAGCTCCTTCAGTCTGCCGATGGTGGAATACATGGTGCTGGAAACATCCACCGACTGATTGTGAAAATCCCCTTCATAGTGGACCGGTCTGCTGGGCTCATGCTCCTTGCACCACCGGTACATGGCCCGGAAGTTGGAGCCATAGGCAGATTCGTTACCCAGAGACCACATGATGACGCAGGCCCGGTTCCGGTCCCTGCCCACCATCCGCCGGATGCGGTCCAGATAGGCCTCTTTCCAGTGGGGGTCGCTGCAAAGCCGGGTTTCCGTTCCCAGAGGCTCAAATCCATGGGTCTCCAGATCGCATTCGTCAATGACATACAGACCCAGTTCATCGCACAGGTCATAGAAGAAGGGATTGTTGGGATAGTGAGAGCAGCGGATGGCGTTGAGTCCTGCGTCTTTGATCGTGGCAAGCTCCCGGGCGGTCTGCTCTCTGGTGATGGCCCGGCCTGTTTTGGGATTGTACTCATGGCGGTTGACGCCACGCATGAAAATGGGGCTGCCGTTGACCTTCAGGACCCCGTCTTCTATGGAAATGTGACGAAAGCCGATGCGCTGACAGGCAGCTTCCGTGCACCGTCCCTGTTCATCCAGCACCTGCGCCACCACGGTATAAAGCGCCGGGGTCTCCGCAGTCCATGGCTGTACCCCGGAAATCCGCAGTTCTGCCTGGCCTTTGGTTTGCAGAAGAGCGCCGGAAGCGTCATAGACCTCCAGTCGGACCGAAGCCGGGCCGGACACAGGCACCATGGGCCACAGGATTCCCTCTCCGGTCTGCACATCATAATCAGGATTCAGAATGAAGTCCAGCAAATGATTCTGAGGCCGCCGCAGGAGCAGAACCTCCCGGGTGATACCGCCCAGCCACCACATATCCTGATCTTCCAGATAGGTTCCGTCGCAGTACTGATATACCACCACCGCCAGCTGATTTTCTCCCGGGTGTACCAGAGCGGTCACATCAAATTCGCTGGGCATACGGCTTCCCTGGGAATATCCGGCCTGGGTGCCGTTGACAAAGAGATGAAAGGCACTTTCCACTCCTTCAAAGCGAAGGAAGGTTTTCATGGAATCCTCCGAGTCCACATGGAAGGCCCGGCGATACACACCGGTTTCGTTCTCCATGGGCACATGGGGCGGATCTGCCGGGAAGGGATAGAGCAGGTCCGTGTAGCAGAATTTGCCGAATCCTGCGTACTGCCAGTTCATCGGCACGGAAATGGAGGGGGCTTCCGGGTCATAGGGGGTGTGCAGCAGCAGATCCGGCACCTCCAGAGGGGAAGAAAACCAGTTGAAATTCCACAGGCCGTTGAGAGATTCCACCCGGTCGGAAAAAGCCCGGTTTCCCGACAGAGCGGCGGACTTGTGAGCATAGGGGTAAAAGTGGACCCGTGGGGCACAGCGGTTTTTGGACAGGACGGTTTGGGTATTCCAATCGAAGGCGGTAAAATCAATCATATGGATTCTCCCTGAACACATTAAAATTTAGATTTCGGTGCAGTGAAGCAATGTAAATTCACTCTTATATGGCAGGATACCATATTCTTTCCCGTTCGTCAATGGAAAGGCCGGGAGAAAATGCGCAGGTTCGGGGAAACGAAGCGCACCGTCTCACGGCTTGGTGAGGCGGTGCGTTTACATATGAAAGTTACATGAGATGCCGCACGGGGAGAAGAAGGACCCGCAGGACATTGTATAAGATCTGTTTTCCCGTGGTCAGCTTCAGTGCCTCACACCGGGGCCCCGGCTCCTGGGTACCGTCGGGAAGGTTCCGGCGGCTCTGGTCCATACAGTCCTGAAGGGTCTGGCGAAGCTGGGCGTTGAGCTGGGGACTGTGGATTACCAGCATAAGCTCGGTATCCAGATAGGCGCTTCGCATATCAAAATTAAAGCTGCCCACAATGCTGATGTCTTCGTCGATCAGCACGGTTTTTGCATGAGAAGAGCGCTGGCCCTGAAATTCATAAAGGGTCAGGCCCGTGCGCAGCAGCTTGTTTTTCTGGTTCAGATAGTCTACGCAGCCAAAAAGATTGGCGCCGGTTTCCACGGAGTTGGTGACTACTTGCAGGTGCTTTCCGGCGTCGCACAGACGACCCAGATCCTCATACATGGGACGGTTGCAGATAATATAGGGGGTCTGAATGAGAATGTCCTGTCCCTGCGCCATGAGCTGCTGCAAAGAGGCCCACAGCCGGGGTGCCTTGTTGGCTGCCTCAATAGGGTTGGACAGCAGGGTGATTCCCTGGGTGGGGAGAGTCTGGGCCTCCCAGCCGGGGGTGATGAAGGCTTCGGGAAGCCGCTGCCGGAGGGTTTCATAGTGGCGGCATAGCTCCCCGGGGTCCTTCTTACTAGGATGGAAAGGAGAAGAGATCTTCCAGATCCGTTCAAAATAATCCCTTACTTCCGTCAAAGAGCCCTGTCCCCGGGGGTCCGGCTGATATACCAATACATCCCGGTCATAGTCCTTTGCCCCATGGTAATCCCCCAAAGAGAGGTTTTTGGTGTTCCTTCCTCCCAGAAGATAGAGGTCATTGTCTGCAATCAGGTATTTGTCGTGCATCCGGTAATTGAGCTTCCAGGGGGTCAGAAGATTGACGGGGTTATAAAATCGCACCTGCACATTGGGCTCGCTTGCCAGAGCCTGAAACCCGGAGCTGCTCTGTACATTGGAAAAGCCGGATACGCCATCCACCACAATGCGTACCTGCACGCCCCGCCGGGCTGCCTGCAAGAGGGCAGAGGCCACATCCCGGCCGCTTTCGTCGTCTCTGTATTTGTATGTAGCCAGCTCCAGCCGGTCCTGAGCGGACTCGATGACACGAAGCCGCCATAAAAGAGCATCCTGATTGTCCTCGATGCACAGCACCCGTTCCGTGCTGTCCCTCTGATAGACAGTCTGGGGCTGGGCCTTGTGCTTCTGAAACAGAGGAGGCACCACACAGGACACCAGAACAAACAGCAGAAACAGACCTGCTGCAATCCATATGCATTTTAACAATTTTATCTTTTTCATGGCAATCCTCCTGTTTCATTATGTTTGCGATTTTTGAAATATTCCCTTTGGTATCAAGCAATTATAGGCTTGTTTTGTAAAAAGTCAACGATTTTTGGAAGGTTTTACACTCTGTTCACAAACAGATGCCATTGATGGAAATGGGCCCCAAAACAGTGTGATCTTCCTTGACTGTGCGGAACCCATGGAGTCGGCGGGGATGGGGTTGGTAAAAAAATATAAAAAATGAAAGAAACGGAAAAATGTCTTTTGTTTGAAAATTCCAATGGAAAAATGGGGGGAATTATGGTAGAATAATCTGGCACCAGCGAATTTCCAGGATACAAACAGACAATGTATCCTGGCATTGCGAGTCCCGGCCCTTGTTTGGTCGGGAATATATAATCAGCTCCCGCTGTATGTGGGTCCTGACAGGTGAAAGACCGATGATGTTCAGGTGGAAAACTGCCCCAATGTCGTCGGCTTTTGTTTTATATGATTTTCTGTGCTTGACAGCGTGATATATAAAGAAAATGAGAAATAAGGAGAAATGGTATGACAATTATTAAAAAGAACAAAATTGTATTTGTACTGTTTGCCTTGTCAATTATTGGGATCGTAGTGTCATTTTTCTCCTATCAGCGTGCGGTTGAGGGAGTAGAAATGGAAAACTTCAAGGAATCTGTACGGGATTATACCAAGGTGAGACTGGGAAGCACAAAGGAATATATCAGCGACATGGTGTATGATTTGAACGCACTGTCACAGACGGTGGCAGAGCGTGGAACTATATGGGAGCCTCATGTGCAAGAGATCCTGAAAGTGGCAAACCAGATGAATATGTTTTCTTTTACCGCAGTGGCAGACCGGGAGGGCAATGGATATACAGATACGGGTAGCCCTTTAAGCATTGCAGATCAAGAATATTTTAAGACAGCCATGCAGGGGACGGTGGCATTTTCGGAGGTGCAGCAATCCAATGTCCTGTATGGCAAGAAAATCCAAATCTTTGCCAGCCCCATCAGATCGGAAAGGCAGCAAGTGATCGGTGTGGTGTTGGGGGTGCTGGATTTAGAGAAACTAAACGAGACCATTAAGAGCAAGCATGCCGATGGAGACGGAAATTTGTATATTGTGGATTCCAATGGCAGTTACATCAGCTGCTTTCAGGTAGATCGCAACACCAGTGAGTATGTAAACTTCTGGGAAGATGTGCAGGCCCTGTCCTCTTTGGATAAAGATATCGAGGAAATACGATCAGACTTTGAAGAACGAAGAGAAGGGGAGTTTTCTTATTGCGACAATGGTCAGCGACGCTATGGCTGTTATATGCCAATCGGTACCCGCAACTGGCAGATTGTCTATACCATCAGAGATTCTTCTGTGGATAAAACCCTGGATACTCTGCTTCATATTGATTTGAACCACATTGTTTTTGTCAGTGTATGCTATTTTGTCTGGGTATTTTGCGTTGCTTGGTACTTCATAAATGCTAATAAAGAAATTAAACATGCCAATGAAGAAGTAAAAAAGAACATGGAGATTCTCCACGTTGCGCTGGAATATTGCAAACAGCCAATTTTTACATATCATCCTGAACACCGGGAACTGATTCCTAAAACAGATTTTGCCAATCCATTCTTCCAGGGAGTCTGTGACAGGGTTACACCGGAGAGCTTTGTGGAAAGAAAAATCATTGCTCCTGACAGCGTGGAGAATTTTAAGCAGCTGTTTCAAACAATCCAGACCCAGCAGGATGCAAAAGCAGATATCCAGATCAACAACGACAAAGAGGGCAACTGGTGGAGGATCACCCTGCACAATATCTATGAGAATAAGGTCATTGTAAGTACCGTTGGTTTTTTGGAGGACATTACAGAACTGAAGCGAATTGAATGGCAGACAAAGAGAAAACTGGAACTCCAAGAGGCTTTGATTGCAAAGGCCCTGATGTATGCAAAAGTGGATATAGATGCACAGCGGTTGCTGGAAATGAACGGGGAAGAGTCCCAAATTCCGTTTGAAGAATTCCTACAGCAGGTGACTTCCCGCGTTCGACGTGAGGATCGTGAGCATGTGGTCCGGGAATTGTCCCTACGCACTCTGAACAGTAAGTTCCAGAAAGGGGTCGATACCGTAGAAACCCAATTCCAAATGGATTTTGAAGGAAAGGACAGATGGGTGTCCTGTATGGGGTATTGCAGCCCTGTGAAACCGTCAAAACTGATTTTGATTATCAGTGATATTGACAGAAAAAAGCGTCAGGAGATCGCGCTGAAAAGCCGGGCAGAGCGAGATGGCCTCACCGGGCTTTACAATGCGGCAACTGTCCGGGCGAAAATAGAAGAAGCGCTGGCTTATGGCTACCTGTCCGGGGAGAAGCAGATTTTTATTTTACTGGATTTGGATAATTACAAGCTGATTAACGATACCTTCGGCCATAGCAGCGGGGATCAGGTCTTGATGGAAATGGCGCAGAGACTGCAAAAGCGCTTCCGGTCCAGTGATATCATCGGAAGGATAGGCGGCGACGAATTTGTGATCCTGCTGAGAAACATCAATACCGATCAGTATGCTGAGACGCTGCTTCGGGAACTGTGTGAAATGCTCCATCAGACCTATACAAGGAACAAAGAAGAAGTTACCCTGTCGGCTTCCATAGGAGTTGCGTGGGCACCGGAGGATGGACATACCTTTGCAGAGCTATACCAGAAATCGGATATTGCCCTGTATCAGGTGAAGAAGCAGAACAAAAACGGCTATAGGCGTTATGATGGTGCGGAAGATTTGAAAATGCAATGGCTGAATCAGTGAAATTATTTTCACAAGAAACTGAATGTGTCGAAAGAACACACGGATGTACTGAAAATGGAACCAAACAATATAACGGAGGGAAGCGAGTGCATAGCAGAAAAGAAAACAATATGGTTAAGAAGAATAGCCAAACAATAGCGGAAAAACTGCAACAGTATATTGAGGCGGTGCAGTTTTTTGATGTCAGCAATGACGATTATATGTATATTTATGATCTCACCGCACAACGGGTTTATTTAACGGATAGAATTCGGGAAAAATTTCCAATTCCTCCGGCGCAAGAGGACGGAAACGACTTCAGCGCTTGGAACGATATTGTATATCCCAAGGACCGGAATCTCATGGACCACTACCGAAACCTGCTGATTCAAGAGAAGATAAAATCCTTTAATATTGCATACAGGATTTTAGATCGGGCCGGGAATAAGGTCTGGGTCCGGGTCAAGGGGACTCTGCATAAGCAGGAGGATACACAGACTCTGCTGATTGCAGGGCGCATCTCAGAAATTGTCCGCGGGCGTATGATGGACAGCGTTACAGGTCTGTGCTGTACGGAAAAGCTTATGGAGGATTTGAAGCAGCACCTCAAAACATCAGACGGTTATCTGATGCTACTGAATCTGGATGACTTCAAACAACTGAATCTCACACAGGGGCGTGCCTTCTGTGACGAGATCCTGAAGAAGGTTGCTGCCATCTTGGAAGAATGTGCCCAGGAACCCATGGAGCTGTACCGACTGGAGGGAGATAGCTTTGCGGTAAGCTTTCTGGAAAAGAGAAAGGAGGATGTGGAGGCCTTTTACAGTGCCGTGCAGAAAAGATTGGAAAATATCTGCACAGCCTCGGCGGGTGTGGTAAACTATCAGTGCAGTGATGCCACAGACAGCGATACTATCTATCTGTATGCGGAAAATGCCCTGGATCGAGCCAAAAACGAGGGCAAAAACCGAATGATCTTCTTCTCTGAAGATGACTACCGGAAAAATCTGAAGCAGATGGAGCTGGGGGCAAAAATGAAAGCCTGCATTGAGGATCATTGCAGAGGGTTTCATCTGGTGTATCAGCCCCAGATCAACAGCCGGGACTTCAGCCTTTACGGGGTGGAGGCTTTACTGCGGTATGAATCCCCCACCGGTGAAAAAATCAGTCCGGTGGAATTTATCCCTATCTTGGAACAGACTGGGCTGATCTGCTCCGTGGGAGAATGGGTGCTGCGGACGGCAGCTGCCCAGTGCAAAAAATGGCGGGAGTATCTGCCGGATCTGCATGTGAGCGTGAATATGTCCTATATCCAGCTGCAGCAGGACGGGGTGGCAGACATGGTGCTCAATGTGCTCCATGAGGCCGGGCTGCCGGGAGAGGCTCTGACTCTGGAATTGACCGAAAATGTACAGCTGCAAAATTATCACCATTTCAATAAAATATTCTATCGCTGGAAGCAAAGCGGCATTCGGATTTCCATTGATGATTTTGGAACCGGATATTCCAGCCTCAGCTACCTCAAAAGTATTGCAATCGATGAGGTAAAAATCGACCGGTGCTTTGTGAATCATGTTTCCTATAATGCCTATAATTTCAGACTTTTAAGCAATATGATCGAGCTGGCCCACAGCGCAAAGATCAAGGTGTGCTGCGAAGGTATGGAGACCCTGGAGGAGCTGATGGCGTTACAGGAGCTGCATACGGATCTTTTGCAGGGGTATTTTTTTGCCAGACCCTGCACGGTGAATGCCTTTGAGGAAACTTATATTCGTTCAGAATCGGAAGCCTACCAGGAACGAAAAGCAAAAGAGGCTAATCTGAACCTGCTGGATGCTGAACAGTGCAAGGAGTTTCTGGAGGAACTTCGCAACGAAGAGATCGGCAACATTACGGAGAGTATGGACGAAGTGGTCTATGTCAGCGACACGGAGACCTATGAACTGTACTATCTCAATGCTGCGGGACGGCGTATGACCGGCGTGTACGACTACAAGGGTTGTAAATGTTATAAGGTGCTGCAAGGCAGAGATACGCCCTGCGAGTTTTGCAGCAATTCTTTGCTGTGCAAGGATGAATTCCTCATCTGGGAGCGGGAAAATACATTTTTTAAGCGGCACTTTATCCTAAAAGACAAGCTCATCCCCTGGAAGGGCAAGATGGCCCGGGTGGAAATGGCCATCGATATTACGGAAAAGGAAATCCTTAGCCAGGCTATTCAGAAAAGACTGAATTTTGAGCGCGCCATTGTGGATTCCTGCAAAATACTGGTGGCAGAGCCTGATACGGAAAAGTCTTCCCACGAGGTGCTGAAAATCATGGGGGAGTTCTGTCAGGGAGACCGGGCCTATATCTTAAAGCCATGCCCGGATGCAAAGCGGTGGAATCTGTACTGGCAGTGGTGCGCCCCGGGGGTGGCACCTATTCAGGGGATTGCTCCCGGAGATTTAGAGCAGCCTTTTGAGGAAGAGACAGAACGGATACTACATCCCATCGTACGGGACAATAAAATCGTGGGGTATGTAGGCATTGATCACGCATACCATGCAGAAGTGGGAAAAGAACTTGTGAAAACCATGTCGTATTTCCTGGGCTATACCAGCCTGGGAGAAGAGCTGCCGGCAAGCTCCCGGGAGCCACAGAATTCAAAGAAAGCTTCGGCAGACCCTGAGTCCTTTTTGCAAGACAAATCCAATTAAATATGGCAAATCCGTCAGGTCGCCCAGGCGAGCCTGACCGGAGGACCTGAAACAGATCAGATCCCCCTAAAGCAGATTCGGCTCGTTCCGCAGTTTGCTTTAGGGGGATTTTTGCCATAAAAAAGGGCATCAGGTCCGGCTTTTTATGGCGCAGAATTTGGAATTCACAAAAAATTTATAAAAATATTTGAGTTCGGCACGGAATTGTCTGAAATGTAATGCCTTGTGTAATGGTGGGTTTAGTATAATACAAAATATAAAGAACATTTGAGAGACGGACTTCGTCGAAGGGCCTTGAGCCTGCTTCGCAAGAGGAGCCGGTCTCAGCATTATAAATCCATATTTGTGATATGACAGGTGAGATGGGATATGGCAGAGAAAGAACTGAAAAAGCTGAAACGCTCTGATTTGCTGGAAATTCTGCTGCAGCAGAACCGGGAGATGGAACGGCTGCAAAAGGAGCTGGAGGACGCAAAGAAACAGCTTTCCAGCCGGGAGATCCTCTTGGCAGAGTCCGGCTCCATTGCGGAGGCTGCAATGGGACTCAACGGTGTTTTTGCTGCGGCCCAGGCGGCCTGCCAGCAGTATGAGGAGAATATCAGACGCCGCAGCGAGCAGCAGGAAACAATGTGTGCCCGGATGGAACAGGAAACAAAAGAAAAATGCGACCGCATGGTGGCTGAAGCCCAGAAACAGGCGGATGCCTATTGGCAGGAAGCGGAACAAAAAATACAGCAGGTATTGCAAGAGACAGAGGGCTTAAAAAAGCTGCTGTCCATTTAGACAGAAAAGAGCAGGCGTATGAACAAACAAGATCTTCAACTCCCCAGCACCCAGGCCCTGGAAACGGAACTGAAAAGAGTGCAGCATCAGAAGGGCCGCCAATCTGCCCTGAAGCGCACCGGATATATCCTGATTACAGTTGCGGCCATTGCGGTTTTGCTGGTGACACTGTTCTTTCCGGTAATGCGTATTTATGGCACCTCTATGGCCCCTACCTTTGAAAGCGGCGATGTAGTGGTGGCAATTAAGAATGGCAAAATAGACCACGGGGAGGTCATTGCGTTTTACTACAACAACAAGGTTCTGGTAAAGCGGGTGATCGGATGTGCCGGAGACTGGATCGACATGGACGAATCCGGCAAAGTCCTGGTCAATGGGCAGGAGCTGGAGGAACCCTATCTCACCAGCCGGGCCTTTGGAGATACCAACATCGAGCTGCCGTATCAGGTGCCGGAGGGCAGATATTTTGTAATGGGAGATCATCGGGAAAGCTCTGTGGACTCACGCAATACCCTGGTGGGTACCGTCAGTCAGGAGCAGATCGTGGGCCGGGTATGGTTCCGCGTCTGGCCCTTCGCCCATATTGGCCCTATTTCATAGGAAGGAGAAACATCCATGCACAATAATCAACAAGGATATACATGGAAGACCGTTGTAACGGTGCTGGCCTGTCTGGTTGCGCTGTCTACAGTCTGCGCAATGATCCTGCCCGCCGTGGCCATGGATCAGAAATGCGCTCTGGAAGAGCATCAGCACAGTGAGCAGTGTTACACCTGGATTGCTGACAGCGTGGAAACTCCTGCCGAGGAAGATGAGCCAACCCCGGAGCCTCTGCCTTCCGAGCAGGCGGCGACAGTGAGTGAGCAGGAAGATGCACGGGGCCATTGGGAGCTGACCTGTGAGATCCCCGAGCATACCCATACGGATGCCTGCCTGAATCAGCAGGCGCAGACCCCGGAGATCTCTGAATCTCCGGAGACCACTGAGACCACCGACACCACCGAGCAGACCGTGGAGCCCACCCAGTCCGCTGACGGGTCCGAATCCACCGAGCCCACCCAGTCCACCGAACCTTCCCAGCCTGTGGAGGGAGAACAAGAAGAGACGCCGTCCGATGTACAGACCCCGCAGGCCAAGAAGGCCATTGCAGTGGAATCCTATGTGGAAACGGCTGTTATGAAGTATAAATCCAAAGCCGGTCCGGATTCCGATGCATGGCAGGAAATGGAACAGGGTGTGCCCATCCCGGGGGATGCCAAGCTCCGGCTGGAAGTAAAGTATGACCATGTTTCGATTACAAATCTCGTGCAGAATGGATGCCAGATGACCTTCGATATCCCGGAAATCATGCGAAATCCAGAGGCACAGGGTGACATTACGGATGATAACCACAATACAGTGGGAACCACTACGGTAGATCACGGTGTGCTGACCATGACCTTTCAGAGAGAATGGCTGGAGCGCATATTGAACACCGAAGGAGACCGGCTCTACGGTAGTTTCTTCGTGGAAAGTGACATTAACCTTTCTTTGATTCCCGGAGATCATGGAGCAGTGCAGATCATCATCGGTGAGGTAAAACTGGATCTCATCTTCGACAAGGATGTATCTGCCAAGCACGGAAATTTGGAAATTGTAAAAAGCGTCTCCAATCAGGTCATTAAAGAAGCAGACGGTCAATATCTGGAATACACCCTGACAGCAACTGCGGGAACAGATGCTCTGCCGGATGTGAAGGTTGTGGACCGTTTTATTGAAAATGCGCAGTATATTGAATATGTAAATATCATGCCACAGCCTGCACCTCTGAACGATGATGGTGCGGTGCATCCCAGAGAGATTGTCTCCCAAGGCAAGAAACACGGAACGATTTATAAAGGTGCGATGCCGACCCAGGAGGCCCCCATTCCCGAGGCAAATGCAACGGACATTGCAGAGCCGGGCAGCTTGGTATGGAATATCGGTGATATGGAAGCCAACGAAATGCGCACCCTGATTTACCGGGTGAAGCTGAAGGATCACTACACGGATCTGGTTCAGAAAAATGAGCGCCTGCGCAATGAGGCGATCTCTTATAGTAAGATCTATCAAAAGGATAGTGGTCAGGCGGATTTTAAACCGAAGGCAGCAGTTATGCTGAATAAGAGCAATCAGCAGATCCAGCGGAATCCTCAGGATGGAAGCTATCTGATTCGCTATACAGTTTGGTTGGAAGCCAACCGGGACAACACCTATACAATCGAGGATGTGAAGATTTCTGACAGGCTGAACCATCCGGATCATCCAACGGATCCTACCATCCTGAACTATGTTCACTATGTAAGAGGCTCCTTGCAAGTGTTTGACAACAAACATGCCTTAGGCGATCCAGTGGAACTGAATGCCATCAACGAAGTCCCTCCGACGGTGGAATATAATGAGGATCAAAAGGGCTTTGTCCTGTCCGTGGGCAAGCTGGCACCGGGACAGAGCTACAGTTTTCAGTATGAAGTGAAGGTGGATGCTGCGGCCTTCGGTGCAGCAAATACCCAGAAACTGCAAGTAAAAAACCGGGCCGTTGTAACGGCCAAAAATGCTTCAATGCCATCTAAGGATTTCCTCAATGCCTACAGTCACACCTGTAACTTAGAATATCAGCGCTGGATCCACAAGTCGATGAGCGGGGCGCTGAAGGCGGATGAAACAGTGGCACTTACGGGGGCTGTGTATGATGCTACCAATGGGGAAATCGTGGAAGAGATCAACCATCCTGAGAATTTTTTGGTTCCGGCAGGCAGCTATCCTTATACCGTAACCCTCAATGAGCTGGGGGACTGGGACATAACTAAGGCTGATATCCGGGATATATTGAAAACAGACTACCTGCGCTATGCGGGCTACCTGAAGGTAGAGGCCTTTGACACCAAAACGCCTGTTCAGGGGGCTCTGGGTACCCTAGCGGAAACCCGCTGGATGAAGATTGACGGAAAGCAATCCTTCGCATTGCAGCTCACGCAGATCGGTCTCACGGAGAACACCTATGCTTACCGCCTGTCCTATTACGCCAGACCCGTGAATATGGGAAATGTGAGTCATGTGGTGGCCGGAAACAATGTACAGATCAGCGGAACTGCGGGGATCAACGGACAAGAGATTCAGCTGAAAGGTTTTCAGGCGGAGACACAGATGACCATGGAGGGCGGCCATAGCTTTGAGTCCACCAAATATGCTTGGTACTATGAAAAACCTATGGTTGCCAGAGGGGCCTGGTCCAATGGTGCCATTTATTGGGGCATCAAGGTGAATGGCACCCAGCTCCACGCAGGTACATTCATCCGCGACTTCGTGAAGAACGAGGGAGGACACCCCGAGCGGGGCAAGATCACCTTCCACGATGACTCCTTTGTGGGTGTATACAAAGGAGCGCTGCCGGACGGAATGAATTTCAACAGCTACAGCGATCTCAACGATCTGCTGAGCAATACTTCTGTGGTCCGACTGGATGATTCCGTTGCCAAGGCGACCTATGGCAATCGTCTGAATTTCCCCGGGGAAAACGCCTACAGTGAAGTTATTGTGGAGGTGCTGCATACCATCCCTATTGAACAGGATGAATCCGTGTTCCTGATTTTCAAGAGTGAGCCGGATCCCATCCCCACAACAAACAGAACAAAAAAACTGTTTACCAATTATCACAGCACCAGTGATAACGGAATCGACTGGCTTGAAAAGAATCAGGCCACCAAGACGCTGTATGGTGGCCAGAACATTTTGAAGGAATTCGGAAAGTTCTTTTCCTTTGATGGAACAAATATAAAAGATCTGACCACAGGAATGGGAGGCCTGATTCCGCAGGGGGCCCTGAAAGAGCCGGGACATTATATTGCCTGGGCATCCAAGGTCAACTTTGGTGGAGATTTGGCGGGACGCTACCGCATTGTGGATGTGATTCCACAGGGGACGGAGATCGCCTTTGCCCGTATGAAGTGGCTGGGAGCCGGAACACGGAACAACAATGTTCAGATGTGCCGGATCGACAATTATCAGCAGGCTTTGGGTGACGGCTGGACGGAACATACTGTCACTGCACCTCTGGATGAAAATCTGGGCAATGTTACCAGCTACTATTACACAAAAGACAACATGGTGCTTTGGGATGTGGAAAACCTCATTGCAGGACATCAGGGAGATAATTTTGCAGTAGACTTTCAGATCGTCTGCCGGGTTGCGGACCCTGAGGTGCTCCAGGGCGGCCAGAGCAAAGAATTTGTCAATGAAATTTATCTGCAGAACCATCTGGGGGAACTGCTGGACGGCGATACCAGCGGCGTATCGGTAAGCGCCAGTAATGTGGATAAATCTTCTGTGCGGGATGGAAACACTGTTAAATACACCATCCATGTAAATCCTCTGGGAGAGAATCTGGTGCCTGGCAACGACGAAGTGACCCTGATGGATGATATGAGCGAAAACCTGCGTCTGGATTTGAACAGCTTACAGGTAGTCAATACCAACACCAAAGAAAAAGTGGAATTCCGTGCCTTTAAGGAGGATGAAGCCCTGGGCATTGTACTGCCGGACAGTACGCCCATCACCATCTGTTATACGGCTAACATCGTGGCGGTTCCTGGGACCAAAATCACTCTTTCCAACAAAGCTTATTGGAGAGGACATGCCCAGGAAGGCGGTGATGACGACCGCATTGAAAACTTTTATTATACGGTCGGCGGTTCCGCAGGCGGAGCGAAGTTCCCTAGTGTGGTCATCCTCAAATATGACGAGAAGGACATTATGCAGCGTCTGCCAGATGCGCAGTTCCTGATGGAGGAGGGAACCATGCAAAATGGTGTCTTTGTGCCTAATGGGAAAAATTGGAAGGGAACCACCGCACAGAACGGAGAACTGCACTTCGGCACCAGCAGTGCAGAAGGAAAGCGTATGGAATATAATACGGTCTACCGTGTTACGGAAACCAAGGCGCCGGAGGGCTACCTGCTGGATGGAACCCCGTATTATTTCCTAGTGGCTGAAAAGAAAGGTGATACCTATCCAGCTTATCCCGATGGTGTGGATGTCCACTATGCATCTGCGGTTTATACCCTGCGATTTCCCAACGGAAAGGCCAAGGCCTATGTGGAAAAGGCATTTCAGAAGGTGGACGGCACGGCGGTGGATCGGATTTCCGGTACCTATCGATTCGGTCTCTTTGACAATCCTCAGGGAACAGGGGAGCCCCTGCAAGTGGTTTCTCTGACGGTGACCGACACCACAACAAGCAACCGGGAGGAATTTGTGAATCTGGAAAAGGGAAAGGCCTACTATGTGTTTGAGCTGGATGACAGTTCCAAGCCCATTCTGCCGGATAGCCTTTCCTATGTGGATTCCAGACCGTTCCAGGTGAGCTATCAGTCTGATTCCGGCCGAGAAGTTAATGCGGTTATCGGCGGCTCCACAGTCACAGTGACCAATCGGCTGGCGATGGACAGCCTGCCGGAGACCGGCGGCATGGGTACGGGCCCCTTCACCGTGGCGGGACTGCTGTTCCTGTGCGCCGGATTGTGGATGGCATATTGCCGCCTGAAAGAACAACCCCATTCAAAACAGTAAAATGAAATAAAAATAAATAATAGAAGGAACTGAAAGGAAAGAAAAAGTATGAAGCGTATCGTTAGTTTACTCCTGGTCCTGAGCGTGGTCTTCGCTCTGGGCATGACCGCCATGGCTGCGGAGGAGAAGGCAGCCCCGGAGGCTCCCAAGTACACCATCACCATTCAAAATCCCACCCCCGGTCACACCTACGAAGCCTATCAGATCTTCGCAGCCACCCTCTCCAAGGACGGAAAAATTTTGTCCGATGTGAAGTGGGGTACCGGCGTGACCCAGGAAGTCCAGACTGCCATGGGCAACGCCGCAGACAAGGTATTGGAACTTACGGACGAAGGAAAGGCTAAGAACTTTGCCAAGGAAGTGGCAAAGTATTTAAACAGCGCAAATGCCAAGAAGAGCAGTGCTGTTGACGGCAACAACTACACCATCGGAAACCTGGAAGCTGGCTACTATCTGGTGAAGGACACGGACGGCTCCGTTACAGGTCACGACTCCTACACTGCCTACATTATGCAGGTGGTGGGCGATAAAACCGTATCGCCCAAGTCCGGCGTGGCACAGGTAGAGAAGAAGGTCAAGGACATCAACGACACCACAGGTGCAATGACCGAGTGGCAGGATTCCGCGGACTATGATGTAAACGACGAGATCCCCTTCCAGCTGAAGGCCACTCTGGCCCCCAATGTGGACGCTTACAATACCTACAAGGTGGTATTCCACGATACCCTGTCTGAGGGCCTGACCTATAAAAATGTGCAGAAAATCACCATTGACGGCAACGAAGTGACCAGCCACTTTACTGTTACACACACCCCCGAAGGCAACAAGCTCACCATCTCCTGCGACGATGTCAAGGCACAGGGAGCAAGGAACGATTCTGTGATTATTGTAGAATACACCGCAACCCTGAATGACAAGGCTGTGCTGGGTTCCAAAGGCAACCCCAACACCGTACATCTGGAGTTCTCCAACAACCCCAACTATGCAGGAGAGGCAGCTGCCAGCCCCATGGGCAAGACCCCTGAGGACAAGGTCATGATCTTTACCTATCAGGTAGAGGTCAATAAGGTCAACGAGAAGGATCAGCCCCTGCAGGGCGCAGGCTTCACCCTGTACAAGAAGTACAAGGACGAAGCTGAAAACGAAGGTTACCGCAAGATCGGTGAAGAAAAGACCGGCGGTACCACCTTTAACTGGACGGGTCTGGACGACGGCGAGTACAAGCTGGTGGAAACCACCACTCCCGACGGTTACAACACCATGAAAGATGTTCTGTTCACCATCGATGCTGCCCATGACGAAGTCAGCGAGAATCCCGCACTGAACACGCTGACCGGCGGCGATACATTCACCGGCGCTGTGGACACTGGCAAGCTGACTGCACAGATCGTCAACAAGCCCGGCGTGCAGCTGCCCAGCACCGGCGGTGTGGGTACCACCATCTTCTACATCGCAGGCGGCGTGCTGGTCCTGCTGTCCGGCGTGGTGCTGCTGACCAAGAAGCGCAGCTACGAGCAGGCATAAGAAAAACAGTTATCAGTTCTGTTCCCGGGGAGCCCGGCTCCCCGGGAGGACAGGCGTAAGGAGATCCCAATGAAAAAGAAACTCTCTACCCTTATTTTGATCTGCATATTTTTGATTGGTGTGTCCTTACTCCTGTACCCCACCGTCAGCAACTATTGGAATCAGCGCCATCAGTCTCAGGCCATTGCCGTCTATGAAGAGCAGGTGCACAACTTGCAGGAGGACCGGTATCAGCAGATCTGGGAGGAAGCCCGGGCCTATAATGAACAGATGAAGCACCGGGAAAACCTGTTTTTGCCTGATGAGGAGCAGAAGCAGGAATATGAGCAGCTCCTGAATGTGGGTGGAACCGGTGTGATGGGATATGTGGAGATTCCCTCCATTGATGTAAAGCTGCCCATTTATCACGGAACCGACCACGGCGTTTTGCAGGTGGCGGTGGGCCATCTGGAATGGTCCAGCCTGCCCGTTGGCGGTCTTGGGACTCACAGCGTCCTGT
This sequence comes from Faecousia sp., assembly GCA_029257335.1. Lineage (GTDB taxonomy): Bacteria > Bacillota > Clostridia > Oscillospirales > Oscillospiraceae > Faecousia. The sequence continues at coordinate 27,324 of JARIBV010000133.1, forward strand.
CCGGCCACAGAGGCCTGCCCAGTGCCACCTTGCTCACGGATCTGGACAAGATGGTGGAAGGGGACCTGTTTTATGTGCGGGTGCTGGATGAGGTCCTCACCTATCAGGTGGATCAGATCCTGATCGTGGAGCCGGAGGATACCAAGCCCCTTCTGGCCGAGCAGGGCAAGGATCTGTGCACACTGGTTACCTGTACCCCCTATGGAATCAACTCCCACCGCCTGCTGGTTCGGGGACAGCGCATCGATACGGTGCAGGAGACTAAGACCTATGTCACTGCGGATGCAGTGCTCATGGATACGAAAGTAACCGCGGCCATTGTGGCAGCTCCCTTTGTGGTGGTACTGCTGATTGTGTTTGCGGTGCCCAAGCGTAAGAAAAAGTAAGGAGGCATATGCAGTGAAAAAACGAATTTCATCTTTTCTGTTTGTCTTGTTTCTGCTTTGCGTCCTGAGCGCCGGGGCGCTGGCCCACGACGTTCCCGATTTGGGCCGGTCCGGCTCCATCACCGTGCATTTGCAGGATGACGGAAAAAAGCTGTCCTCCGGGAGCCTGACCTTTTATCGGGTGGGACAGATCGTAAATCGGGACGGAAACTATGAATTTTGTCTCACGGAGTCCTTTGCAAACAGCGGGGAGTCTTTGGAAAATGTCCATTCGCCCGATTTGGCAAAAAAGCTTCTGAACTATGGGGAAAAGCAGCAGATTCCCGGAAAGACCCTGCCCATCCGGGACGGGGTGGTTTCCTTCCGGGCAGGTACCGGGGAACTGGGCCTGTATCTGGTGGCGCAGAAGGAGCCCTCTCAGGGATATGCCCCCATTGATCCCTTCCTGATTGCCGTACCCAATGTGGAACAGGATGTATATGTATATGAAGTGGATGCCACCCCTAAGGTGGATCTGGAGACGGCACCTCCCACAGAGCCGCCTTCTCCCCCTCCTTCCGGGCCGAAGCTTCCCCATACAGGCCAGTGGAAATATCCCGTTCCCATATTGGCCATTCTTGGCCTGGGCCTCATAGGCGGCGGACTGCTGCTGCGCCGGGGCGACAAAAAGGAACACCATGAAAAGTAAGATTTCCGGAATCCTGATAGGCTGCGGCGGTTTGCTGGTGCTGGCGGCTCTGGTTCTGTTTGGCTATAACCAGCAAGAGGGGCTTCAGGCCCGGAAAACGGCGGAGGCAGTGCTGCCGCAGCTGGAGGTGCAGATGGAGGCCAGACAGCGCCCCGGGCAGGAATCTCCCGTGAGGGAAGAACCGCTCCCGGCTCAACCCTACTCCACCCGGATGGACACGGTGACCATAGACGGATATGCCTACATCGGCACCCTGACCATTCCGTCCCTGAATCTCCGGCTGCCGATTATGGACACCTGGAGTGACGAGCAGCTGAAGATGACCCCCTGCCGTTATGCGGGCTCATTGAACGGGGACGATCTGGTGCTCATGGGGCACAACTATGTCTATGGCTTCGGTCAGCTGGACCGGCTGGAGGTGGGACAGACCCTGTATTTTGAGGATGTAAATGGGATTACCACCACCTATGAGGTGGTACTGACCGATGTGCTGGGAGAGGAAGCGGTGGAGGAAATGGTGAACGGTTCTTCCGACCTCACCCTTTTCACCTGCACTTATGACGGCAGAGACCGGCTGACCATTCGGGCGGAGAGACAGGCCCGTGCTCAGGCCTCCCATAGCCCCGTGGAACACACGATTCCATAGAAAAAAGGCCCTGACATCCTGGTGGTGTCAGGGCCTTCGGTATTGACAAGGGAAATTATTTGGAGACGGGTTCCCCCTCTGTTACGGAAAAAACACTGTATTGCGTATATTTTTTCCAGGATTTGTGTTCCTTGGCGAAGCGGTCCAGAATGCGTTCGTAGATCATCTGGCAGTTGTCTGCACTGGCACCTACCAGCATAATGAGGAACTGGCTGGGGCTGTATTTTGTAAAGCAGTCCCCACGACGCAGGCTGCTGCGGATGGCTTTGTGCAGATTCTGAGACAGGACCTCCAGCTTTTCCTTTTCTTCCAGAGGATGCCCGTATCCGTCCGTGAGAGAGCAGATCATGACCTGAGCCGAAAGACTCATTCGATTGATGAGACGACGGATCAGACGGTAATTGTCCCGGAAGCTGGGAAGTGTGCAGTAAAAGGCTCCGGTTTCGTGCTCCGAAATGGACAGAAGCTTCTGAATGTCCCTTGTATTCTGATAGCTGCGCCCCATTTTGACGCTCATTTCCTGAAAGAGATTCATCATTTTTTCTGACGGGCTGATGCCAAGCTCCTCAAAGAGCATCTTTGAGGTTTCTTCGTAATACTGAAGTGCTTCCCGGTAACGGTTCAGAGAAATCAAAGCATCGATTTTGATGGACTGCCATTCTTCAAATGGGTACATCTGTACGGCAACAGTGGACAGATCCAGAATCTTTTCATACTCCCGATTATCCTTGAGATAGTCACACAGGTACAGAAAGGCCTGCGTATACAGATTTTTGTATTTGATGCTGTTTACAATGACCCAGTCATCCTCCGACAGGGCAGGCAGAAACACCCCGCGATACAGGGTGAAGGCCTGCTCGTAAAGACCGGCCTGGGCTTCGTGGGTCGGGGCCTCCTTGGCAGAGACGATCAATTCTTCCAATTCCTGCACATCCAGCCTGGTTGGCATAGGGCTGTTCCAGCGGTAAATGCCATCTATCACCTGAATATAGTCGTATTCCGGCAGACCGGCCTCGATCAGGAGCTTTTTGAGACGGTGGGCGGTGACACGAAGATTGTTTGCCACATCGCACAGCTCCTCCTGATAATACAGTTCTTGCAGCAGCTGGGTTCGGGAGATCCCGCCGTTGATTGCGGTCATATACAGCAGAATCTGCAACAGCCGCATGGATTTTGTGGTGGTTTGGGGCTTAAAGGAAATGGGGCGATCCCCATAGGTCATGGAAAATCTTCCGAGCATCGTAACATACAATATGGGCTTTCTCTGTTCCATGGAACCTCCTTATCAAATTTCCGTGGGTCCCCCATGAAAATGAGGAACCTGTTACCGTTGTTCTGACCGAAACAGGGCAATGCTTTGCTTGTTATGGTTGGCAGGGGATAGGGAATTTTCGGGTATTCCCATTTAATAAGTACCCATTATATTCCAAGAACCGGGATGTTACAAGTATCATATTCCACAAATGACATAATAAAACAAATTTTGAAGATTTTTCCTCCCTTAAAAGGAAAAAACAGGGCCGGCCACGGCGGGAGGATTTTGAATATTCTGTAGTAAAATGAGCCTCGATGTGATATAATGGTGTATCCTGTGGGAAACGCTGAGAAACACCACAGAAGCGGTCTGATGCAAGGATGTGGCAGATCAAGCTGAAAATAGAGGATGGGACGGCCATCCGCCCCATGGGAGCAGGGATGCGGTCTGCTTTCAGGGGGAGCGTGAAGCATTGAGGAGAATCGTAAGATGAAGAAACTATTGTTTATCTGCCACGGCAACATCTGCCGTTCCCCTATGGCGGAGTTTATTTTTCGGGATCTGGTTGAAAAACGGGGGCTGGCTTCGGACTTTGAGATCGGGTCCGCCGCCACCAGCCGGGAGGAGATTGGCAATCCCATCTATCCCCGGGCCAAAAGCGAGCTGAATCGCCACGGAATTTCCTGCCAGGGCCACAGGGCCAGACAGGTCACCCCGGAGGATTATGCCCATTATGACTATCTGGTGTATATGGAGCAGTATAATGAGCCCCGGCTCATGAAGATCCTGGGCCGGGACCCGGAGGGAAAGTGCCGCAGATTGATGGACTTTTCCGACCGGCCGGGAGACATTGACGACCCCTGGTACACCGGGGATTTTGCCGGAGTGTTTCAGCAGATTTCCTACGGCTGTCAGGCACTGCTGGAGAAAGTGGGGGAAGATCATGGATTTTGAGAAGCTGGAAGAGGGACTGGCAGAGCTGCCCCTTTACGGATATTTTTTTCTGGAAACCAAGGACCTTTGTTTTACTGAACGGGTTCGCTATATTTGCAGCCACGAGTGCCAGATGTACGGCAAGACCTGGGCTTGTCCCCCTGCGGTGGGGACCGTGGAGGAGTGCAAAGCCAAATGTATGGAGTATCCCCAGTATCTGCTTTTGTGCACTGTCACGGAGGTGGAGGATATATCCGACATCGACGGCACCCTGGCCACCCGGGCCGACCATGAGGAGATCACCCGGCAGGCAGAACAGATGGTGAAGGAGCAGGGCTTTGAGGTCTATACGCTGTCCACGGAGGCCTGTTCTCTGTGTCAGACCTGCACCTATCCCCACGGACCCTGCCGCCACCCCGACCGGATGCACCCCTGCATCGAGAGCCACGGCATTTTGCTGACGGAAACGGCGGAGCAGTGCGGCATTCCTTTTCAGTACGGGGGCAATGTGGTGACTTGGTTCAGCATGATCTTTTATAAGTAAAATAAAAATCCGCATCTGCAAGGGGAGCTTGCAGGTGCGGCTAGGAACAACTGAGGAAGGCGCAGGACTGAGAACGAAATTCTTCAAATTCCGTATCGTTGCAGTTCATTTTGACATGAAGGGGATTTTCCAGGTCCAGACTAAACATCCCCATGAACGACTTGGCGTTGACGCACTGCCAATCCGTGCACACAGACACCTCAAAGGGCTGGACAGTGGCGAGCTGGACAAATCGTTTGATTTCATCCATGGTGGACAGACGAATTAAAAATTCATGCATATACGGTGCACCTCCACAGTGGTGGGCCGGGGAAATCCCGTAGATTTTACCCAGCAAAGTATACGATTATTATAGTGCACATTCGGCTGGTTTTGCAAGTGAGAGTATAGGCCAAGAAAATATGTATAGTACAGTTGAAATTTGGTGATTTTTACATGAAGTTTGCTTTTTATACCTTGGGCTGCAAGGTAAACCAATACGAGACCCAGGCCATGGAGCAGAAGCTTCGTTCCATGGGGCATACCATCGGCCACTTTGAAGAGGTCTGCGATGGCTACATTATCAACACCTGCACCGTCACGGCGGTGGCAGATAAGAAAAACCGGGCGGTGATCCGCAGATGCCGCCGGCAGAACCCCCAGGCCGTGGTGGGGGTCTGCGGCTGCTATGCCCAGGTCAGTCCGGAGGACATCCGGGCCATGGAAGTGGATGTGATTTCCGGCAGCGCACAGCGGGAAGCCTTTCTGGATATGATGGTGGATGCCGTATCGGACCGCCACAGAAGAGAGCATCTGGATGAGGCACTGAAGCGCAGAGCCTTTGAGGTGCTTCCCGCAGGAGGACTGGAGCAGCGCACCCGTGCCATGCTGAAGGTACAGGACGGCTGCAACAACTTCTGCTCCTACTGCATCATTCCCTATGCCAGAGGGCCGGTCCGGTCCGCTCCCTTGCAGGAGGTCCTGACCCAGGCCGGAAGCCTCCGGGAGGCGGGCTATCGGGAAGTGGTGATTACGGGCATCGAAATTGCCTCCTGGGGCTGGGACTTCAAAAACGGAGAGGACCTCACGGACCTCATTGAGGCCCTGTGCCGGGAGCTGGAAGGGGTCCGGGTGCGTCTGGGATCGCTGGAACCCAGAATCATCACGGAGGAATTCTGCCGCAGGCTGTCCGGGTTTTCCAATCTGTGTCCCCAGTTCCATCTGAGCCTGCAATCCGGCAGCGACACGGTGCTGCGCCGGATGCGTCGGAAGTATGATTCGGCCCGGTATTATGAAAGTGTGGAGCTTCTCAACCGGTATTTCCCCGGCTGCGCCATTACCACGGACCTGATCGTGGGCTTTCCCGGGGAGACGGAGCAGGAGCTGGAGGATTCTCTGGCCTTTGCCCGGAGGTGCCGGTTTGCGGCCATGCACATTTTCCCCTATTCCCGGCGGCCCGGCACCCCGGCGGATGCCATGCCCGGCCAGCTGTCCAAACAGGAGAAGGAAAGCCGCTCCGCAAGAGCGGTGACGGTGGCCAAGGCCCTGGAGCAGGACTATTTGCAGGCCCTGGTGGGCACGGTGCAGGAGGTCCTCTTTGAAGAACCGGCAGGGGAATCCCTCTTTACGGGCCACGCCCCCAACTATGCCAAGATCTACGCAAATGGCCGGGAGCTGCACAACCAAATCCGAAGGGTAAAGGTGATGGAGCTGTATGAAGACGGCCTTTTAGGAGAAATAGAGCCATGACCAAACAAAGCTCCCCGGCATCCGGGGAGCTTTTGTGCGCCGCAAACGAAACTTCGTTTGGAATTTGGAGAAATCTGTGCTATAATGATACAGTGTTTCAAAACCCTTTATGAAGGAAAGAGAGGATCTGCGGAAATGTCATTATCCACTACGGCACCCTGGCTGGCCTATTACGGCAATATGCCAAAGACCATCGACTACCCTCACAAGACCATGTACCAGCTTTTGGCAGACAATGCCAGACAGTACCCCAAGAACATTGCCTATCACTTTCTGGGGAAGGAAACCACCTATGAAACCTTCCTGGAAAGAATCCATACAACCGCCAAGGCACTGGTGGCCCTGGGGATCCATCGGGGAGACAAAGTCACCATCTGTATGCCCAACACCCCACAGGCGCTGGACTGCTTCTATGCCCTGAACCGCATCGGTGCCATTCCCAACATGATCCACCCTTTGTCGGCTTCTCAGGAAATCGCGTTTTATCTCAATGCCTCCAACAGCAAGGCGATTTTGACGCTGGATCAGTTCTATTATAAGGTGGCGGAGATCCTGCCGGAGCTGAAAAACCCCTGCCATATCATCATCGCAAAGATCCGCACGGAGCTGCCCGGCCTGAAAAAGCTGTTGTTTCCCCTGACTGCCACCGCCCGGGCGGTACAGAAGCTGCCCAAGTCCGGCTATATCCTCTGGGAGGATTTTCTCAATGCCGGGCGCAAGAGGACCCTGCCTCCGGATGAGGGAAGCTTTGAGGACTGCGGCGCCATTCTCTATTCCGGCGGTACCACCGGCACCACCAAGGGCATTATGCTGTCCAATCTGAATTTCAACGCTTTGGGCCTGCAAACCATTGCGGCCTCGGGCTATCCCAATGTCATCGGCATGAAGATGCTGTCGGTCATGCCGGTGTTCCACGGCTTCGGTCTGGGCATCGGCATCCACACGGCCCTCATTGGAGGCGCCACCTGCGTGCTGCTGCCGCAGTTCAACATCAAGACCTATGCCCAGACCCTCAAGCACCAAAAGCCCAACCTGATTCCCGGTGTGCCCACCCTCTTTGAGGCCCTGCTTCGCACCGAGGATCTGAAGGGCGTGGATCTGAGCTTCCTGAAGGGCATTTTCTCCGGCGGCGATTCCTTGTCCCCGGAGCTGAAAAAGAAGGTGGACCAGTTTCTGAAGGAGCACAACTGCACCGAGCAGATTCGGGAGGGCTACGGTACCACCGAGTGTGTCACGGCCTCCTGCCTGACCCCCAAGGAATACGCCCGCTCCGGCTCCATCGGCGTGCCCTTCCCCGATACCTTCTATAAGATCGTGAAGCCCGGCACCACCGAGGAGCAGCCTGCCAATACGGAAGGCGAGATCTGCCTGTCCGGCCCCACCGTCATGCTGGGCTATATGGACAATCTGGAGGAGACCATGCAGACCCTGCGCCGCCATACGGACGGCAGGATCTGGCTCCATACCGGCGACCTGGGCCAGATGGACCAGGACGGCTTCGTATACTTCCGCCAGAGAATGAAGCGAATGATTATTACCTCCGGCTACAATGTCTATCCCTCTCAGCTGGAAAACATCATTGACGGCCATGAAAAGGTGCTTCTGTCCTGCGTCATCGGCGTGAAGGACCCCTATCGGGTGCAGAAGGTGAAGGCCTATGTGGTCCCCATGCCCGGCGTGGAGCCTACCGAGGAACTGAAGCAGGAGCTGCTGGCCTACTGCTCCAAGCACATCGCCAAATACGCCATGCCCAGAGAGATCGAATTCCGCAAGGAGCTTCCCAAGACCCTGGTGGGCAAGGTGGCCTATCGGGTCCTGGAGGAGGAAGCCAACGAACAGGTGGCCCAATGAAAAAGCAGCGTATCTGGGAATTAGACGCCTTTCGGGGCCTGTGCATCCTGGGGATGGTGCTGGTGCATCTGGTCTATGACATCCGGGAGCTGTATCATCTGGCAGACTTCGCCCTGCCCGCCTGGTTCCTTCTGGTGATGAACTGGGGCGGCGTGCTGTTTTTCCTCCTGTCCGGAACCTGTGTCACCCTGGGCAGCCACCCGGTCAGGCGGGGGCTGATCGTCTTTGGAGCGGGCATGGTATGCACCCTGGTGACCTATGGGCTGTATGCGCTGAACATGGCAGGCACCGAGGTGCTGATCCGCTTCGGCGTGCTCCACTGTCTGGGCGTGTGTATGCTCCTGTGGCCCCTGTGCAAGAAACTGCCCGTCTGGGCCATGGGGGTGCTGGGCGCTGTGGTGTTGGGCCTGGGTTACTGGTTCAAGACCTTTACGGTGTCCGTCTCCGGGCTGTACTGGCTGGGCCTGGTGAAAGCGGGCTTTTACTCTGCGGACTTTTTCCCGCTGCTTCCCAATGTAGGCTGGTTTTTGCTGGGCGCGGTGCTGGGAAGGGCTTTGTACAGAGAAAAAAAGACTCTGTTTCCCAAGGTGCCTGCCCAGGCGGCGCCTATCCGCTTTCTGTCCTGGTGCGGGCGGCAGTCCCTTTTCATCTATCTGCTGCACCAGCCGGTTTTAACATTACTCATGGAACTCTGCCTCTCCCTGGTTTAACCGGGGGAGGCAATTTTTTATGTCCTTAGATGACCGTTCCAGAATGTACTCTGTGGAAAACCGTTTGCGTCAGGGTGCTTGCACCTAGATAGATTTCGTTACTCGATATATTTTTAATGTTTTACAATAAAAAATGGTTGACAAACAAAAAATCCTGTGTTATGTTTGAGATACATCTCGTATGATGTGGGGATCATAAAATTACCGGAATGGAGGAATCCGGATGAACAGGAAAAGCGTTTTCGCAATCCTATGCACAATCCTGATGCTTGTGGCGGTGGGTCTGGGTGTTTCGATTATTTACTCGGACTATCTGTACAATCCCACCGGGGGACTCGGCTCAATTCAGGTCCAAAGCGGCAGGGAGCCCGGAACCCCTTCCATGCATGATGCGTCGGGGAGTGCCCTGCTTCAGAAGCTCGGGCAGTGGGCGCAGGAGGAGCAGGCCACCGTGTTTTTCAAGGATGTAACCACTGCCGGGTGCGGGTTTTATGGGTATTCCGACTGGATGAAGAAACATATGGGCATTGAAACGCCCAATCATCAGGGCGTTTATATTGCAGATGATCCCGCAATTCAGGAAGCTTATGTGAGCGGTGATGTGTTCCTGCCGGGGCGTGCGGGGCTGGAAATTCAGGGAATGTATGACAGCTGGGACCTGCCTCCCATCCTGGAAGGTGTTGATTTTCTTTATCCGTTGTCTATTGGTGTCAACACAGAAGGAATGTACTTTACGGATGCAAAGGATATGCGGAAACTGGTATCCCTGTTTGAAGACAATGGGTATTCCGTCTGGGTTTCCAGGGAGACAGAGACAATGGCACTGTGGCAGCTGCCGGGACGGTTGATTTCAGATGGCTTTTTGTCCCGGGCGGTGCTGTGTGCAATGCTGGGCCTCACCTTCTGCTTTGTGTATACCATTACCATGCTGTACAAGGACAATGGCCGCAAGCTTTGGATTCATTATGTATTCGGCTTGTCCAAAAAACGGATGATGCTTGCAATTCTACTATGGATGGCAGGAACCATACTGACAGCGGCCTTGCTGTTTTATGTGCTGCTGTCAAACGGACTGACCTATATGAGCCGGGGGGATCTCCAAAGAATTCTGGTCAGTACCTTGTGTGTTTATACGGTTCTGACGCTGTTGGGAAACGGCTTTGGAGTGCTTCACTTGTCCCGTCAGTTTCGATTGCGAGGTGAATGATATGAAGCTGATGAAACAGGTTATATCCGATCTGGTGAAGGAAATCGGCTGGGTGATTCTGTATGGCTTCCTGACGGCAATGGTCATCATGGCGTTTGTGTTAATCAGCCTCAGCTATACCCATGTTGCGGCACAGAATGAGGCAATCGGCCGGTTCGTGAAAAACGATATTGCTATGCTGCGGCTGAAATCAACAAACTATAGCATTGCGCCGAAGGATGCTCCGGTTCCCTATGATCCGGCCCAGGTGGAGACATTGGACGAATACTACGCCGATGTCTTTTCTAAGGATGGAAACGCAGGAACCTTTGTGGAGATGGCCGGCCGCTGCGGGTATCAGCGGGTCATGCTGATACTGGGTGTTTACGCAGACTTGACCCCGTTTTCCGGGCCGCAGTCAGAGCCAGTGACATTTGTTGTATCCCCGGACAAAAAGGATGCCCAGGGAGATACCATCACCCTGGGGGGAACCGAGTATCCCGTACAGGTGGCACCTGCCCATATGGAGATCTATCACCCGCTCAATTATATGGATGGGGAGTCCGGAATGCTGGAAGATACCCTCTATGTCTTTTCCCATGATTTATACGCAGTGAAAGAACTCTTCCCCGGCACAGAATATTGGGAGTTGCGCGGAGACCCGTATTTTGGGCGATTGATTCTGAAAGCCCCAAGGGAACAGGATCTTGTGCGGGTGCGAAATGTGATCTCCAAAAATGTAGGCGGCTATGTCAGTGTGGAGACCATGGCTGATGTTCTGAGAAATTCCCAAGAGGGCGGAGAGAGGACCCATCAGACCTATATGCTGTTCTATGTCACGGCCTCTTTGGTGCTGCTGGGCGCAATGATTCTGAATATTTACAATACCCTGAAAAGAAAAATCCCCGACTATGCAACCCATCATCTGTTCGGAGCCTCCGGCTGCTTCCTCTTTGCCAGGATGTTTCTGTTTACGCTGCTGTACCACGCCATTCCTCTGGGCGGTACAATGTACATTATGCAGCTCAATGAACTGGCGACCCCGGGCAACATTGCGGTTGTGATCCTGGTTGTGTTGTGCATTCTGTTTGCGGTTACAGGGGCTGCGTACCGACATTTTTGCGTGCAGTTTGCACAAGGTTTAAGGAGGGAATGATATGCCACAGATCACAGTGAAGGATCTTTGTAAAAGCTATCACACCAATCATTACACGGTAAACGCAGTAGACCATGTGACCCTGACCATTTCAGAAGGAGAAGCGGTTGCGATTGTGGGGCCGTCCGGCTCCGGCAAATCCACGCTTCTCAATATGATTGGCCTGATCTTGCAGCCCGACAGCGGCAGTATCCGAATTGATGAGCAGGAGGCTGTAAAGCTGAACGACAGCAGCAAAAGTGCCCTGCGAAACCGGATGTTTGGATATGTGGTTCAAGATTTCGCACTCCTTGACGACGAAACCGTTTATAGCAATATCCGGATTCCTCTGCTCTACAATCAGGAGATTAAATGCCGGGAGTATAAAAGTCGCATCCATGCCGCTGCGGAATGTCTTGGCATTTCCGACAAGCTCCATCGCAAGGCAGCAAAGCTTTCCGGGGGAGAACGGCAGCGTGTGGCAATCGCAAGGTCCATTGTCTGCGATCAGCCCATGATCCTGGCGGATGAACCCACCGGGTCTTTGGATGCGGCAAACAAAGAGAAGGTCATGTCCATTTTGATGAAGCTTTGCAGAGAAAAGAAAAAGACATTGATTGTTGTGACCCATGACAGGTCGGTTGCGGAGCAATGCGACCGAATCATTCAGATGAAGGACGGAAAAGTGACCGTTTAAAGATACGGCACAGAGGCTTCGGAAGATAAACATAACCTCCAACGATACGGCGGCAGCGGTTTAACCCATTGCCGGGATCGAAGGAGGTTATTTTCTGAGCCGTTACAGGGGAAATTGCACGATATGATGGAACTGCTTTTGCGAAGCATTGTAATACATGGAGGCAATGCCGCCATATTTGTCCACCACCCGCTGAATGCTTTTTAACCCCATGCCGTGGCTGCCCGGCTTATTTGTGCGGAACTGCCCGTGGGTGTCCGGAATGGGGGCAATGTCACAGGAATTTTCCATGGAGACCAGGACGATTTGCTGTTCCGGGTGGTAGATGACGGACAGCTCGATCATCCGCTGGGCGGAACGGTCCGCTGCCTCCACGGCGTTGGAAAGCAGATTGCTGTAGAAGGTGGTCAGGCTGGGGGCGTCCATGAAGGAGAAGCAGTGTTCCCTTATGTCACAGTGGAAGCGAATCTGCTTATTTTGGCAATCCTCCCGGGTGCGCAGCAGGATCATATTTACTATGGGGTCGGAGCACAGCCGAACCTGCTGGGCAGGAGTCAAGGTTTCCTCCAGCCTGGCCAGATAGTCTGCAATGGCAGAGCAGCTGCCCGATGCGGCAAGACTCTCAATGGTGTGCAGGTGGTTCTCGATATCGTGAATGAGAATTCGTTGGTTTTCGGATTGTTCCTGCAACGCCTGATAGTAGGCAGTGTCGGCCTCCTCCCGCTGCAAGCTGAGCTCCAGGGCCAGCTGTTCGGCGTGTGTTTTCTGGAGATGATGGTACAGGATCAGAACGATCACATTGGCAGCCAGCAGCACCAGGGTGTTCATCACCATCAGTAGTCTGGTGGAATCGTTCATGTGGCCGGATATGCCGATGGAAACAATGATGATGCACAGAACCACCGACAGAAGGGGAAATACATAAAACAAAGGGGTAAGCCGGGGGGAAGCTCCGGCTGTTTTGGAAAAGAGGCATCTTGCCCCCAAAAGGGAAACGGCCAGATACAGCAGTTTGCTGATAACGGCCACGGCCACCATGATCGGAAGATCGTGGATATAGGCATCAAAGCGATACCCCCAGGCGGTAACCAGCAGAACCGATGCAATCTCGGTGATGCACATGGCGGCGCTTAGAAATGCGCAGTGGAGAATGGCCCCATGCCGGCTGGTGACATAATTCAGGCGGAACAGTAAAACATTCCCGGTGAAAAAACAGACCGTGTTGAGGATGGGGAGCTTCCACTGCGCAATGCCTCCCAAGAGGCCGTATAAGAGGAAAAACTGGAGCAAAATCGTTCGGATGGTTTTTTGCGGTAAAATAAATGCTCCACATAGAGCCAGGCGGTGATTCCTTCCACCAGACAGACTGCGGCGTAACAGATCAAATCTTCCATTATTTCACACTTTCCAGATACGCCAGATAGGCCTCTTTGAAGGAGCTGTATTTTCTCTTGGTCAGATAGGCGGTTTTTCCGTGGTGCCCCATTTGAGAAAAACAGCGTCCTTCTGAATGGAATTGACAAAGCGCATATTGATGATAAAGCTGCGGTGGGGAACGGAAAAGCAGGGAAGGGTCAGAATCTGCCGCCAATCCTCCATGGTCTGGGTGCTTTGCAAAAGACCCTCGGTTGTGTAGACCATGGTTTTTCGCTGTGCGGCCTCCACACAGACGATTTCTTCTGCCCGCCGCAGAAAGACGCCCTGACCGGTTAGGACGGGAAATTCTTTGGTTTCCATATGATACTGGTAAAGTGCATCTTTCAGATTGCGAAACAGGCGGTCTTTGTCGATGGGTTTGGACAGATAGCGAAAGACCTGAAACCGCATGGCCTCGTCCAGATAATCGGGATAGGCGGTGACGATAAAGAGCTTGATGTGGGGATTGTAGGTTTTCAGGGCGGCCCCCACCTGGATTCCATGGATTCCGGGCAGTTTCACATCCAAAAATGCAAGATCCGCTTTTCGCTCCGCAGCCAGAAGGGCTTCCCCGCTGGTGTATGCGGCAAACTCCGGCGGTTTGCATCCCAGAGAGACAAAATACTCCCTTACATAGGACTGAAGCTGTTCGATGATTGCGGCCTCGTCATCGCAGAACAGAATTCGCATGGAAGATCACCTGCCAAAATCGTAATGATGTGATTATAACACAAATAGAATGTGTTGTCACGAGATAATTTTGTACAAAGTGCTTCTTTTTCAGGGCTGCCCTGACAGCCCTGAAAAGCAGCCGGCAAGGGGAACGCAATGCCCGGAAAAGAGGTCAATGACCAAAACGGTATGATTTTTGTTGTTTCATGCAAATGGGATTGCAAATAATAATTCTGTAAGATATAATATTAGCGCAGGTATGTAGATGATTGACTGATATGATAAATTGTTTTACACAAAGCATCAAACAGAAAGCGGCTGTGCCGTGTTCCGTACAGCTGCCTCAGTGTTATAAGGGGGCGTTTGAGAATGAATCTAATGCTAAAACAGGCAATCCGAAAGCCAATCTTTACCATGCTTATGGTGCTGCTGCTCAGCCTCTCCGATGCATTGTCCTGCATCGGTTATTCCGCCCTGATTAGTGCAAGACTTCAGCAGAAAGCCATTACCACAGAGTACACCACCGTTGCCATTCCCAAACATCCGGAGGCGTCGGACCCATATTCGGATGAACTGGGAGTGGCATTGCAGAAATGTCTCTATGCGGACAGGGCGGCTCAGGAAGCCCACCAGCTGGAGATGGTTGACCGAAGAGGGTATCTGGCCGGACATATTCCCGGAAGCCGTTCCCTGTCGTCCAGCAGTGTTGAATTTGGGGAATATAACCGTTCGTTTGATGAGGAGCCATATTCTCTGTCGGTGTTCGCCCTTCGATGCGAAAGTATTACCGCTGAGGAAACAAAGAATGAGCGTACATACACTGGTACATTTACGGTAGAAGAAGTGGTGGCCCTGTCTCCGGCCTACGATTGCTTCCCGGATCCGGATACCATTTGTATTTTTGGAAATATGTACCGGGAGGATGGCTCCGTTCCGTTCCAACAGGGAAAGACTTATCTGGTTTTCGGAACTTACTATGATAAAAGAGTGGTCAATGGGCGTGGGATCCTATTGCATGAGGATGGAACACACACAACGGAAACCTATCGTCAGGTGGAAACAGATAGTCGTACTTTGGTGCCCTTTCCGTTCCTTAGCAGTCAGGTAACCGCTGAACCTTCCAGTTTGGCGGAGGCAGACCTGAACGGGATACCCTATTATTATCCTTCGGAAGGACAGCTCCCATGGATGGCCGAATACGAAGGTTCGGTGGAGGAATTTCTATCTAGTGAGGAAGGACAGGTCTGGAAAGAAGAGATTCTGCCCATGTGTCAGTACAACTATGAATCCGCTGCGGTGATTCTGACGGATAAAGTGACCAGTATGTACTCCTTCAACAATGGCGATGCCAGTCTGGTGTCCGGCCGCTTCTTTACCCAAGAGGAGTACGATCGGGGAGAGGCGGTCTGCATCGTCAGTGCCGCCTATGCGGAACTCAATGGCCTGAAGCTGGGAGATACTCTGGAAATCGATTATTACGATTCCGGTTTTGCAGATTGGATGAACGGCGGACACGTCAATTCCATATTCGAGACAGAAGACCCCGGCCCATTTCGGCAAAGAGGCTGTCTGATGCTGGAAGATGCAATCGGGGTTCGCAAACAATATACCATTGTAGGCATGTATACCGGGGCACGGTTTGCTTTTGGTATCTATCACTTTAATGCGGATACGATCCTGGTTCCCAAGAAGTCGGTTCCCAATGCACAGGCGTATGAAAAATCGGCCAATTCTCTGCTGAATACCTTTGTCCTGAAAAATGGCACCGAGCAGGAATTTGAACAGTACATGGAAGAACAGGACTTGGGAGGCCAGTTCCTTTATTTCAATCAGGAATTTACCGCCGCCCAGGGGGCTTTGGAGGCTTTGGAGCAGAACGCTCTGCGGCTGTTCTGCCTGGGGGTCGGCGTGTTCCTTTTGGTGGGGGCGTTGTTCCTGTTCCTGAATTTCCGCCGGATGAAGCCTGTCATCCGAACGGCCAGAGGGCTGGGCCGGTCGGCAAAGAAGATTTGGGGCGAAATTCAGGTGCTGCTTCTGTTCCAGGTGGGCATGTCCGCCCTTTTGGGAGGGGTGCTGGGGGCAGTCCTGTATAGAACCATTACCAGAAGGGTGCTGTCGGAGGCTCTGATCCTTCGGCCCGCTGCATTGGCAGAGGCGGCACTGCTTTTGTTTGCAGCACTGTTTGTTGCCGCTTCCTGTTGGGCTGCATGGGCGGTCAGCCGGAAGCTCATGAAGGGGAAATAAAAGAAAGGGGGCATTGCTGTGAGTTCCTTGAGCGGTGTGACCTGGAGGGCAATGTGGCGGCGCTGGGTTTCCGCTTTGCTCCTGATTGCGGTGGCAGCAATGGGAGCCTGCGGGGCGGTGGTACTGCAAAATCTCACCGTGCGGCAGGAAAACGCATGGAACGATACGGTTTCCAACACAAAAATCAACTGCGTTGTTACCAACGCCAGAGGAACCGACTCCGGAAATCTGCAAATGCTCTCGGCCTTTGTGGAAATGCTGGAGGGGAAACGGCGGGAACGGGGCTGCTATTTGGATGACTATGTGACCAATGTCCGGGCCAAGGCCACCGTTTCTCTGGAATACCCCAAAGGAGCCGCTTTGCGGCGGATTCTTTCCATTGATTCCGACCCGGCACTGCACCAGGTGGAAGGGGCTGTGGTTACCTTTGCGGAGGGATGGACGGAAGCGGCATTGCGGGGAAAGGAACAGGTTTGTCTCGTCTCTTCCGATTTGCAGACCCAGGGGGATTCAATCACCATTTCCGAAAGTGAAGAGCAGAAAATCGACCTCCACATCATTGGTACGGTGGCGGGAGGCCCGGGAAATACCATTTACTGCCCCTATTTTATGCCCTATACCCAGGGAGAATCCGTTGCATTTATGACGCAAAGCTGCTCCTTTGACATCCGGGACAATGCCCGTCTGGAAGAAACCAAGGAGGAACTCTATCAGTGGTTTGTTGAGCCGAAGTTCAGCAATCAGATGGACGGGTTGACCTTTGGCGTTTTGGTGCAGGACGAAATTTATCAAAAGACCTTGTCGGAAATCCGGGACAATCTGGCCATGCTGAGACTGATGCAGCCGATGCTGTTCGTCCTGTGCGGCGGGATCGGATTCTTTGCCAGCTATCTGGCCACCCGGGGCAGAACCAAAGAATTCGCAGTGATGCGGTGCATCGGCATGAGCCGGGGCAGGGTCTTTGGCCTGGTCATGGCGGAATTGGTGGTGCTGGCGCTGTTTGGCGCGGTTTTGGGAACCGCTGCGGGATTCCTGGTGGAAGGGAAGATTTTGCTCCGTGCTCTCACAAGAGCGGCGCTTATTACGGGGATCTTTGTTCTTGGTTCTGCCATTGCCGCAGTCCGTATCACAGGGGTCAATGTGATGAAATTGATGAAAGTGGAGGATTGAACATGAAAAGTCTGGCTGCAAAGGATGTTACTTATGAATATCGGAATTCCTTCCAGACCGTCAGGGCCGTGAACGGCGTGACCTGCGAGTTTCAACAGGGCGTGGTCTATGCCATTGTGGGCAGCTCCGGCAGCGGAAAGACGACCTTTCTGTCCCTCCTGGCGGGATTGGATGTACCTACCTCCGGTTCCGTTGAACTGGACGGAGAATCCACGGCAAATGCCAACCGGGATGATTACCGGCTGAACCATGTATCGGTTATTTATCAGAATTTCAATCTGTTTTACCATTTGACGGTGCTGGAAAATGGAGCATATCCCCTTTATGTGCGCAATATGCCGAAAAAGAAAGCGAACGAACTGGCACGGGAGAGACTGCTGCAAGTGGGGTTGCAGGAAAGCCAGTTCAAGCGGCTTCCCAATATGCTCTCAGGAGGCGAGCAGCAGCGTGTGGCCATAGCCAGGGCACTGGCTTCGGGCAGCGAGATCATTCTGGCGGATGAACCTACGGGGAACCTGGACAGCACCAACAGCCGCAACATTGTGGAAATTTTGCAGCGGCTTGCCCACGAGGAAAAACGCTGCGTCATCATCGTGACCCATGACCCGTCAGTGGCAGAGGCTGCGGATGTGGTGCTGCAAATGAAGGACGGGGTCCTGACCCAGCCGGAATAAAGGGTGGGAACCGGGCTGCTCCGGGCAGGAGCGCCGGAACGCAAATCGGTGAAAAACAAGGCTGACTGCCGGAGCGGTCAGCTTTGTTTTTTATGGGGGCTGTGGAAAAAACTGGGTTGTGTGGGACATCTCGACTATTTCCCGTTTTTGTGCTACAATAAAACCCATCTATCATTCCGGAAGGGGGCATTTGATATGGGCAAGCAGGTGGAGGAAGCGCCACGCAAAAAAATATGTGTGGGTCTTTTGGCCCATGTGGATGCGGGAAAAACCACCCTGTCCGAGGCAATGCTGTATCAGGCGGGGGCCCTCAAAAAGCTGGGAAGGGTGGACCATGGCAACGCCTGCCTGGACACCCACGAGCTGGAGCGGAGCCGGGGCATCACCATTTTTTCCAGCGGCGCAGCCATGCGGTGGGGAGAGCTGGATGCAACCCTGGTGGATACGCCGGGCCATGTGGACTTTTCCACGGAGACCGAACGGACCTTGCAGGTGCTGGACTACGCCGTTATGGTCATTGCCGGCCCCGACGGGGTCCAGGCCCACACGGTGACCCTGTGGGAGCTTCTGCGGCAGTACCATGTGCCCACCTTCCTGTTCGTGAACAAAACCGATTTGCCCGGGCCGGGGGAAGAGGCCATTATGGAGGACATTCGGAAGAATCTCTCTGCCAACTGTGTCAGCTTCAGCCAGCCGGTGGAGGGCATCTATGAGGAGGCTGCCACGGCGGAGGAGACGGCGCTGGAAGAATATCTGGAACGGGAAACCCTGTCCCGGGACACCCTGTGCCGTCTTGTGAAGGAGCAGACCCTGTTTCCCTGCTTCTTTGGCGCCGCTCTGAAATTGCAGGGGGTGGAAGCGCTGCTGAACGGCCTGGAAATGCTGACCCGGCCTGCTTCCTTCGGGGAGGGCTTTGGAGCGAAGGTGTATAAGATTTCCAGAGACCCACAAGGGGTGCGCCTGACCTGGATGAAGGTCACAGGAGGAACCCTGCAAGTGCGATCCCCCGTTTCTTACACCCTGCCGGATGGCGAAAAGGTGGAGGAAAAGGCCAAGGAGCTGCGCTTGTATCAGGGGGACCGATACATCCAGTCGGAGCAGGCAGAGCCGGGCACCATCGTGGCGGTGGCGGGGCTTTCCAAAACCCGGCCGGGACAGGGACTGGGGCTGGAACCGGATGGAATCACCCCAAAGCTGGAGCCGGTCATGACCTTTGGGCTGGAGCTTCCCCAGGGTGTGGACCCGGCCCGGATGATGCCAAAGCTTCAGGAGCTCTGTGAGGAGGACCCCCAGCTTTCCATTGTGTGGGACCAGCGGCTGCAGCAGATCCAGGCCCGGCTGATGGGGACGGTACAGTGTGAGGTGCTGAAAAGCGTCATCATGCAGCGCTTTGGGGTGGAGGTCCGCATCGGAACAGGCCGGATCTTGTACAAAGAGACCATCAAGGCCCCCACAGAGGGGGTGGGCCACTATGAGCCCCTGCGGCATTATGCGGAGGTCCATGTGCTTTTAGAGCCTCTGCCCAGAGGCAGCGGCCTGGAATTTGGGGTCAGCTGCAAGGAGGACCAGCTGGACCGGAACTGGCAGCGGCTGATTCTCTGCCACCTGATGGAAAAGACTCATCGGGGCGTTTTGACCGGGTCGCCGGTTACGGATCTGCGGATCACCCTGATTTCCGGCCGTGCCCATGTGAAGCACACGGAAGGAGGCGACTTCCGGCAGGCCACCTATCGGGCTGTGCGCCAGGGACTCATGGGAGCCGAAAGCGTGCTGCTGGAGCCCTGCTATCAGCTGCGGCTCACGGTGCCCCTGGCCCAGGTTGGACGAGCCATGCAGGATTTGCAGACCATGGGGGCAAAGACGGAGCAGACCCAGGTGGGAGATACGGCCCTTTTTACGGGGACGGTCCCGGTTTCCGGACTGGGAGATTATGCCGCCCAGGTGGCCTCCTATACCCATGGACAGGGCAGGCTTTTCTGCCGTCCCGGGGGATATGTGGTGTGCAAGGAGGCGCAGCAGGTCATTGAGGCCATGGACTATGACCCGGAGGCGGATTTGGAAAATACCCCGGACTCTGTATTCTGCGCCCACGGGGCGGGATTTCATGTGAAATGGAATCAGGTTTCCCAATATATGCACCTGCCGGCCCTGCTTGCCCCCAAGCCTCAGCCCAGGGCGGAGCGGCCCAGAGCGGACAGAGAGGATCTGGAACTGGAAAAAATCATGGAGCGGGAATTTGGCCCCATCAAGCGGCCGGTCTATACGCCGCCCAGAGTCCGTTCCTCTCCCATCACGGCCCCGGCGCCTGCTGCCAGAACGGAATATCTGCTGGTGGACGGCTACAACATCATTTTCGCCTGGCCGGAGCTGAAGGAGCTGGCCCGGGAGGATCTGGAGGAGGCCAGAAACCGGCTCATGGACATCCTGAGCAACTACTGCGGCTTTTCCCACCGGGAGGTGGTGCTGATTTTTGACGGCTACCGGGTCAAGGGAAATCGAGGGGAACGATTTTTGTACCACAACCTGCTGGTCATCTATACCAAGGAAAATGAGACCGCAGACGCCTATATTGAGGCGCTGGCCCTGTCCATCGGCAGAAACGAGCGGGTCTATGTGGCCACCTCCGACAATCTGGTGCGGCTGTCTGCCTTTCGCAGCGGCATTTTGCGGGTGTCGGCACAGGAATTGCAGGCGCAGGTGGAGGCCTGCAAAAAGGACATGCAGGCCTATTTGAAAAAACAGTCTGCCGAGGATCGATATAAAGAGCAGCAGGCCAGAAATCAGACCTGGAGCCGAATGCTGAAAGATCTGAAACTGCCCTGAACCAGGAAACGCCTTCTCTGCATTGGTTTGCGGAGAAGGCGTTTTTGCTGATTCTTCGGCGGTGCTTCCGCCGTGTTTTGATTTGGCTTCCGGGATGCCATGCATATTGAAAAGTTGCTTTTTTGCTTGCAAAATGATATTGAAAAGTTGTACGGGAGGGAATTCCGGATAAGCTCTATTGCAAAAGAGTAAGTGCTTTCGTTTTTCTTTGGAGTTCTTAAAACAGAATTACTCTGTTTGCAGGGTTTCCGGTCCATGGAACACTGCAAACAGGAACGGATTGAATCCCTGGACTATTACAACAACAGAAGAATCTAGGCAAAATGAAAGGGCTTGCTGTCTGCACAGACAACAAGCCCTTTCGGCAGCTTGAACAGTTTCTGCTTCCCAATATGGTCCGACTTTTTGGGTCCGCTGGGGAGACCGACAAGCCGGGCCTGTTTTTACTGTTCGAATTTGCGCAGCTTATGGGATCTTATCGGGTTATGCGGGGCGCTTCATTTCGTTGACGGCCGCTTCCAGCAGGGGGCGGAGCTCTTCCGGGGATGTGGGAATGCCGTAGCGGCTCAGAAGAGATGAGGCCTCTTGCAGCGCCTTTTCATATTTGGCAGGGCCGTCCAGATCCTGATAGACCTGCTGGACAAAGCGCACAACGGTGCCGGCTACCTGCACCTTGGTCTCGCTGTCCAGAAATTTTCTGGTCATGGTCTTGAGGGCAATGCCCAGATAACCGAACAGTATGCTGACAAGAGCAGCCAGAAGCTCCAGCCCGTACTGCTGCAAAAATTCTGCAAACATATCAATTTCCTCCTGATTCGCAGCGGATGCTGCTGCGTTCTTCCAGATGGTCGATCCGGTGGTTGATGACCTTGATCTGCTCCTCCAGAACCGGCATCCGGCGGGCAAAGCCATTGTGCTCCCGCACCTCCCGGGCCAGCTCTTCCAGCTTTGTCTCCGTGACGGCCTGGGTCTTTTCCAGACCGTGCTGGATGCGGCGGCTGCCGGAGACATTGGTGAAAATTACACCAATCAGAGCAAGACCACCGGTAATGATGGCGGCCAAAATGCTCTCCATTGCGTGTCCTCCCTTTTAAAAAATCTCCAGCCGGTCCAGAATCACCAGAGTCCGCATCAGATCATAGCTCAGGTTCAGGCCCGTTCCCGTTCCTTCCAGGACGCCCCGGGAAAGCAGCTTGTCAACGGTGGGCTTTGCCCACCGGGGGATGGCTTCCGGCTCTTTGAGATCCCGGGCCACATCCCGGCGGAAGTCGGACATGGTTTTGTTGTGGCGCCGGAACCAGTGGGCCACATCTCCGTGGTTGGAAGCAATGCCCAGCATGTGGCCCTCGGCATGGTCGATGAGGACCCCCGGGGTTTCGGGGTTCAGGTCAAACTTCCGGCACAGCTCCACACAGACCGCCCGGGCCGTCTCATACACCTCCTCAAAATAGGCGGGATCTTCCAGATTGTCCTCACACAGCTCAATGGAAATGTGGGTATCATTGCCGCTGCTGCCGCAGTGCCACCCCCGCATGGTAAAGGGCAGGGTCTGATAGCACCGGACAGAGCCGTCCTTTGTCCTGCCGATAAAGGCATGGACGCAGACATCCAGACCGGGATGGTTCCAGTGGTTGTCGTAGATATTTTCTCCTAAAATTCCGTCATCAGGGCCTACATACCGCCTGAGATTGGGATTGTTGGCACCTGTGGAATGGAGCATAATGCCCTTGGGGGTCATGGGGGTACCTCGCCGGTAGCAGTCGTTGTTGGTCAGAAGCAGAGTATTCATGGCAGTTCCTCCTTTTGAACTTCTTTGACATAGAGACCTGAGAGGTCTTTGAGCGGATGGGATACGGGCAGGCCCGTATTGCGGATACACAGATAAACGGTGCCCTCCTGACGGTAGCACAGCCCACGATGCAGAGCCATCTCGCCGGGGAAGGGGATGGGGTCGGTGCAGGTGCCCAGATGGGCCTCCGCCACCTCCTCCCAGAGGTTGGGAGCCTTGTCCGGCTCTCGTCCCTTTTTAGGGGTGTGGGCCTGTCGGCAGCGGTAGACCCGGCCCTCATAGCACACTGCCTCGCCTGCCTCATAGGGGTTGCTCCGACCCCAGCGGGGACACAGCCGCCGGAGCACCGGGCACAGCTTCTCCTCCACGGACCGGAGGGCAGCTTCCACACAGGCCCCATAAAAGGGAGCTTGGGGTGGGGGCATGAGAGAGTTTCCCGCAATGGCAGGGAGGCTCTGTGGGGCGGAAGATCGTATGGGTTCCCGAATCTTTCTACACCCCCCAGGTCAGCACATATTCATAGGTGATGGACGGGTCCAGCGCGACGGGCAGACCCACATTGAAGCCGGTGGGCCACATGGCCACCGCAAGCTTCTGAGCGTCCATGGGGTCAGCGTCCATGATCCACAGGGGATTGTAGGCACATTCAAAGCTGGAACCATCCATGGTACGGACGCTTAAATTGGGGGTGTTGTCGATGGTGCTCAAGGAATTGTTGGGGCCGAAGGTGAGGTCCGTGCCGTCGGGGGTGACGGAGGGGACATAGAGCTGGACTTTGTAGACCATGTCTCCGGAGGAATTGGGGAATTTCGTACCCTTGGGATACATGCAGAAGGAAAAGGGCTTCAGCTGCCCCAGATTGTGGACCAGCTTCAGGATCAAAGGCTCCCCGCCGCCTCCGGCTACGGTATACTGGCCCCGGTGCACCAGATTGGAAGACTGGTAGCCTGCAAAGAGTGTCTTCATGGCGCTGGAGAGATCGGGATGCTGCGTGCCGGTGATGTTGTTGGAGATGCGCAGCAGATTTTGCAGTTTTTCGATCACAGCTTGGGCTGTGGCCATGGTTAGTTCCCTCCAATCAGCCGGTCAATGGCATTCACGGAGCCTGCAAGCAGGGAATCCACGTATGCCTTATTGACGGCATCGGTATTTTTTAGGGGATTTGCCAGAGGGCCCACACGGATGGGCTGGCTCTGACCTCCCAGACGGATGGTGCTGTCCGGATCGGTGGTGGCAGCCAGGGGAAACAAATCGGCTCCGTTGCGGGACTGAAACCGGACACAGCCGCCGCGCAGCCGCAGATCTCCCTGCAAGGTACCGTCGAAGGTGCCGTCCCTGCCGTTTTCCACGGTGTAGGTCCAGGAGGTGCCGTCGGTGTAGGTGATGGTATAGGTGTCGGTTTTTCCCTGGGTGCCGGTTTTGGCAATGCTCTGGATGCCCCGGTTTTTAAAGGACCCCACATTCTGGGTCACACCGTCGGTATAGGCCAGCATCAGGTGATCTCCTTCCATATAGGCGTGGGAAATGCCCCGGCCCCGGATGGAGCCTACGTTCTGGGTGGTGCCGTCGGAAAAATGGAGAATGAGATCATCGCCTTTTACCTGGGCCAGGGTAATGCCCCGGCCTGCCACGGTGCCCAGATTCAGCTGGGTCCCGTCTGTGAGGGTCACATGCAGACGGCCGCCTTTGACCTCCACCTGGGCGATGCCCCGCTGGATGACCCCCTTTACACTTGCTGTAATATTCATCGGTTCACCTCACGATCAAAGGCTGGTCCGTGACCACAGTGGTCCATTGGCTGTTGTGGCGGACACGGATGCGGTAGTGATATCGCCCCTGGGGAAGATCGCCCCGGAGGGGCAGGGAAATGCGGTGGCTCTGCGAGGCCGTCACTTTGAGAACCACCTGCCGGGAGCGGTTGAAGAGGGTCAGCTCCACCTCCTCGGAGGTACCGGGGGAAACGGGGGTCCCGTCCTGATCCCGAAGCTCCAGGGAAAAGTCGATAGAGCCTGTATCTCCGGCGCAGCACAAAATCTCGCCGGATTCAATGCAGGGGGAAAGCCCGGAAGAGGGGATATTGGAATGATCCAGAGGGGGTCATCTCCTTTCTGTGCGAAAATAGTGGGATGGGTTCCGGCGGGAAGAAGGCAGGCGGCGTTTTGGCAGCGCCGCCTGCGCCTCTTTTTAATAAGGGGTGTTGACCCGGTCCATGAGATGGGGAGGGGCCTTGGGGTGGTCCTTCTTTTCCCGTTCGGACTCCAGATCCGCAATGATGCGGTTGAATTCGGCCAGGGCTTCCCAGGGATAGCCCTCGGCCTTGAGGAACCGCCAGCGATCCGTGGGGCCTTTGCCCTGGCGCAGCCACTCCTCTGCCAGCACATAGAGATAGGGGTCGGAGTCGGTCTCGAAGGTTCGGCGGGGTTTTCCACCGCTTCGGCCGCCGCCGCTTCGGCTGCCGCCGGCTGAGGCGTTTCGCAGGGCCTGGGCCTGATCCCGGTCGAATTCCTGCTGCCACTGGTGCTGCTTGCTGTCAAATTCCTTCTGCCAGTTCTCCTGCTGCTGCTTGCGGTCCTGCTCCTGCATGGCAAGGCCGTATTCTTCCAGCCAGTTGCGGTAGGCATCCTGCCAGCGGGAGTAGTCGGCAGACTCCTGCTGGGTCTTTAACTGGTACAGGTCCAGAAGATCCTGTCCTTCCCGGTCATAGACGCTGTGGGCCTGGGCGTACAGCTCCGGCACCAGTTGATTGAGCTGCTCCAGATAGGCGTTGTAGGCCTGCTGTCCCACATTCTGGCTGTAGGAGGTGCTGTAGCCTCCCGTGAGGCCGGCGGCCTTGCCCTGGGTGTCCGCCATGGCCTGTCGGCCCAGATTGATATACTGGTTTTTATACTGCTGATACAGGGAATTTTCGTCCAGATCAAAGGTAAAGGGCTTTCTGGTGGTGATCTTTTCATAGATCTGGTCCAGCTCTTCTTTGTGCTGGGACTGATATTGCTGTGGTTTTTTCTTAGTTTCCATCACGATCCTCCCGATTCAGTTGTGCAATGAGAAGAAACAGATACCGATACAGGGCTTGGACCTGTTCCTGTGTGGTGCCCTGGGGCCGTGGGGGCTGGGGCAGAACATTCATGGGGTGTCACTTCCTTGTTCGTAGATTCTGGTAAGGGTGTAGATCTCCACCTGTCCATGGCCCTCCAGCCGCAGCCGCAGATGGTCGCAGCGCCGGGGGAAGATCACCACCTGATGGGTGATGAGGCTGCCGTCCCCCTGCACATGGCTCACATGGTGCCAGGTCTCCTGGTCGTCATAGGACACCAGCACATCTGCCCAGGCACCGGGACTGGGCCGCAGCCGCAGAAGGAGCCGCCGCAGGAACTGCCGGTGCTCCGTGGCCAGCTCAAAGGCGCCGGATTCTGCCCACCAGGACACGGGTTCCTGCCCGGCCTCCACCTCATAGATGCTGTCCTTTGTGGAAAATACCAGGGTGTTGGTGTCTCCGGCAAAATGGCGGATCTGGGGGCTGTCCTCCCGGTGCCAGATGCCGAGAGCGGTGTCAAACACATACAGTCCGCCGGGAATGGACAGATACAGCTTGTCTCCCAAAGCCCCGGCCAGGGCCTTGGTGCAGGAAAGAGGTCCCAGCGCCTGGGAAACGGTCTTGGGATAGGAGCCGTCATAGGCCACCACTTCTCTTCCCGTGCAGTAGTACAGCACCTCCTGACACACCGCCAGAGAGTCGGGCACGGGGCCCCGGCAGTTGGCCACGGAAATCTGATGGGCACCGCCGGAGGAGGGGTACACGGTTTCCATGGAGTTGGCCTTGAAGAAGACGGGCCTTCCCTGATAGGTCACGGCTCCGGTCCAGGGGCCCTGAGAGCCCCGAGAGGCCACATAGCTGTCCGTGGAGAGCCCTTCAAACTTGTTCCAGTTTTTGAAATCCCCCAGAGCGCAGGCATAGATCTCGTTGACCAGGGTGCCGTCTTTGTGGGAAGGGCCGTAGCGGCAGCCCCAGAGGCGGTTTCCTGCCTCCACCACATAATCCAGCTGAGGACACTGCCGCAGGACCCGAAACACCCCTCTGGTCTGGACCGTGGTTCTGGGCAGGATCCCCGGCACGATGAGGAAGTTGTCGCCCACCTCCGTCAGGGTGCAGCAGGGATTGACAACCGCACCGTCAGGCAGCGTCAGGCCGTCCAGCGTTACGCCGTCTCCTCTGGAAAAGCCGTCTCCCAGATGAGGGGCGGACAGCTTTACATAAGTGTCGGCAACGGCAGTCCAGCTTTTAAGGCCGGAGTCCCACTGCTTGAGACACAGAGGGCCGCTGCCATCCAGCCAAAGGGTGCCTCCGGAGGGGCTTGCGGGGGGCTCCGACTGGGGGGTTACGGAGTACACCGTTCCTTCCCGATTGCAAAGCTCCATTTTCAGATTCACATTGGCGGTGGAAAAGCCGATGAGGTTGTCCACCAGACCATAGTCCTGGGGATCTGCGGTGTTGAGATAGGAGGGGGACATATACATGCCCAGATGGAAGAACAGGAGATAGGACCCCATGGACAAAATGGTGATCTCGTCGGTTCCGCCGATGGTGAGGGGGTGGATTTTCCCCCCCACCACAATGTGGTTGTCCGTCACATAGACCGGGCCGTCCATCCAGCCCAGTCCCCGGAGGTTCTGGCCGGAAATGCGCCGGACCCTGCTTTTTCTGGGGCACAGCAGGGGATAGCGGTGGGAGGAGAGATTCTCCTCCCCCTGCATCTCTCCCTCCCCGATGCGGCTGGCCCGATTGAGGCCCCCGAAGGCCTGTAGGGTCTTGCGGATCTCTCTGGGCACCGTCAGTTTGGGATAGAACATAGGCAGCCTCCTTTCTGCTAGAACAGCTTCAGACTCACCGCCCCCTTGGGGGGGCAGGTGCGGTTCACGGCATCCATATAGGTGAGAAGGGCGCTGTGGTACTGGGCGGCGGCATTGTTGCACAGAAGCGTCTCTCCCAGGACCTCGGCGGTTTTCATCTCCAGATAGGGTCCATAGAGGGTGTCATAGGGAAACGGGACCAAAAGGGGAGTGGAAAGATCCGTGTCCCCGTCATAGGGGAGAAAGAAGGTCTCATCCGCTATATAATGGGTTTGCAGAAGCTCTTTGTGCATGGCCCCGTCCAGGTGGGACAGCCACTGCACCATGACCTCCGCCGGAACCACCGCCCCGAATCGGCGGCGGGAGGCGGTGATCGCTTCGCCGATGGTCATGCAATCACCTCAATCCTGACTGTTTTCCTGAAGGAAGGCGTCGTTTTTCTCCTGGGCGGCCCGGGCATTGGCCAGGACCTCTGCCACGGCATCGTCCACCTGGACCTCCACGCCCCGCTGGATGCGCCAGCCCTGTCCGTTGACGCCCACAAAAATATCGGCTTCCTGGCCCTTCTGGGCTCTGGGTAAAAATACGGTTTTCATAGTCGGTTACCTCCTTAGTTGGCTTCGTCTACAGAAGAGAAGGAAGAGCCGCTTTCCACGCGGACCATTCTCTCCTGATAGAGGATCTGGGTTGCGGATTCAAACTTATAGCCCACGGTGGAGAACTGGTTCAGAGGACCGCCCACCTGAGACTTGTCCTTGATGATCATTTCCAGGCCCATGCCCTCCGGGTCCACCACGCCAAAGGCGTTCTTGCCGAAGAACAAGGTGGCGTAGACCATGGCGCCTCCTGCGCCGCCGGTCATGACCGGGGCCTCCGTGGACTCGATGAAGCGGCAGCCACGGAGCTGGCCGATTTCGCCCTTGAAAATATCGGTGACGGCGGCATACTTGTGGGCTTCCACCCACTCCTGACTGGCGGTGAGGTCATAGGCAACGGAGGGGTGGATGACAGCCACATACCACTTGCCGTCAAACTTGGGCGCCTTGCACTTTTTCAGCCAGGTTACGGCCTTGTGCACCACATCGGGAGTGAGCTTGCACTCGGCGGTGAGGGTGGCACGGGAGGTGTTGGGGGTGCTGCCCTTGGGGGCGTACATCACATTGGTGCCGGTGAGAAGCACATTGCGGACCAGGGTGTCTGCGGTGGCGCCTGCGGCGGCACCCATTTCCTCGGTGGCACCCAGAATGATGGGGTCCACGGCGTGCAGGTCCAGCTGGTCGGAGATAGAGGTGTAGTCACCGAACTGCTGCACCTCAACGGAGGTGGAAGTCATGCCGAACTGCTTGCCGGTGGGGATGACCGCCTCTACCAGAGGGGTCATGGCCTTTTCAAAGGTGTTGAACTTTCTCCACTGGACGGTCTTGCCGTGGTTCCGGGGGAGGATCTGCTTTCTGCCCAGCTGGGTGAACACCAGCTGAGGACGGGAGTTTTCCAGAAGCTCCGTGTCATAATAGGTTTTCATGGTGTGGCTCATGCCGTTGTTGGTGGTAGTGGTTCCCTTGTAGGCATCGGAGGTGCCGGTGGTGGTGTTGACCAGGGTGCCGCCTTCGGCAAAGAGCTGCAAATCCAGAATATCGTTCATCATATACATTCTCCTTTTCCTGTGTGACAGATTGTGTTACGGACGGATGAGGCACAGCGAAAGCTGCGTCGCAGAGAATCCTACATGCACATCCCCCCCTTTCTGCGGGACATGGGCTAAAAGATCACCCGTTCCCCCCGCATGGCCCGGTTGCGGTAGTCCTGCCGCTGCTGCTGGGTGAAATAGCGGGGATCCCGGATGCAGACGCCCCCCTGGGCACCCCCCAGGGCGCCCTCTCTGGGACGAAGGCTGCCGGACTGAAGGGCCTGGGTCATCTCCAGGGCGGTCTGCCGGGCCACCTGTGCCATGGCCCTGCCGATCATCTCCTTGAGATGGATCAGCTCATAGGCGGTTTCCACGGGAAAGCCTGTGGCAATGAGACGGCCAAAGGCCGGATTCTCCATTTCCTTCACCAGATCCAGCTGGGGAAACCGTTTCCGGGCCTGCTGAAACTGGCGGTAGACCGTGTCCCAGGGATGCTCGGGCGGCTTGGAAGGCTCCGGGTCAGAAGCGGCCTCGTCCTGCTTCGGTGCCTCAGAGGCGGGGTCCTGCTTCGATGTCTCAGAGGCGGGTTCCTGCTTTCGGTCATGGCAGGGGGGCTTCTCCCGGGTCTTGGCAGGAGCATCTTGCTCCTGCGGGGAAAGAGTAAGCTCTGCACGGGTCTTCTCCTGGACCTGCTGCTGGATCCGTGCCAGCTTCTGCTTGTCCGGCTGTCTGCCGGAGGTGGGGGTTTTGTCCATAGGTATCTCCTTTCTTCCCTTGGGTTATGGAAATTTCGGCAGGATAGATGCGGGAAAGAAGCTCCAGCCCTGCCGCCACAAAGGACACTGCCTGCCGGGAAACGGTTCCCGGCGTGCCCACGATGTGGGCGTAGCCCGGCTCTAAAACGGCGGTTTGCAGGCATTGATCCTGCCGAAGCCGTGCCGCCATGGCGCACACCAGCATACTCACCGCCGCACAGACCAGATCCTGCCCCTTCGGGGCCACCCCTGCGTGGCCTCGCAGCTCCACCTCATAGGTGGTATAGATCCCCCGGATCATCGGGGCTTTGCTCCGTCCCGGGCCTGGGCCCTGGCATTGGCCAGATACGCAGGTTCTTTTCGGGCAGGAGGAGGGAGCTTTGCCTTGCCGGGAGGGGGTGGAGCGGGCAGGAGCAGGGCATTTTTCTCCACCAGCTGCAAAAGCTTCTCCTTTCCCTTGAAATCCATCATCTGCAAAAGTCCTCTGGCAGCGGCGGCATTCTGGGGCTGGAATACCCCCAGCTGATAGAGCTGGATGGCCAGCTGGTTGGCACTTTCTCTGGAATAGGGGCTTTCGGCCTGAATCTGCACCTCGATGTCAAACACCGGGAGTCTGGCTCCCATGCCAAGCGCCTGGGGCCGCAGATGGGCGTTGGAATAGCGGCAGAAGCTGAGCCCGTCTTCTCCCACAATGCGGAAGGTGCGGGGAATGTCATAAAACTGCCGGATAAGCTCGATGCAAAGCTCAATGATGTGCCGGAAGGTGCGGTAAGACCCTGCAATCATGTCCCGGCTCAGTCCGTTTCCTGCCTCCTGCAAGGCCACGATGGCAGAGGCGGCAGTGACGGAGGCAGCACCGCCGTTGTTGATGTCCCGGTTGCCGGAGACCTCCTTGATCTCGTTGATCTTCATTTGCATATATTCCACGGCATTGCCCGGCATGGGGCTGGTCTGGATTTGCAGGATGCTGTCGGCATCCACCCGGCCCTGCACATGGACGAACTTCTTGGTGAGGTCGGCGTATTCCTCTTCGTTCACGCCTCCGTCGGCCCGGACGAACCACCGGGGGGTGGAGGCCGCCACGGCGGACTGGACAAAGCAGTTGTTGAGAATGTCCACGATTTTCTGGGGGTCCTTGCACAGATCCACATAGCCGTATCCGCAGCCGGGGTAGCCCTCCTCCGGGAAGAGGGGATCAAACAGGAAGGGGTACTGGCCGTGGTCATAGAGGCCCCGTTCCCAGAGCAAAGGGTCCTCCTCCGTGGCGTAGAGCACCACATCGTTCACATATTTGCAGTAATGCAGCACTCCCCGAACTTTGTAGTACACCTCAATCACCGGGCTTTTGCCCTGGGTGGAGATGTTCTCGTCATAGTGGTACCGGCGCACAGGGGAGCTGCCGCTGCCAAGATGCCCCGCAAGGCCGGGATACTGGGCCAGCAGGACCTCATTGTCCTGCAAGGTCACATGGAACACATATCGGCTGTCCTGCAACCGGGAAACCCCGGGCTCCCAGAAGAGGTTCAGAATATCCACCTTCTGGATGGAGATGTCCCCCAGGCCGCCGTTTTTTTCCGCATCCCAGAATACGCCGTAGACACCGGTGCCGGATTTGAGCTTGTACCACCACACATCGGACCAGACCTGTGCAAAGTCGTTTTGCTGTAGGATCACAGGCAGGATGGTGCTGAGCATTTTGGCCTCCTGCTGATCCTGGGCCTCTCTGGGCAGGCACAGGGCTTCGGGATAGGCGTCCACCGCATCGGAGTGCTTGGAGAGAATGGCGTTGACCAGCCAGCCGGAGGCGGGTTCCGGCTCGTCGGGGTTTTTGTCCCGGATGGAACGCCAGTGCCGCAGCTTCCAGAATTCCTCCGCCTCCACAATGCGTGACTCAATGGCCTGCTTGCCCCGGCGATATTCCTCCAGGGTGTTGGAAAACACCATGAGTCTGTCCTGATCGATTTGTTGATTCATTGGATTCCTCCTGTCTTAAAAATGGGGTTACCACCGCCCCAGGGGGTCCAGACTCAGACTGCCGGGGGAAGCGTCCTCCGCCTGAGGCCGGATGGGGCGGGCCATGCACATATAGCGCACTTCGTCGGCCACATGGTCTTCTCCCTCCGTGTCCAGATCTTCGGGCCGATGCTTGTCAAACTGCAATAGGGGAATGGTGCGGATGAAGGCCTTGCAGGAGGGAAAAACATAGAGATTGGCATAGCCGTTTTCATCGAAGGCCAGCCGATAGTGGACCTGCATCCAGCCGGGGATCCGGTCGTTGACACCGGGGGTGAAGTACAGGCCGTATTTCATGGCGGTATCCGCCACGCTGTCGCCCCGGCTGCCGTCCCAGATGGAGGGGTCGGCAACCCCTCGGATCTCCCGGCCCTTGAGCATTGGGTGGGTCTGTTCCAGCCGCCGGGCCTCCTGCATCTGCTTTTCCACGGTCCAGCGGACCCCTTGATTGGGGGTGTCGGTGCAGCCGTACAGCTCCAGGATCCGATAGAGCACCCCGTCATAATCCACCGCCCACCAGCCGAAGGAGAAGGGCTTGCCATAGCCCCAGTCATAGGAGCGATAGACAGTCCAGCTCTTCGGAATGTCAAAAGGCTCGATGACATGGCACCATCTGCGCTGTCTGCGCAGGGTCTGGGGATCTCCCTTGTCAGGGGGAGGGTCCGGGTGAAAGTCCTCGAAAAACTGCCCTTCGTACACATCCCATCGGCCGAAAAGCCAGGCCTCTTTCAGCTTGGGAGGGAGCTTTTCCAGACTCTTGATGTATTCCGGCTGCTGAGACAGCAGAGCTTCATTGTCCGTGACCAGGGCCTGAATGAAGGCGTAGTCCTTGGGGTCCTCTCCCGGACGAAAGCGCCGGTCGATAAACAGCCGCTTAAAATAGCCGTGGGAGGGGCCGCCGGGGTTCAAAGTGTAATAGGTACGCTTGGGAAAGTGGTTGGCCCCACGGACGCAGGCATCGATCTGGGTGAGCCAGCTCTCCTGGAACTGCCCGGCCTCGTCAGCGAACCACACATCGTATTCTGCACCCTGATACTGGCCCAGATCCCCTTCGCCGTCACAGTAGCCGAACCAGATGGAAGAGCCGTTGGGAAAGCGAAAGCATTTGTCCGTTCGGTGGAACCGGCACACAGAGCCCAGCATCTGCTGCAAGGGGATGATGTGGTTATTGGTCAGCTCCTTGTAGGTCCGCCGGGTAATCAGGATCTTGATGCCGGGATACCGGGCGCACAGCAAAACTGCCTTCCACCGGACGAACCAGCTCTTTCCGCCGCCCCGGGCACCGCCATAGGCCACATAGCGGTGGTTGTCCGACAGGGCCAGGCGCTGTTTTTCGTTTGGTTTTGGCATATGGATCCTCATGTGCAGTACTCCCCGGGCATGTCCTCCAGAACGATCTGGGCGGAGACCGTCTCCTTTTTCTGGGCGGCCAGAGCCAGTCTTGCCTCGTCCAGGGCCTTCTTGTGGGCCAGAGCGGGGCCGTCCAGACCGTACAGGTCCCGCAAAATGGCCAGCAGCTCCTTGAGGACATTGGACATTTCCTTCACGGCCTTGGTGTCCAGCTTGTCCAGACGCACCAGCTCCGACCAGGTTTTGCGGCTGATGAGATTGCCGGTGCCGTCGTCCACAGGGTCTTTGTAGGTTTCGCTGCGGTGCAGGACATACTGGTAGAACTGTTCGGAATCCGTGAGGGCGGCGGCCACAATGTCACACAGCCGCTGCACCCCCAGGGCCAGGGCCTCCAGCTTCGGTTCAACGGTATGATTCAAAAAATCACCTCACTCGTATTTTTCGTTGATGGCATGGTACAGAGGGCAGTCTTTGTAAAAGCTTCGGCAAAAGGCATCTTCCACCTCCTCCCGTTCTTTTCTGTTGAAGAACTCGGTACGGTTCCGGCATCGGGTAAAAACCCCTTCGCAGAACAGCACATTGTTTTGTCCCTTGGTGTAGAAGGGACACTCCGGCAGATTGGTTTTCATGGGAATCCTCCTTTCCAAGAATGTCTGAGACCAGGGGGTCAGGGGCGGCTGCTTTCCGGGGTGTCCACCTGGCTGTCCTGTTTCCACCAGCGAAGGATGGTTTTGTAGTGGTTCCTGACCTGATAGCCGGTGGAGCTTAAATAGTTGGCAAGCTTTTGCACATACTGGTCAAACACATCCACCCCCAGCTTGTCCAGCAGGTCCTCCATCTGGTGGTCGGTCAGCATGACCAGGCCCTGTCCCAGCTCCCCGCGAAGCAATTCCAGCTTTTCTTTCTCGCGTGTGGGGGCGGGCACGGGCACGGGCAGGCCCGTGTCCACCTCTTTGTTAAAAGAGGTGGCTTCTTTTCTTTCTTTTCTTTCTCTTCTTTTCTCTTCCTTCGGCAGAGGGTGCAAAGAGGAGAGAAGGGCGGACTTTTCTTCCCACAGGGTCTGATAGCCTGCTTCCCGGTGATCGGTATAGACCCCGTCGGGGCGGAGATAGAGCTGCTTTGCCACTTCCGGCAGCCGGGGCAGATGGAGCTGCCGCAATTTCTGGATGGAATTGTGGAGCCTGCTGTGCTTGATGACCACCCAGGGCCCGACCAGAAGGACGAAACGCATCTGGGCCAGCTCCTGTAAGGCCTGGTTGGAAAGGCCCAGACTGCCCAAAATGGCCCTGGAGCTGTTGACCACGCCGTCTTCATCGGCTCCCAGCACCATGTGGAAGTATAAAAGCTGGGCCTGATGGCTCATGGACAGAAATACATCACTGGAGGTGATCTCCGAATTGATTGGCTTCTTTCCCACGGCGCATCACCTCCAAGGGGCCGGTGCCGGTCACCAGGCGGATGCACTGGCCGGGATAGTCGATCTGCTCCGTGAGGGCCTCGGCGTTGTCCACAAAGCAGGGCAGGCACAGATCCGTGACCTCTGCCAGCCGGGAGGCAAGCATCAGATCCACCCGGATCTTCTGTCCGGTGCTGAGATTGCTGTAGGGGATGCCCTCATAGAGCAGCTCGCAGCAGTCCTCGAAGCCTCCGTCCAGCAGGGGCCGCCTGAGACGCAGCACCAGGGGAGACAGAAGCTGCCGGAGGGAGGATTCCAGACAGGCGGACTTTCGCTGGGTGAGTTTCGAGAGCAAAAACAAAGATTTTTCAGTTTCCTCCATGTTTCGCTGGTTTTCGCAGAGCTGAGCGTGTATCATTTCTACTCGTTGGGACAGGATTCGTATGATCTCCCGTGTTTCTTCCAATTTGGCGTTGAGATTGGCTCTCAGCCCTGCGTACTGGCTTTTCTGCCTGCTGTAGTGCTGGCGCAGACTCTGGGCGCTGTCGGACTCCATCTGGGACAGCAGAGCCGCCATGGAGGGGTCAGACTCCATGAGGGCCCGGTCCGAGGGGGTCTGGGCAATGCTGCACAGAAGCTCCCGCCGCTGTTTCCAGTGCAGATCCTGACACAGCCGCACCACTCCGGTCTGGAGCTGGCCCAGACAGGAGCGGAACAGAGACTGGGTCACCTCCTCAAACCGGCTGCGGCGCACCGGCATCCCCTGATAGAAGAAACGGAACCGGTTGCCCTCCAGCCGGGGGACCGTGTCCCCTTTGGGGACACTCCACTGCTCAAACATCTCCTTTTTCAGGACCAGAGGGCGGCCGTCCATGGTGCAGGAAAGCTCCACGGAGGTCACGGCCTCCCGGTCCCGGGTGGTGCCCCGGTCCGTGAGGGGTTTGACCTGGATGGTTTTCTCTCCGTGGCCCTGACTGTCGGTGCCGTACACCAGCCAGGCAAAGGCGTCGAATACCGTGGTTTTTCCCACGCCGTTGGACCCGGTGAGCGTGGCATTTTCCAGGCCGAAGTCTCCCTGAAAATAGGAGACTCCCTTGAAGTTTTGCAGAGTCAGGGTTTTGATTTTCAGATACTTCATATAGCTCCTTTCTAAATGACCGATTAAACGGACAGTTGTTGTGATATGCTCGAACCGGGCAGCTTGCAGATGGTTCCGGCAATCTAGAGGGGCTTGCGCTTTCCGGCCCCCCGGACGGATCGCTGTGGTCACCGTACAGGCCTGTCTGTCGTTGAAGCTCCGTATGGACCCACAGAACAAAGTCCTTTCCGGTCATATCGACTTGCCTCCTTACGAAATCTTTCGTTGACAAGTACCCGGCTTGGTACTATAATAAGAATGTGAGATACTTGTTTAAGTACTTTGCATGGCCCTATTATAATACTCGTACGAGTACCTTGTCAAGGCCTTTAGTACTTGATTTAGAACTTTTGTGAAAGATATATAAAAAGGAGGTACTTGTATGGGTACTCTATATGAGCGAATTGCCGAACTTTGCCAAGAAAGAGGCATCAAAGGCGGCAGGATGTGCAGCGATCTGAAGATCAGCAAGGGACTGCTGACAGACCTGAAAATGGGCCGACGCTCCGGGGTTTCTGCCGTGACGGCGCAAAAAATTGCGGACTATTTTGGCGTAACGGTTGGTTATCTTTTGGGGCAGGAGCCGCGGCTGGAGCCGGAAGACGAGCAGGACCTCTGTTTGGATGGGGTAGATTTTGCCCTGTATGGGGAGGTACGGGATCTGACCCAGGCGCAGAAACGAGATGTGCTGCGCTTCATACAATTTATTAAACAAAAGGACTGATGGTGATGCTTCTCCCGTGGCATATATATCAGGAGGCGGAATCAGACGGAATCGGCGTACACTTTATGACGATGGAGAGCTGTTCCTGCCTCTCCGTTCCCGGACACTTGGCAGTTGACCCGGCAAAGCTCCGCACGACCTCAGAAGAAACCACAGCGGTGGCCCACGAGCTGGGTCACATCGCAACTTCCAGTTTTTACAATGTACATTCTCCCTTTGACGAGCGGAAACGGTGTGAAAACCGGGCAGACCGGGCCGCTATTTTGCGCCACATCGACAAAGAGGAACTGCTGAACCTGCTGCACAGCGGCGTTACAGAGCCCTGGGAGCTGGCAGACTATTTCGGCTTCACAGAAGAATTCATCAAAAAAGCGGTGCACCTGTACACACAGGGGAATCTGGCCGTAGACTGAGTCTCACGGCCGGGATGGAGTGCCAGAGACACAGAATCAATTCCGGCAGGCCTGCGGGCCTGCTTTTTTTACCCCAAAGGGAATATTCTGACGAACGGGAAGAAACCCTGTCATGGAAGGGCAGTGGGGCGGTGGATTCTCAGTGGAGTCTGGTGGAGGAAAACTGCCAAAAAACCACGAAAATTTGCGTCTGGGGAGTAATTTCTCAAAAACTCTTGCACAATATGGAGCGATGTGGTACAATAGGTAAGAATTTCCAAAGTTTAACTGCCAGAAGGGCACAACAGGAGGGTTCCCCATGAGCCGGATTGAGAAAGAAAATTGCTATTTGGAAATGGCCAGAACCATTTCTCAGCGTTCCACCTGTCGGCGGTACCACTGCGGTGCGGTCATCGTAAACGAGGAGGAGATCATCGCCACCGGGTACAATGGTGCCCCCAAAGGACGGGATCACTGCGCCGATTTGGAACAATGCGCCGAGCTGGAGGGGAAGCCTTGCCGTGGGGTTGCGGCAGAGGTCAACGCCATTGCGGCAGCGGACCACAAAGCCTGCCGCGGAGCAACCTTGTATATGGCCTGCGTGAATGTGCAGACCGGAGAGCTGGAGCCCAGATGTCCCGGGCCTTCCGGTCAGGGACTCATCATCAATGCCGGGATCTCCCGGGTGGTGGTGCTTACTGCCCCCGGCCGTTATGAAGTGTATAATGTCCCGGACTGGGTGTTTCACGACGATACTCTTCCCGGTGTATGAAAACTCCCCTTGGGGCACTCTTGTGAGAGGCCTCAAGGGGAATTTGGTATACATAAATATTCAACAAATATACAAAAAGGAAGATGCGTATGTTTTGCGAAAAATGTGGAAATGAGGTGCGGGAGCAGGACCCATTTTGCACGAAGTGCGGGGCCAGACTGACCCCTCCCCAGGCGGCTCCTTCCGAGGAGCCATGTCTGACGGAAGGGGAGAAAAAAGCGGAGGAAATGACCCGGTATTGCTTGGAACACTATAATTGGGTCCGGGAAGATGCAGTATTTCGGGACAGTGCAAGAAAAAACGAGGAGAAATTTCTGCGCTGTTATTTCAGAGCCATCGAAAAGGAAATTCAGGCCGACGAGAAGGAACTGCTGTGCTTTGCAGGAATGCACGACTTCAGATCCAAAATGTGGCACCTGGGCAGCTATGGATATGTGCTTACCAACCGCCGCCTGATTATGGCAGGGGCATTGGGCAGCGCGGTGGACTGCCTCAATTATTATCAGATCGTGCGGGTCGCATACAGCAAAAATTTCTCCTGCCGGCTGAGGTCTGTGTATCTCAAGGACTTGAAGCAGGTGACAGAGGCCATGATATCAGGAAAAGATGTGATTCGGTTCGAGACCGCAGACGGCTCGTTCAATATCATGTTCCCCTGTAACAACATTAGCCACGGCCTTTGTAATGAAATCAACAAAATTCTGTCATCTCTCAGAGTGAGTACATAAAATTTCATACCAGGGAACCGCCCCGGAAGAAGCTTCTTCCGGGGCGGTTTTTGCGTTTTTTCTTGGATTTTTATGCAGGACTGTCCGGGTGGTTTACCACACCGACGAACAAGGGAAGCCGGTCACCCGTGGTGATGACAAAGACAAAGGGCCGGTCTGCCACAAAGTCCACGGTCTCCTGCGCAGGCGGCTCCGCTGCTTCCCGGCTCATCACCGTATAGGCGGCCGCCGTGACCCCTTCTTCATCGATGATTACCCGGGCATCGTGCTGTACCCGGGTCAAAAACATGGGAGCTACCTGAGTAATGGGGCTGAAATCCCCAAAGTCCGGGTCAAAGACATGGGTGATTCCCAGATTTTGCAGGCCGCTGCGCAGATCCATCTGACTGGAAACATCAAATTTGGGGATGGCCATGCGGACCATGCACTCCTTTTGCTGCTGCCACTGCATGGGATCTTGAACCAGCTCCATCATGTCAGGCTGAGAAAGAAGCTGCTGGGGTGTTTCGCCCTCATCAGGAAGGAAAAACCACATGGTCCCCCCGTTTTCCAGAGGCCGGGCAATGGCGCCGAAGTGGTCGTTCCAGTAGTAGATGGCCCCCTCCTCTTTGTGGAGGAAGTCCACGGTCTCTTCTCCGGAAGGGGAATGAAATACACCGGGGGCAGTTTTCTGGGGGTCAAATTCCGAACTCCATTTGGCTTGAAAGTACACGGTGGAGGCCAGAGCCAGGACGGTTTGGGGGTCCAGGGTCAGTTTGTCTACCTGCTCTTTCAGCAGCCCTTCGGTCTGGGCATTGAGCCAATCCTGAAGGGCTTGATTGAATTGGGCGCTGCCCATGGTGCCCTGATATGTGGAGGCATAGTAGTTGTCGGCCAGAATTTCCAGGGTGGAGGGGACAAAGTCAATGGTTTCATCCAGCCATAAGGAGTTGGCCAGCACGGAGGAAACGGCCCCGTCTTTGCGGTAGGTGGCGTTCCACATGTCGTTGGCCTGGCGCCGCAGGGATTCCGGATCTTCCTTGCCCAGAAGCTGCAAAATCTGCTGCCGGGTGGTTCCGTCTGTCACCTCGGCCAGCATACTCAGGGCCATATAGACATTGATCGGGGAGTAGACAGGGTTTTCCTGGGTGCTGTTTCCCAGAAATTCCGGTACGGTGCGCAGGAAAAAGGGCTGTAAGCCCTGGGTGTACGCCGCATCCCGACTTTGGGCCAGGACTCCCTGATTCCATGCCTCAAACGCTTCAGAATACCGTTCAAAATCAAGGTCTCCGTTGGACAACAAATAGTCATTTTCATCGGGATAGGGGGCCATTTCGGGATATTGGGCCTCCATAATGGCGTGGGCGGTGGGAACCACCGGGGTTTTCTCCGGCCACAGCAGGGCACCTGCTCCCAAAATCACTGCCAGGCTTGCCGCAACGGCTCCCCGAAGCCATGCTGTGCGCCTGGCTTTTTTGGGGACTGCGGCAGAGTCGATCAGGTCATCCCGGATGTTGGTGATGCCGTCATACAGTTTTTCGCTTTTCATAGGACCACTCCTTCCGATTCCAAAAAAGTTTTCAGCTGCCTGCGAAGCCGGTACATCCGCTGGGCCAGCTGGGCCGGGGTGCAGTCCCCGGCAAGGGTCCGGAGAGAATCGCCGTACCAGTATCGGCGGATAAAAAGGGTGCGCTCCTCCCCGGGCAGGGCGTCTAGCCACCGGCTGATGAGAGCGGAAAGCTGCCGTCCATCCACGATTTGCTCCACATCCCTGGGATCGGGGATACACTCATCCAATTCCGACAGCATGAGTTCCAGCCCGGCATAGCGTTTCCGGGCGTGATTTGCCCGAAACCGGCTGATGGAGAGATTGCGGGTGATGCGCCCTAAGAAGGCTTGCAGGGACCTGGGCCACTGGGGCGGCATTTGCAGCCATGCGCTGTGATAGGTGTCGTTCACACATTCCTCCGCATCTTCCCGGATGCTGAGGATGTTTTGCGCAATGCTGCGGCATAGAGCACCGTATTTTGCGTCGGTTTCGGCAATGGCCTGCTCGCTGCGCCGATGATACAGAGCAATGATCTGTTTGTCCTCCATGGTCTGACCTCCTTTCCCGCAAAGCAATGGACAACGGCCCTTCACTTATATAGTCGCAAAATTCACAGAGATATTGCAGGTGCCCGGAACATATTTCACAGCCGGAAAAGGCCGGGATACTATTATAATATAGAGTGGCGGGGAAACGCAATGGAAAGAAAACACACAGGCCGCTGAACAAGCGGCCTGTGGAGCGGTTATGCCAGATTCAGTTTTTTGGTGAGGAAATGGCGGCTGATGAAAAAATAGACCGTGGAAAGCACCAGATTGACAGCCATGGCGCCTGCCAGGAACAGACACATCACCTGACAGCTCTTCACGGGCAGGGAGGCGGGGTCGTTCAGCACCAGACTTGCAAAGGGGTCAGAGCCGGCACTCAGCAAATAGACGGTGACAGGAACCTGCAGCAGCAGACCCAGCAGCATATTTTGGGCGATGTACACAGCCACAGAGCCCAGAAGCTTGTGACCGGAGGAGCACTGGCCGATGCTCATGGCGTTATACAGCCGCATGATATTCTCCGTAAGCTGGCTGAAAACCTCCAGCACCAGCAGCACCACCGCCAGAAGGCCCCAGCCCTTCACCTCCAATATGGTCCGAAGAACAAAGCCGATATCAGAGAACATCTCCCGTACGCCCGGGGCATGGATGGAGAGGAAATAGAGGACCCCGCTTCCGGCGGCCACCAGGAAGGTGAGGACCTGCCAGGTGAGAAGCACCAAAAGCTTGCTGACCAGGTGCTGTCCCGCCGTGACGGGCAGGGTGAAGGAGAGATATCCCTCGTCGGTGAGCAGGTTCTTATAGAACCGGACAATGCCGTAAACCATGGGGCAGATCAGCAGGGCAATGAGGGCCAGCACACTGGCAGTGGAAAACAGATTCATGACGATCCGGGCCAGATCTCCCGCAAAGCTCTGGTTTTTGCTCATGGAGGAGGCCCACAGCAGACTCAGCCGCTGCACCAGCAGCAGGAGCACAAAGCATCCATAGGTGGGCAGGAAGAAGCGGGAAGTGGCTTTGTACTCATGTTTTAAAAGTTTTTTCAGCATCTGAATACCTCCCGGAACAGGCCGTCCACGCTCTTGCCCTGATTTTCCCGGATCTGCTCCACGCTGGACTGGAGCAGGAGACTGCCGTTCTGAATGAAGATCACATCATCCAGGATCCGCTCGATGTCGGAAATCAGGTGGGTGGAGATGACAATGGTGGACGAGGGCTCATAGTTGTTCAAAATGGTGTTGAGGATATAGTCTCTTGCAGCAGGGTCCACGCCGCCGATGGGCTCATCCAGCAGGTACAGCTTGGCGGCCCGGCTCATGACCAGGATCAGCTGCACCTTTTCTCTGGTGCCCTTGCTCATGGCGCCCAGGGTCTTGGTCTCGTCGATGCCGAGATTCCGGATCATCTGCTTTGCCCGTTCCGGCCGGAAGTCCGGGTAAAAGTCCTGAAAATAGGCCAGTGCGTCGGAAATCCGCATCCAGTTGTTGAGATAGGTCCGCTCCGGCAGATAGGAGACCAGAGCTCTGGTTTCCGGGCCCGGCTGCCTGCCGTCAATGAGGATCCTGCCGTGGGTGGGAGCCAGCAGGCCGTTGGCCAGCTTGATGAGGGTGGACTTACCGGAACCGTTGGGGCCCAAGAGGCCCACGATCCGGCCCGGCTCTATGGAGAGGGTCAAATCATGGAGGGCCTCAAAGCGGCCGTACCGCTTGCAAAGGTCCTGACACTGTAAAATAGGGGTCATTGTGCTTCCTCCTTCTCTGCTCTGGCCACCAGGGCCAGGGCCTCTTCTTTGGAAATACCCAGTTTTTTCATCCCTTCCAGGAAGGTTTTTGCCTGCTCCAGAGCCAGGCGCTGCCGAATGGTGTCGATCATCTTAGCATCCTCCGTTACAAATCGTCCGCTGGTACGCAGGGCAAACACGAGGCCTGCCCGTTCCAGCTCCTGCAAAGCCTTCTGCATGGTGTTGGGGTTCACCGCTGCCTCCTGGGCCAGAGCCCGGACGCCGGGCAGCTGACTGCCGGGAGGATAGATCCCGGTGACGATGCG